>NZ_JBHSHG010000001.1:674037-1011056 GCF_042652865.1 Exiguobacterium profundum
AGAAATTTATGGATATTCGCAAACGGACGTATAAGTTCCCGACACTCGGTAACAAGTCAATGTTTATCGCCATCCCGACAACGTCTGGTACAGGTTCTGAAGTGACACCGTTCACTGTCATCACAGATAAAAAACGTAACGTGAAATATCCGATTGCTGACTATGCGATCACACCAGACGTCGCCATCGTCGACCCTGAGTTCGTCATGACCGTCCCAGCTTCAATCACGGCTGATACAGGAATGGACGTCATGACACACGCAATCGAAGCATATGTTTCCGTCATGGCGAATGATTACACAGACGGACTTTGCCTCCGCGCCATCAAGATGATCTTCGACTACCTACCAAAAGCCTATGAAAACGGTAGCGATGCGGAAGCTCGTCAGAAAGTACACAACGCTTCAACGATGGCGGGTATGGCGTTTGCGAACGCATTCCTCGGTATCAACCACTCGATTGCTCACAAAATCGGTGGAGAGTTCCACGTCCCACACGGTCGTACGAACGCGATTCTCATGCCACACGTCATCCGTTACAACGCGACACGCCCATCGAAACTTGCGGCGTTCCCGAAATATGAGTCATTCATCGCTGACGAACGTTACGCAGAAATCGCGCGTTACCTCGGACTTCCAGCAAGCACGACAGCTGAAGGTGTCGAGTCACTCGTCCAAGCGATCATCGAGCTCGGTCAACGCTTGAACATCAAACTTTCGTTCAAGGCGCAAGGTATCAAGAAAGCAGAACTTGATGCGAAGATCGACAAGATGGCGGTCGACGCATTCGAAGACCAATGTACGACGGCGAACCCGAAAATGCCGCTCGTTGAAGAATTAAAAGAAATCATGTACGCAGCATACGAAGGCGTATAAGGATCAACATTTACAAGTGGGCCCGTTCAACTCGAACGGGCTTTTCTTGTGATCGGAATATGATATTCGGATTCTAAAATTATATTTAAATTGATAAAAAATTGAATAGTCAGACGATAAATAGCTGTATATAATAAAAAATGGTATGTATAGTAATTTATTGATGAATGGGGATCGTGTAATGTTCATATTGATTAGTTTGTTGCGTTCAATCGCGACAGTTTTTCTTTTCTTCAATCCAATCCATCCGACGCCGCTCGAGACCGCTGAATATATTTCATCAGTCGATCGAAATGCGGATAGTTGGGAGAGTGCCGACTTTTTTGAATCATTCGGAACCGAATTACCCATCGACATGGACCGAAACCTCCTTTACACAGAACGGATAACCGGCTGGACTGAGATTGAAATGGGGGATAAAACGTATGAGGGGTTTTCATCGATGACGTTTGATCAACCGTTCAAAGGTACGATTTTACATATGACGTGGGGACAAGATATTCCGGACGTGAAAGAGAAAGTGATTGTCTTACCGACGACAAAATTTTCACATGACAACATCGAAGATGCGTATACCGTCGATTACGCAGGTGAGGTTTTGAATGACCAGGAAGCGAACGCGTACTTGTCAGAGCTCGCATCTAAGGGAGCTGCAGGATACCTGATCACCCCTTTTGAAGACGACCCATATGAGACGGGTTTCGTTTTCACGTCATCTTATATGCCATTAAATGGTACAGGGGTAGACTTGGATACGGCTGAACAACTGAAGGACGGGGAAACGATTCAAGTCAAGCCCTATAACGAAGAAATTCCGTATGTCGAATTTGTCCAAAAAGGCAAGACGGATCAAGAGATTGTTCTCATGTCACGACTCGATTCTTCCTGGCACGGGGCCCATTATTTGTCTTCCGTCGGTCCGTCTTCGGTCTTATATCACCTCATACAGATGATGGACAACGAGACACCGTACTATACGATTCGATATGTCTTTTTGAATGGAAACGGTGACTCCAGAGAAGCGAGTGACGATTTCCTTGAAAGGCTAACGGGACAAAAAGCAAAAGTGGAAACGGTCGTCATGCTCGATATTCTTGGGACTGGTGACGGTCCGTTATACGTTCGGACCAAAGGAATGAAATCCTACCCATTACTAGAACAGGCGCCATTCTCTGATTTAGAAGTGCGCTCGTTGGCAAGTTCACCGGGTGACGCTTACGATGAAGCAGGAATTCCTTATCTGATGTTGAGTGACTCATTAGAAGGAAGTTGGCATGTGTTCACCGAGAAGGATACGTTTGAACGCCTGTCGGAAAGTGGGTTGACGGATGCGGTTGATTGGTTACACGATTGGCTAACTCACTGACCACATAGATGTCGCCGTCTCATTTGACGGCGACGTATTTTTTTGGATGACAGTTTCGGGTATGATAGTAATGGAGGCGATACGATGAAACAAGAGATGACGATTACGACAGCATACGGAACGATTGCAGGAACATTTCTTTCCCATGAGGAGCCCCGGGCGACAATCGTCATGTTGAGCGGAAGTGGGCCGAGTGACCGTGACGGCAATATGGGTGGTGTCGGTTTTAATACGTATGCCAAGTTGGCAGAAGCGTTGTACGACCGCGGATACAACGTGTTCCGATATGACAAACAAGGGATTGGCAAGTCCGATGGGGACTTCAATAAAGTCGGTTTACATGATTTGATTAACGATGCGATTCTTGTCGTGCGCACCATTCGACAACTGGCCGATGTGAATCGCTTATATCTACTTGGTCATAGTGAAGGGGCCGTTCTTGCTCCTGCCGTTCAACTTGAGACGAAGGCTGATGGGCTCATCTTACTTTCCGGTTTCCATGAATCGTCCAAGCAGATGTTCTTATACCAAGCAGATGCACTCGCTAAAGACATCGAACATGTGAAAGGGATAAAAGGTCTCTTCTACCGGTTGACGGGCGTTGCCAAAAAAGTTAGGCAGCGACAGGACGATTTGTTAGAGCGTTCTTTACGGACGAACGTCTCGTCTTTCAAATATCGAGGTCAAGTCGTAAATGCGAAATGGATTCGAGAACATGCATCCTATGACGTCCGAGAGCGATTGGAGCATGTGACCGTCCCGGTTCTTGCGATTACCGGGGGGCGTGATGTGCAAGTCCCACCAGAGCACGTCCATATGATTCAAACAAAAGGGGAGGTCACCTCATCGATCATTGATGATATGAATCATCTGCTCGTGACACGGGAGTCACCCCATTCGCTTCTCATGCTGCACAAAGAGTATCGAGAAGCAATCGATGCGCCGATTCATCCAAAACTCGTTCAAGAATTGGATGAATGGTTAAAAAAACAGTCATAAACTCGAAAAACGGTCATATATTGACCGTTTTTTATGTTATAATTGTGACAAATTGAATGAAACTGAATGTTTTTGAATGATTTTAGTTGTTTTTATAATGAAAACGCTTTATATTAGACGTATGGAGGGAACAAGATGTTAACGAAACAACGACATCAGTTGATTTTGCAACGCTTATCTGAACAGAAGGTCGTCAAATTAAAAGAATTGGTTGATTTGACGGATTCATCCGAGTCGACGATTCGTCGAGATTTGACGGACCTCGAAGCGGAAGGGTATCTGGCAAGGGTTCACGGAGGCGCAACGCTCATTGCGACTCCAGATGAGGAACCGACATTTGAAGAAAAGCGAGACCGGTTCGTAGATGAAAAAGTTGCGATTGCACGGAAGGCAGCAACGTTCATCGAAGACGGGATGTCGATTTATTTAGATGCCGGTACAACCACTCAGGCGATGGTTCCGTTTTTAGAAGGGAAAAAGATTGTCGTCGTCACAAACAGTCTACCGATTGCGAATGAATTATTTGATCTTGATATTAAGACGTTTGTGATTGGCGGAGAATTAAAGCGTTCCACCCAGGCATTGGTTGGGTATAACGCACGCGAGAGCATGATGAATTATCGTGTCGACCTCGCCTTTCTCGGAATGAATGGAATCGACCTTGAAGCGGGTTACACGACCCCGGACCCAGAAGAAGCGCTTGTCAAAAAAACGGCAATCGAATTGGCACAAACCTCGTTCGTACTCGCGGACGCATCGAAGATCGGGAAACGAACGTTCAGCCGAGTCGCGACGTTAGATGCCGCACAGTTGATCACATCAAGCAGTGAGTCAATGAGTTCCATCCAAACAATCACAAAGGTGGTGAATGCGAAATGATTTACACGTTAACACTCAACCCTTCTATTGATTACTACGTAACATTACCTGAAGTACATCTAGGAGAAGTGAACCGAATCGAAGAGACGACGGAGCGCGCAGGCGGTAAAGGAATCAACGTCTCCATCGTTCTTCGGGAATATGCACAAGAAACGAAGGCACTTGGTTTCATCGGTGGGACGACCGGTGACTTCATTAAAAAGTCACTCGTCGATCACGGTGTACACACCGATTTCGTAGAGGTGAACGGGAACACCCGGATCAACGTCAAGATTCGAGCGAAAGAGGAAACAGAATTGAATGCGAGCGGACCGAATATCACGGATGGTGAGCTCGAACAGTTGAAGGCCAAGTTCGACCAAGTTCAAGAAGGTGATATCGTCGTCCTCGCGGGTAGTATCCCGAGCAACCTACCAGACTCGCTATATCGGACCATTGCCGAATCGATTCGCGAAAAAGGTGCCGAATTTGTCGTCGATACAACGAAAGACGCCATGCTCGAAGTGCTCACGCTTGAACCACTCATGATCAAACCGAATCACCATGAATTAGGTGAATTGTTTGATACCGAGATTGAAACGTTTGAAGAAGCTCTACCTTATGCCGAACAGCTCGTCAAACGCGGGGCGAAAAACGTTATCATCTCCTTTGCGGGAGACGGGGCGCTACTCGTTAACAAGGACGGAGCCGTCATAGCGAACACACCGGTCGGGAAACTCGTGAACTCGGTTGGTGCAGGAGACTCACTCGTCGCCGGATTTGTTGCGAATGTGAAAGAAAAAGGTGAACAAGAAGCATTTCGATACGCGGTCACGACAGGAAGCGCATCTGCTTATACGTTCGGCTTATGTTCAAAGCAAGAGATTGATCGCTTGATCGATCAAGTACAACTCACACCACTGAAACGAATGGAGGAAACAACATGAAAATCACGGACTTGCTCCAACGCGACACGATTCAATTGAATCTAAGCGCGAATTCTAAGCGTGAGGTCATCGAAGAACTTGTCGATGTCCTCGATCGCGCTGGTAAGCTATCGGACCGCAACGGTTATCGCGATGCGATTCTACAACGTGAAAGCGAGAGCACGACTGGCCTTGGAGAAGGGATTGCCATCCCTCACGCGAAGACGAGTGCGGTCCAAACGCCAGCAATCGCGTTCGGTCGCTCGGAAGGTGTCGACTACGAAGCGTTAGATGGACAACCGAGTCGCCTCTTCTTCATGATTGCGGCAGGAGAAAATGCGAATAATGAACACCTTGAAACACTTTCTAAACTTTCAGTTTACTTGATGGACCCTGCATTCCAAGAACGTCTCTATGCAGCAACTTCTGAAAGCGATGTCATCCGTGCCATCGAAGAAAAAGAATTGGCAGAAGCGAAGCCAGAAGTCGTCAAACCGACGAATGAAGATACACCGTTCATTTTGGCGGTCACGGCTTGCCCGACAGGCATCGCCCATACGTATATGGCGGCAGACAGCTTGAAACAAAAAGCGGAAGCGATGGGCGTCGATATTAAAGTCGAAACGAACGGATCGACTGGCGTAAAAAATGAATTGACACGTGCGGATATCGACCGGGCAACAGCGATCATCGTCGCAGCGGACAAGGCTGTTGAAATGGATCGTTTCGCTGGTAAACGAGTCATCGAAGTTCCGGTCGCACAAGGGATTCGGAAACCTGAAGAACTCATCAATCGTGCGGTGAAACAAGATGCGCCGGTATATGAGGCTTCGAAAACATCAGGTGGCGCTTCGAAAGAGCAACGTACAGGCGTGTACAAACACTTGATGAGCGGGGTATCTGCGATGCTTCCACTCGTTGTCGCAGGTGGTCTCTTGATTGCCATCAGCTTCTTCTGGGGCATCAACTCTGCTAACCCGGATGACCCTTCTTACAATGAATTTGCAGCACAGTTGATGACGATCGGTGGAGCTGCATTCGGCTTCCTCGTTCCGATTCTCGCCGGTTTCATCGCGATGTCGATTGCCGATCGCCCAGGTCTCGCACCAGGTCTCGTGGCAGGGGTACTTGCAAGTCAAGGGAACGCCGGATTCCTCGGTGGTCTCATCGCTGGTTTCTTGGCAGGTTATGTCGTCCTCTTCTTGAAAAAGACACTTGCGAAGTTGCCAGCTTCACTTGAAGGAATCAAACCGGTCCTCTTATATCCTTTACTTGGATCATTTATCTCAGGTATGGTCATGTTGCTCGTCGTCAATGAACCGATTGCTGCATTTATGACATGGTTGATGGATACGTTGAACAGTATGAGCGGCGCAAACGCTATCCTTTTAGGAGTCATCGTCGGTGGGATGATGGCAGTCGATATGGGTGGTCCGATCAACAAGACAGCATACGTCTTCGGAACGGCAGCACTCACAGCGGGTAACCAAGAAGTCATGGCAGCCGTCATGGCTGGAGGGATGGTACCACCACTCCTCGTCGCACTCGCATCAACTGTCTTCGCTCGTCAAAAGTTCTCGAAACAAGAGCGCGAAGCAGGAAAAACAGCATATATTATGGGAGCTTCGTTCATCACGGAAGCGGCAATCCCATTCGCAGCTGCGGACCCGATTCGCGTTCTTCCATCAGCGATTCTCGGTTCTGCCATCGCAGGCGGTTTATCCGCATTCTTCACGATTCAATTACCTGCGCCACACGGAGGAATCTTCGTCTTCCCACTTCTTGAAGGAGCTGGAAACGTCGCGGTAAGTATGGGCCTCTATGCACTCGCCATCTTGGCAGGTGCTGTGGTCGGAGCATTGCTCCTCTCGTTCTTGAAAAAACCGTTAACAACATCTACACCAGTCCAATCTAAAGAAGTTGCATAACGTGAGAAAAGACGTTTCCTTTATCTAAAGGTGACGTCTTTTTTGTTGTGGATGTCCGTTCAATTTTCACATAATCTCGGATTGTAAGTTGGGGATTTGTGGTAAACTATTTGTAAAGCTTCGGGTGAGGAGGGGGTCACATTGGACATTCGGGTCGCCAAACCAGATGATGTGTATGGGATTGCGAGAGTGCGTGTGAACGGATGGCGTACGACCTATCGGGGAATCGTGCCGACTGAGTATTTATTGAAAGTTTCGTCCGGTTCCATCGAATGGGCAGAACGTTTGCGGACCGCCCTTCGTCGGCAAGAAGTAGCCGGCTTTGTGGCGATTGTCGAGGACGAGATTGTGGGCTTCATCCTATACGGAGAAGAACGGACAGGAGAGTACCCAGACCACACGAATGAAGTATATGCCATTTATATTTTAGAGAACCATCAAGGGAACGGAATCGGGTCCGCTCTCCTTGAACATGCCGTGCAATCGATGTGTGAGGCAGGGCTCTTGATCTGGGCACTTGAGATGAATCCGTTCCGTACATTTTATGAGCGAAAACAAGGGCAGGTCATCGACCAGAAAGATCGAGAGTTTGGTGAATTGATGCTTCGAGAAGTGGCGTATGGATGGGAAACGACCCGTCATGACTCCATCATGGGAGCCTAAGCTTTGAGACTGTAGAATGATCTACGGTCTTTTTTTGTTCCTAATTTATGGGCTATAACCGATTTTTTATTCAAGATTGATTCAGCTTTGCAGCCAACAACGTAATTTCCCACGGGATATTTTCACCGTTCCATCCTCTCTAGTTCTATAATGGAATTATCTATAATAATTTTACAATGGAAAATTGTCAATAAATCTATGTCTAGTAAGGACAAATATGGATGAAAATAAATGTAGAAACGAGGATACGGTGAATGATTAAAGGAATATACGAGGCGCACTTGCCGGTGAGTGATTTAACTGAATCAATTCGATTTTATGAGAAATTAGGATTAGAGTTGGCATTCCAAAATGAGAAATTGGCTTTCCTGTGGATTAGGAAAGGGGAGAGCTGGATTGGGTTATGGAAATCTGATCGAGTCGATTTACCGTATCATCCATCAATCCGACACATCGCTTTTCGAATCGAGGAGCAGGATTTGGATGCGATTAAAGCATGGCTTGAGGATCAGGGAATTGAAATTCGTACTGCGTTCAAGATGACACCTGAACAGCAACCACTCGTCCTTCCGAATGCCCCGTACGAGCATGCGGCCATCTACTTTGAAGACCCGGACGGAAATTCGCTTGAACTCATCACGTTGATAGGAACAAACGCAGATGAAACTGCTAATGTGATTCCGTACGAAGAGTGGTTAAAAAAATAAAGAATGTACATAATTGATTCAATAAAGGAGAGAGAATATGCTATTCCATTATCATCTATGGACACCACATGTCGAAGAAACGGAGAAATTTTATGCGAGTCTAGGATTTCAAGTGTCCCAACGAATCGGAAAGAAAGATGGAGAATTCGAATCTTTTGCCCCACCTCTCGATTGGGACGACTTTAGGGACCAATCTATTCAGTTTAGAATCATAGAAATGAAGCAGGGAGCGACGAATATCACATTCGGTTACGGAAAGAAAGTGATGTTTGATCATATTGGTTTTTTAGTATCTGAAGAGGAAAAAGTGGATGTGTTAGAACGAGCAGAGGAAATAGGATTGACGGTTCAGTCAAATGAACGAAGAACGTTCATCCATACACCATACGGATTTCGAATCGAACTTCAGGACCATTTCGATGCTGTACAATCACTTTACGAGAATCGTATTCATCGATTGAATATTGAAACAAAAACGGAAGGTCTTGAAGAGGTATTGAAACAATTATTTAATTGTCCTGTCTCGCAAATCGTTGTAACTGAATCGAATCGTACACAGTTAACGCATGTAAACCTGATGGGTGATTGTGCGATTAGTTCAACTGATCCGAACGGTATTCAAATCATCCTTTCAAAATGATTAAATGATTAATAGATAATAATTCTTTTAAGGGGCAGAAAAAGTGATAGATATTGATCAAGAAATTCAAAAAATACAAACTATGGCACAATCGCCAAAGAAGTTGTTCCTTGCAATCCGTGCCGCTAGAGAATTAGTCCAAAAGTACCCAGACGAATTCATCGCCTGGACGACTCTCATTAGTGCTGAAATGAATACGCCGGAAGAAGACTATGAGAGTGCCTCCAAACACTTATTCGAAGCATTTGATATGTTTCCGGAGTATTCGATTTTCTTCGCTCTCGCCGTATATCTTGACTCAACTTTCGTCTATCCAGTATATAACGAAACACAGATTGAAGAGATCGAGTCGATACTGAGTGAAATGGATGCTAAATCAAAAGGGATCCTCTACTATTCGATGGCCAATCTACATGGTTATGAACGTCCAGATCAGTATGAAGCGTATCTGTTAAAGGCGATTGCAGAGTACCCAGAATTCCCTCATTACCACCTTGATCTTGGACGGTACTATATCTCAAACGAGAATACCGAAAAGGGAAAGCTGTATATAAGAGAAGGGTTACTTAGAGTAAAAGAGTGTTTCACCGAAAGACAACCTTTAGACTTTGAAATGTCTTTGTATACGTTTATCGATGAAGAGATCGGTGGACTTTATATGTTTGAGGAGACTTACAAAGAATACGAAAAAATGTCCCATTGAATCAAAATGGAATACTGTTGTTCAATCAAACAATCTCTTCTATACTGAATTGAACAAAAAATTCCAAATGAAGGGTTGGGAGACATTGAAGCATCGAAAAATTTGTATCAAGTTAAGTGGAGCCGCTCTAGCCGGTGATGGAACGGATAATTTTGACGAAACGAGTCTCAGCCTAATAGCTGAAGAAATATTGTCACTCGCAAAAAGCGGGGTTGAAGTATGTGTCATGGTCGGCGGGGGAAATCTTTTTCGCGGAAATCAAGCAGAAGCGTGGGGGATCAATCGAGTGGAGGCTGACAGTATCGGGACGCTCGGGACGGTCATGAATTCATTGATGCTACGTGGAATCTTGAAACGAGATACGACTCGAGAAGTGCGTGTCATGACATCGATTCCAATGCCGAGCGTAGCCGAGCCGTACATTCAACTTCGAGCCATCAATCATTTGAAAAAGGATATATCGTCATTTTTGCAGGCGGTAACGGTCAACCGTTCGTTTCTTCAGACTATCCGGCTGTTCAACGTGCCATCGAAGTGGGATGTGATGCCTTGTTCGTGGCAAAGAACGGTGTCTCCGGCGTATATGACCGCGATCCTCGTTTGAATTCGGTCGCTCGTCAATTTGAAACCCTTCACTATAACGATGTCATTTCGAATGATTTGAAAGTGATGGATCAATCGGCATTGCTTCTCGCGAGAGATCACGGTTTGCCGATTCACTTGTTCGACTTCAAGGAGCGGAACGCCATTCATCGGATTCTCCAAGGAGAGAGCATTGGAACGATGATTCATCACCATGAAACGCAGCTCTTGCAGAATTGAGGAGACAGCATGTATGAAGTAACAGATGGTCACGTCATTGGGAAAAACGGAATACCCGTCCCGTATTCGTACCTGCAGCCTGATTCGTCATCCGACACACTCGTGATTTTATTGCCCGGATACGGATATACAAATGATTCTCCAATGTTTCGCTATACGACTGGATTGTGCATAGAGAATGGGTTGAGCGTTCTCGAAGTCAACTATAACTATCGGGATGAACGTTACGATTCAGTCGATGTAAATAAGGCGATTGTTGATGATGTTCGACTCGTCATCGATCAAATCCTACATACTGACTCCGTTCAACAATACATCATCGTCGGAAAATCGCTCGGTACGGTTGCGATGGCAAGCGAACTTACACGAAACGTGTTTCATGATGCCAAACTCGTTTGGTTGACACCTTTGTTGAAACAAGACGACATATACGAAGCGATTCAGTCTCATAAAGGAAAACAGCTCATTCTCATGGGCACGGCGGACCAACATTATGTACTAGAACGAATCCAGCATTTCGAACAACTAGCATTGACTGAACTCGAGATTGTTGAGCAGATGAATCATAGTCTCGAGTACACAAGTAACACATACCAGTCACTTCGGCTACTTGAAACACTTCTCAAGCGAGTTGAGCGATTTATCACTTCCACATAGGTCGTGAACCGGTGGAGAGTTTCATATTGTGATTACTATTATCTGTATGGGAGGAGTCGACGTGAAATTTACCACTGAGCGTTTAGAAATCAGACCATTTATGGAGAAAGATTTGGAAGCTACATTCAAAATGTATAGAAAACCAGAAATATGCAGATATCTTTTGCATGAGCCATGGACGTCTGAAAACAGGAATGAAGTATTTGCTAAAAAACTAACGAATTCTACTCTTACCGAGACTAGTACGTTGAATTTAGCAGTCGTACATCAAGATGAAGTAATTGGGGATCTCACGGTTTGGTACACGGGTATGAAAAATACGGTAGAGATCGGGTATTGTTTTTCTGATTCACACTCAGGAAAAGGATATGCGACGGAGGCAGTTAACGGATTGCTAGGGGAGTTGTTCACAAAGCTCAATCTACATCGGGTACAAGCCAATCTCGACGCCAGAAATGTAGCTTCTCAGAAATTATGTGAACGGGTTGGAATGAGAAAAGAAGCTCATTTCTTGAGAGACTATTGGAATAAGAATGAATGGACCGATAGCATGGTGTACGCGATGTTACACGAGGAGTTTGTAAGACAATAAACGAAATAAGTGAAGTGAATAGAAAAGGAGATGACGCGCGTCATCTCCTTTTATTTACAATTTTTCAATAACCGTTTTCGGGTCGACACGTTCTGTATAGTCAGCAGGCACATCACTGAACGAAATCGTTCCATCGGATTGGATGATGAACGTGGCCGGTTTCGGCAACTGCCAATCCTCGTTCCCGTTATGTGCATCGACATTTAGTCCAGATGCCTTGTAAATGTCAATCAAGTAATCGGGCATGTCAAAGACGAGGTCGAATTGACGTGCGACAATATTATCAACATCACTCAATACATAAAAATCAAGTTCGTTCTTCTCTTTCGTCGAAAGGGAATAATCCGGCGTCTCAGGACTGATGGCGACAAGAGTCGCTCCTTTTTCTTGAATCATTGCCAATTCGCGCTGGTAAGCGCGGAGTTCGAGGTTACAATATGGACACCATCCACCACGGTAAAATGTGACGATGACAGGTCCATTTTCAAGCAGTGATTTCAAATCGACTGCTGTCCCATCCGCATGAGGCAATTCAAACATCGGCGCTTGATCCCCGACTGTTAACCCTGACGCAATTCCGGAGTCTCTCAATTCTTGTGTCGCCTGAGCCATCAATCGTTGCTTCTCGGCAGGTGCATTTTGTTTGAACTGATCTTTATAGGATTTGATTTCTTCCAATAATGAATTCATCATTTGACCCCCTTTTCCGATATGGTAACTCAAATTATAACTAAATACGAATAGTATGATTTGTTCAATCGAACACAACGGTGAAACTCCATTTCAGTTTGCGAAAAATAATTTTCGAATAATTCAATCAATTCTTCAGATTTAATGACTTTTGACCGATATGATGAATAACCCAAGGGGGATTCGACTCATCGAACTCGCTTGAACATTTTATTCGGGTTAGGAGATGTTTTATGAAACAGAAGCGCACGATTAGTATCAAGCAAAAATTGATTGTCTTATCCGTTCTATTATTGATTATTCCAGCCACATTGATTGGAATCGTCGCCTATTCGCAGGCGAAAGGTAAAATCGAGTCTCAAATGATCCAGTCCGCCAATTCGGGGGTAGACCGGATGAACAATGAGGTCACGAACCTCATCGAACCGATTCAAACGGACATCTCGTTTTTTGCGAATCGGATTGATAGTTCCATTTATGAAGAGGGAGAAGCGAATCAAGCGTTAGCAGAGAAGTTTACTGAGTATTTAGAGACACATCCAAAAGTGACGAACATCTACTTCGCTTCAGCAGAAGGTGCGATGACGATCTATCCTGAGCAGGAATTGCCAGAAGGATATGACCCACGCACTCGTCCATGGTATGAAGCGGCTGAAGCAAGTGGACAAGATGTTGCCATCACGAATCCGTACGTCGATGCCGCCTCTCAAAAAATGATGATCACGGTTTCGAAGAAGACTTCAGACGGTAGTGGTGTGGTCGCCGTTGACGTCGATGTGAACGATATCGCTGAAGTGGCATCCACCATTCAAATCGGGAAAGAAGGATACGTTGCCATCTTCGACCAGGCAGAACAAGTCGTCATTCATCCGTCGACGGCTGTCGGTGAAAAGATTGATGAATCTTGGACAGATTCGCTCTTTGCCAAGGAAGAAGGGACTCTGTCTGTATCGGAGAATGGGGAAGGTGTGGAGAAAGCATTCGTGACGAACCCAATCACCGGATGGAAGATTGCCGGTACGTTATATGACGGTGAGATTCAAGACGAGACGGTCGGCATTCTTTGGACGACTGGATTCGTCATCATCGGAATGTTCGGGATTGCAGCCATTCTTCTCTACTTCGTTCTCCGTTCAATCTTGCGTCCGTTGCGTTTATTGACAGAAGGAGCAGAACGAATCAAATCAGGAGATTTGACAGAGCCGATTACCGTCTTATCGAACGACGAAATCGGGCTTGTCTCAGAGAGTTTTAATGAAATGAGCGATTCACTTCGCCTAGTGTTACTCCGTCTAGATGATTCAATCAGTCAAGTTGCCGCCTCGTCTCAAGAATTGATGGCCAACTCGGCACACAATACCGCCTCATCAGAACAGATTGCCCGTGCAGTTGATCAAATGGCAGTCAGTGCCGATGGCTCGAAGCGACAACTTGACGACAATGCGACATCGCTCCAAGCGATCACATCGGGCATCATGCGAATCTCAGAGAGTTCAATGGACGTGTCTGAACTTTCACGCGAAACCTCGAATGAGGCGGAAGACGGTTCGACGACCGTGAAGGAGAATGTGAAGCAGATGCAGGCAATCGATGCGTCTGTCGTGACATTCGAGGGTGTCATTCACTCATTGGCACATCGCTCAAACGAAATTGGAGAAATCGTCACGGTCATCAATGGAATCGCTGAACAGACGAACCTGTTAGCCTTGAACGCTGCCATTGAAGCGGCACGTGCGGGTGAGAACGGCAAAGGATTCGCGGTCGTTGCGAGCGAGGTGCGTAAACTCGCAGAACAGTCACAGCAGTCGACGAAACAAATTGCGGCGTTGATTGATCGAATCAAGCATGAGACGGAACAGTCTGTACAGTTGATGCAGGAAGTATCTACTCATACGAAAGCCGGGTTGGCGTCATCTGAGATGACAGCAGACCGATTCGAGAAAATCAAGGAGCGGACAGTGGCGATGACACCACGGATTGAAGACGTGACCGCAACCGTCGAGGAGATTGCGGCGAACGTTCAGGAAGTGGCAGCGACGGCATCACAAATCGCCGACATCGCCGATGAGAATTCGAGCGTCTCGAAGAAAGTGGCGGCGACGACCGATGATCAATTGAGATCGATTGAAGAAGTATCACAGTCAGCAAAAGCACTCGCGACCATGGCCGAGGAGTTACAAGACCTCGTCTCGCGGTTCAAACTGTAAACGACAATGAGGCAGAGCGGAGCGCTCTGCCTCATGTTTTTTTATAGGATCGGACTAAGAAGGCGTGACAGGCCTTCACGGGCGCGTACCGTCCATTTACGGGATTCATAATCTTCCACTGTATAAGTGCGACTGACCGCCGTATCGGTCTCAAATAACGAAACGAGTTCGAGGGCGACCCGCTCATCATAGATGAGTGCGTTCACTTCAAAATTGAGACGGAAGCTTCGGGCGTCCAAATTTGTCGTCCCGACAGTCGCAATCTCATCATCGACGACGAGCGTCTTCGCGTGGAGAAACCCTTCATCATACAGATAGACGTTTGCCCCGTAGTCGAGGAGTTCCCCAAGGAACGAGAGGGACGCCCACATGACGAATGGATGGTCCGGTTTTCCAGGGATCATGATATCCATCTGAACGCCAGAATGGAGTGCCATTTTGCAAGCGTCCATAAAGCTTGTGTCTGGAATGAAGTATGGCGTTTGAATGACGACCCGTCGTTTGGCGGACATGATCATCTTGATCATCATATTCTTCAAATGTTCCGTATCCGAGTTTGGTCCACTCGTGACGATTTGCATCGGAGAATTTTCTTTAATGTCATGTCGCGCAAAGCAGAAGGCATTTTCAGGATCATGTTTACGGTGACCAGAATAATTCCAGTCCAATATGAATCGGTGTTGTAAATTGTAAACGACATCTCCTTCGACACGCAGGTGCGTGTCACGCCAATAGCCAAATTTTTCGACTAAACCTAAATACTCGGTACCGACATTGAATCCACCGACATAGCCGATTTTCCCATCGATGATGACGACCTTTCGGTGATTTCGGTTGTTCAACTTGAAGTTGATGATTCCGAGTGTCGGTGGGAAGAAGACACGCACCTCGCCATCGTTCGCAATCAACTCTTTAAAGTCCGAGTTCCGAAGACTACGTGAGCCGACCGCATCGTAGAGGAGTCGAACTTTGACACCGGCTTTCGCACGCTCGATCAACTCTTTCAACAGTGCCTGACCGAGAGCATCACGCTGGATGATGTAATATTGAATATTGATTTCCGTTTCGGCCGAGCGAATGTCATCCATCAGCGCTTTGAACTTTTGTTCGCCGTCGTGCAAGATGAGGGAACGGTTATGTACACTGATCAACGATTTAGACGATCGTAAGTTCATTTGAAGCAGTTGGTCATACTTTTCAAACAGCGGCTGTGCGAGCTGAGTTTGGCGCGTGTGAATCTGTTCAAGTTGCGCTTCGACTTGAAGCGAATGGAAGGAACGTTCTTCCACACTTAAATTATAGAAGTTATCCTTTTTAAGTTGTCTACCTAGGAAGAGATAAACGATAAAGCCGAGCACTGGTAAGAAAAACAGGACGAGCAGCCAGGCCCAAGTCGCGCCAACGTCACGTCTTTCGGCGAAGATGACGGCGAGTGCGAATAACATATTTAACCCGAGGACGATATAGAGTCCCCAACTGAAAATCATAGACCAATCCAACGACATACACCCCTTTATAATCGATTCATAGCTTAATCATACATCAAATGAGGGAATAGGATGCTATCAAATGAAATAGGGGGAAAAGATGATGAACATGGAAGTCGTATGGAAGAAAGGGATGGCGTTTGAAACACATACGCCATCAGGGCACACGGTGATCCTTGATGCGGCGGATGATGTCGGTGGGCTCGATACAGGACCTCGTCCGACAGAAATGTTGCTTCACGCGACCGCATCTTGCACAGGAATCGATATCGTATCGATTCTGCATAAGATGCGACAGCCAATCGAAGCATTCGAAATGAAAATCGATGGGGTGCGGGCGACCGATCACCCGAAACGCTTTACAGCCATTCACATCTTGTATATCCTGAAAGGCGAGTTATCGGAAGAACGAGTTCGGCGGGCCATCGAATTGTCAGTTGAACGTTATTGCTCTGTATCGCATAGCTTGAATGCGACGTTGACGTATAGCTATCAATTGAACGATGGAGACGTCACTCCGCTTGATTTTCATGAGTGAGCAGGATGGTTGAAAGGCATGCGGTTCTCCGTTATATTTGTATTTCAAATACTGTATAACTAAAGGAGGACGTTATGATTCGACTCGCGACGAAGCGCGATGCTAAACACATCGCGAACCTAATCGAACAACGAGCCGTAGCGCTAAATGAACAAGGAAGCGACCAATGGACCGAATATTTGGAACAGGACCTCGTAAAGCGTGTGCGCACTGACATTGTAGAAGGCAGTGTATATGTCTTTGAAGATGACCAACAAATTTTAGCTTCAATCGCATTGTTACCTCCAGATGAGTGGGATGATAACTTATGGGACGACAGTGAGCGAGGACAATATATCCATCGAATCGTCGTCAGCGAAAAACTAAAAGGGCAAGGCGTCGGACAGCAACTCATGGAGCATGTCTTAGAGGAAGCCGATGAAGATGAACCAATTCGTCTTGATTGTGTCGCTGACAATGAATTTCTAAATGATTACTATCCACGTTTCGGTTTCGTCTTTGTCGATTCACGAAACGGTTACAATACGTTCGAGTACAGATTAGATGAGAGCATGAGTGCATAAGGGTCATTAGACCCTTTTTTTGATATAATAACAAAAGCGAAAAGGAGGGTTTTATATGATTAAAACCATGTTGGTAGGATTCGGATTCTCGGCGAACACGTTCCATTTGCCGTTCTTAAAGGCCATTGACTCATTTGAAGTGAGTGGCGTCGTGTCTTCGCGCCCGGAAGAAGTGCAAGCTGAATTACCTGGTGCCACGGTATATGCGACATTAGAGGAAGCGCTTCAATCGGATGCTTCTCTATATGTCATCACGACACCATCGCATTTACATAAAGAGATGATTGTCGCATGTCTTGAGGCAGGAAAAGATGTGCTCGTTGAAAAACCAGCATTCCTGACAACGAAAGAAGGATATGAGTTGATTGAACTTGAAGCGAAATCGAAAGGCGTCGTCAACGTTTATCAAAACCGTCGTTATGACGGAGACTTCTTGACGGTTAAGTCGTTACTTGACTCGAACGAGTTAGGGGACTGGAAGGTGGTTGAATCTCGATTTGATCGTTTCCGTCCGAATGTACGTGATCGGTGGCGTGAAAATGCAGGACCAGGTTCAGGTATTTTATTCGACTTAGGAAGTCATCTGATTGATCAGACTCTCGCCTTGTTTGGAAAGCCAGATCGTATTCAAGCAGATGTGATGATTCAACGAGATGGCGGACAATCCGATGATGGGTTCCATCTGACATTCTATTATGGTGAAAAGCGAATATACCTTCGTTCGAACCCGTTCATCGCTGGAGAAACACCTCGGTTTGAAGTGCACGGCACGCAAGGAAGTTTCTTGAAATATGGACTTGATCCTCAAGAAGAGGCTCTGAAGCAAGGGAAGTTAGAAAGTGATCTTATAGAGACTGGTGTATTATCCAAAGAAGAGGTTTCGTCCATTCAAATCGAGAAAGGTAGCTATTTGGCGTATTATCAACAGTTAGCTTATAGTTATGAGGTACGGAAACCCGTCGTTTCATTAAAAGATGCAACATTGACAACCTACTTGATTGAACTTGCTCGTCAATCTAGTGATGCGGGTAGAGTCATTTCAGTAAATTGACATGGATTTGTATGGAATCGCTAATTTCGACAATCAAATTCACAATTGAAAAGAACGTGCGATGATTTCTTTGTGAACCGATTGATGCTTTTGAATTGTAAGGATAATCCCACGTGTGAAAATGAAAAATCGATGCCGCCGAACATTTTGTTCGAACGTGCATCGATTTTTTGATTAGGCTGCATCTTCTTCTGTCGATTCGACTTTTTCCGTATGACGGACAATCGGGGAATTTTTGAACAAACGACTTCCGATCAAGCCAAAACCGATTCCGAGGATGAACAGTACAACGGCTGTGAAGGTGACTGTTTGCCAATCGTTGAAACCATACATGACAAGAAGTCCCGGAATCCCGGCTGCCGAACCCGGTGCATCGTTGATCATACCGGTCATGGCGACAATCAACCCGGCGATGGCTCCACCGACAAAGTTGACACTGTAAATTGGAATTGGGTTAGCGGAAATGAGGTCAGCTTGCGTCAACGGTTCGATGGCGACAGAAAGCTGATCTTTCTTTGTTCCGATTTTCAATTGACGGAATAACAAGTAATTCATTGAGATGGACGCAGTCAACGCAAGCGCGGCAATTGCCATCGGTACACCTGTCAAACCAAGCATCGCCGTCAAGGCCATCGAACTGAGAGGCGACGTTGATACGACCGTGACAATCCCTCCTAAGACGAGACCCATGACGACCGGATTTTGTGTTGCTGCCAGTTCGATGACAGCTCCAATCTGTTCAAGTGTGTTTGTCACGAGTGGGTCTACCCCTGTCGCGACGAGACGGGCGAGCGGTGCCATCACGATGACGTAAAAAATCATATCGACGCCGGTCGGCAGATAGCGATTGATTCGAGTGCCAGCCAAAGCCAAAAGATATCCTGCAAAAAAGCCAGGAAGGATTCCGAATCCCGATACAGACAACCCGATCATCAAACTATAGACGGGGTTGATTCCAAGTGCGATGGCGACAAGAGCCGCAGCGGCAGGACCTGACAAAGCGCCAGCCGCTTGACCTACTTCTTCATAAAGAGGAAGTGGCAGCAATCCGCCGATTGCATACGCGTTGAACGCTTCGACGAGGAAACTCGCGATTGCAGCACCGGCCAATGCTCCCATCGCCTTCATTCCAAAAGGCGCCTTATAACTAAATAATGTGAACAAGGCGAGGATGAGCAGTAAAAGTGCGATTCCTTGAATAATGACCATAAACTCTTCCTTCTTTCTATCTCTATTTATTCATAATTTATTCTATATTCATGCATAGAAAGACTTCTGTAAAGCCATATTCAAAAGAAAAATTAAAATTGAACAATGATACCGGTTACAATTAGAAATTCCAAATCAAGAAAGCGTTTTCTTTGAAAAATGACATCAATTCTACAAGTTTGCACGTGTCGAGCCGCATGAGATTGGGAACAGATAGGGGAAAGACTTTTCAAAAAGTATTGGTCGAGGAGGATGAATCATGCAGAACGAAGACAGACCGTGGCATGCGCTCGAAGTAGATGAGGTGCGAACCCATGTGGAGACTGATCTTGAATCAGGTCTTACAACAGAAAGTGTCACAAGTCGTCAAGACGAATTCGGCAAAAACGTATTGCCGGAGAAAGAGAAAACCCCTGAAATTATAAAATTTCTAAGACAATTCAATGATGTTCTCGTGTACGTCTTATTAGCGGCTGCCGTCGTCACAGGATTCTTAGGGGAGTACATCGATACGATCGTCATCGTTTTAGTCGTCACGATTATCGGCGTCGTCGGATACCTTCAAGAAAATAAGGCAGAAGAAGCGCTCGAAGGAATCAAAAAATTATTAGAAACAAAGGCGACCATCGTTCGAAACGGCAAGCAATCTGAGATTGATTCAAGTGACCTGGTCGTGGGGGATGTCCTTGTACTTGCTGCCGGAGATAAAGTGCCGGCCGATGCCCGTGTCGTTCAAGCTGAAAAATTTAAGGTTGAGGAATCGGCGTTAACCGGAGAAGCGACGACTGTCGAGAAAAAATCGGACGTCGTGAAAGAAGACGCGGTGTTGGCTGACCGAAAAAACATGGTGTACTCGGGCACAAGTGTCGCAACGGGAAGTGCCAAAGCCATCGTGACGGCCATCGGTGAAGGTACGGAACTCGGTCAAATCAACGCTTCAATCTCAGAAGTCCAGACCGTCAAAACCCCTCTGATTCGTCAAACAACAAAGTTTGGTCAAACGGTTTCCATCGCCATCTTAATCATCTCCGTCGTGATTTATGCGTTCGGTTACTTTTTACGAGATTATGAGCCGGTCGAATTGATGCTGACGACAATCGGTCTTGCCGTTGCGGCGATTCCTGAAGGGTTGCCTGCCGTCATCTCTATCATTTTGGCACTCGGTGTCCGGAATATGGCTGAACAAAAAGCGATTGTTCGAAGTTTACCATCTGTCGAAACGCTTGGTGCTGTATCTGTCATTTGTACGGATAAGACGGGTACGTTGACGAAGAATGAGATGACGGTCAAACAAATCGTGACAGCGAACCATGATATCGAAGTCTCGGGTAGCGGATATGCTCCGAATGGAGATCTCGAATTGAATGGTCAACCGTTTGACTTGGATGATGATGAATCCATGATTGACCTGTTAACCGTCGGGAAGACGTGTAACGATTCGCAATTGAATGAAGAAGACGGCGACTGGGTCATCAACGGCGATCCGACAGAGGCTTGTCTGTTGACGGTCGCTGAGAAAGCTGAACGCCCAATTGAACGTTTAAAAGTTATCTCGAAGATTCCGTTCGATTCTGAATATAAATACATGGCGACGCTCGTCGATTACAAAGGGGAGCGAATGATTTTTGTCAAAGGGGCGCCGGACCGACTCTTTGATATGGCGTCGTCTGAAGACTTTAAACAAGACTATTGGGATGAAAAACGAAAAGAGATTGCCGACCGCGGTCAACGCGTTCTCGGTGCTGGTCTAAAACGTGTCGACAGTTCAAAAGCGTCAATCGACCATGAGGATGTTGAAGATGGTCTGACTTTCCTCGGCTTATTTGGAATCGTCGACCCACCTCGACAAGAGGCCATCGATGCGGTTGCCGCGTGTCGTGATGCTGGAATCCGAATTAAAATGATCACGGGTGATCATAAAGATACCGCTGTCGCGATTGCAAAAGAACTGGGCATGGAAGTGGAAGGCGCCCTCGAAGGTCGTGAATTGACAGATATGACAGATGAAGAAATCAAAGAGGCTTCCGTTCATAACGATGTATTCGCACGGACCAGCCCTAACGACAAGCTTCGTCTCGTCAAAGGATTGCAAGAGAACGGTCTGATTACATCGATGACAGGAGATGGTGTGAACGACGCACCTGCCTTAAAACGTGCTGACATTGGTGTGGCAATGGGGATTAAAGGGACGGAAGTAGCGAAAGAAGCATCTCAGATGGTTCTTGTCGATGACAACTTCAAAACGATCTATAACGCCGTACGAGAAGGACGACGGGTGTACGATAACCTGAAGAAAACCATTCTCTTCTTGCTTCCGACAAACGGAGGTCAAGCGTTGCTTGTGGCAATGAGTATCTTGCTCGGAGCGGCTGCACCGCTCAGTCCTGTGCAGATTTTATGGGTCAACATGGTTGTCGCGATTACTCTCTCTTTAGCAATCGCTTTCGAACCACTCGAAGAGAGTACGATGAAACGACCGCCACGTCCGGCCAATGTGCCGCTACTCAGCCGATACTATATTTTCCGCGTCACCTTCGTTTCAATTATTATCGGGGGCGGTAGTTTATGGATCAACTATATGCTGGGGGATTTCGACTACTCGACCGAGAAATTACAAACCATCACCTTGAATGCCATCGTCATGGCCCAGCTCTTCCACTTGTATAACTGTCGTACGGAGTTGGCACCAGCATTCAACCGTCATTTCTTTGACAATAAGATTGCGTTTCTCGTATCAGCTTTACTCATTGCCCTACAATTGTTCATCACGTACGTACCGTTTATGCATACGTTATTCGGTACCGCTCCATTAACGTGGGAAGATTGGATTTATCCTGTGGCATTTGGTGCCGTCGTCTTTATCATCGTTGAAATTGAAAAGGCGATCTCCAGACGTGTCATCGGCAACCGGAATATACACTGATACGTTTCATTCATGTGAAAAAAGGATAAACAAGTGGAGTAAACATGAAGGAGGGATACGATGAAGCGTGACGAATCACAACCAGGGGTTCACCCGGATCCGCTACCGGATGACGAGTCGGATCCGGCGAAAAAACCGGCTCCGACACAGCATCCTGACCCTGATCCAGAGGAAGAATCTAACGAATAAATCGTGTAACAGTCAAAAGATCCTGCTAGCACAATGAGCTAGCAGGATCTTTTTGAGTTGGTTTATGATGTTGACTTTACAGAGCGGCTGTTTTGTAGCCGATTGAATGTCTTCTCGTTCATATGCTCCGTGATGACAAAATCACCGACTGGGCATTCCCATTTCCCTTTTTCGACAACACATTCGCGCAATGTCACTTGGTCATCGTATAAATCTAGTTCCAATGTGTCTTTCAAAAACTGATCGACTTTTTGGTTTGGAACTTTTACATATTCATTGAATTCGAGTTCTTCATTCTTGACAGTCACGTAAGAAGTGACTTGGAAATAACGCATGTGATGGTCTCCTTCATTAAAAACTAATTTCTAGTATAGCCGTTTTTGATGAAAAATGGGTGCTCAATGTTTCATTTCAGCCCGTTCACGCTTTGGAGGTGCTTCGTTGAACGGTTTTTGATGACGAATCATGAGCCAAAAAATGAGACCGAACAACGGGATGTAAGGGAGCGGCCATAAACTCATTTTGTAGCGTTTCGCGTCCCGATTCATTAACGTGATTTGAATGAATGCCAACAAAAAGAAATCAACGGTCATCGTTCGAACAAATTGATTGTTCTCCACATATGACCAGTATTCTGCAACATTTCCGGTATTGGCTGCAGCGATGAACAACCCGATTGTCACCAGTAAAAGCACAACGCCGAGGATGCGGGTCGGCAGTGGTTTGACCGGCGTCGGATAAGGTGACTGTCTCGCAAAAGCCAAATAAGGAGCGAGTAGAAATCCCCCAACGAAAAAACTGGTGACAGCGGCGATGAGTGGATTCGGTTTGAGCTGATTCACTTCTGACCAAAGAAGTGGAAACATCGCCAGGGGAAACACCCCTAAGATACTAAAGAGCGATAGAGAATAGCCTTCGTACGCCTCGGTATTATAAGTCACAAAATCGAGAAGAAAGCGTCCGTCGAACGGGACGTTTGGACCGATGACGGCGAATGCAATTGCCAGTCCCCAAGGAATCAATAAGAATTTTCTTGTCATACGAACACCTCGTCAATGGTTGATAGTTGTAGTATACCCTCTTTTGGAGACACGAAAAAATGAGAAGATGCCTGACGCATGTTCTCATTTATTTTCACGTGCATACGTTTTAATCATCGTGACGAGTTGCTGAGTTTCGTCAGCCTTCACATCAAGCATGATCCCATAATCATACAGCGAGCCTGTTTGGCCACGGTGTCTGACATGTCCCATGAGTTCGATCGGTTGAAGCGTCGGGACGAGGTCGAAAAGAAAATGGACCTGTAAATCATCAGAGAGCGGGAAGAGGTAGTCCGATCGCAATTTTAATCCATGAGAACTTACATTGAGAAGCAATCCTTCCCCATCATAGAGTTCTTTTTCTTCCCATACAAGTCGATAAGGGATGGTACGGGGATTCGGTAGGATATAGCGGAACGTCTCCTGTCGGCGATAACGCATCAATTCACCCCATTTCTTTACTTCTTTTATCGGCAAAATTGAATTTAAAATGAAGTGGAAGATTGTATAAAATTATAGTGTACTCGCTTTACAAATGTGAAAGCGCTTTCTATAATAGGTGTACGATTTGAATAGGGAGGAGATCAGATGAATGTACATGATTTACTCCGACGTTACTCGATTCAAACACCAGTCATCTATGAAAAAAAACGTAACGGGGAGTGGGTTAAACTCGAGCGCTTACCTGCTTATACCATTCTTGAAGTCGAAACGAACGATCATACCATCGAGGCGGTTGCGATTGATGCATTCAAAGCGATTACCGTCTGTCGAGAGTCGGCGTCGATTGAAGAAGCCCGTCCGTATGCTGTGCGTATCCAGATTGAACGACCATAAGAAAAGCCGTAACTTCACGTTGAAGTTACGGCTTTTCTTTATGCGGCATTCTGTTCGGTTTCGTCTTGTGGATTTGTTCGTTTTGCGTAATACATGAACGGTGTAGCCATCCACGCGATCACAAACTTCGCCACGTATGTCGTGATAAAGATATTCCACCATATGTCCCATTCCATTCCCCAAAATGCGATGATGCAGAACGTGAACGTATCAATCAATTGGGATAAGACGGTCGAACCCGTCGTACGAAGCCAAAGCTTCTTCTCACCCGTTTTTGCGCGGATCTTCGAATAGACGAAGACATCGAACAATTGAGAGACCAAATAGGCAGCAAGGCTACCGAGTGTGATCAATGGCAGCATCGAGAAGAGTGCCTCGAAGCTTTCGTGCATGAACAGTGCCTCTTCAAACGGCTCATATAACAGTGCGTATTGCATGAGTACTGTTGAGACGATCAAGATGAAAAATCCGAGCCATACGCCTTTACGGGCAGCCGCTCGCCCATGTTTTTCGTTCAAAATATCGGTTGCCAAGTAGAGCGAACCGTAAACGATGTTACCGAGCGTGAAAATGTATCCGCCAATTACAATCTGTTGCGTGACTTGGATGTTTGCAACGACCGAAGCCATCGCAATCCAAGCATATAAGCCGACTCGTCCGAATAACTTGTAACTGAGGACGAGTAGTCCGAGTGTAAGGATGGCAGAAGGAATCCATAACCATTCGTTTAGCATGAATCATGCTCCTTCCTCTAACTATTCAATGATTTCAACTTTTCAAGTTTATAGAGGAACGGAAATGATGTCAAGGTGAGGGGGGAGGGAGAGGGTCCACTTAAGTAAACACTGTAAATTATAAAACCTTCTTGTATATCAAAAAAGTGCTAGTGGAAATACCCTGTGAAGTGCAATCGTTCGACAAATTGAAAACCGATTCGACAAAGCGGTGTTCGTGACATGAAAATTAGGAAAGTGGGAACAAAGTGGGAACGGACAAAAAGAAAGCACTTCCTGTCATAAACAGGAAGTGCTTAACACCGCTCAATTGAGCGGTATTCTTGATGCCTCCGACGAGAATCGAACTCGTGCTGCAGCATTACCATTGCTGAGGTCTGCCACTAACCTACAGAGGCGTTACACCAACTATGTTACACAGATTATTCGTCGTTTTCAAGCTTTTTTAGAATAATAAGACCTCCAATCTTCGATAAAGGAAGATTGGAGGTCGGATGGTTCATGATTATTTTGTACGGATCCAAACGGCACCTGCAGAGTTGTCTTTCGCTTCACCGACTACGTCAATGACGAGACCGTATTGCGGAAGTTTGCGTCCTGCATCTGGAATGAGCGAGTTGATGTAAGAGTTTGCATCATTGAACTGCTTCACGCCAGGCTGTGCTTTGTAATCGTACACCCCACGACTCGGTGAATCAATATACCAAGCGAGCGTCTTATCGAGACTGAATGCCGCATCAGCAATTTGGTAACGTGTACTACCTGCGACTGTCTGTTGACCGTTCAAGTTACCGATGAGCGCTTCAGGATGTGAATCGACGACACCGAGGAACCCTTCACCAGGGTGGACACCGACCCAGTTGTCTGTGTACGAGTCATCACCGTACCACACGACGAGACCTGTGTTGTATTTCACGCCGCGGCCGTTGAGAAGACCCATATCCGACCCAGCGTGGTTACGCCATTCGAGGTAGTAATAGTGTGGTTTTGAATCGTATCCGTCTGAAGAGACGAATCCATCGAGCGTCACGGCTTCAGCGCCTTCCGCATCATCTGCGAAGAGTGTTGCTGATTCTGATTTAATTGACAAGTTGTCGACTGCGAAGCCTTTCATGGCGACACCGCCGTCTGTCACGTATTCAAAGACGATTTGAACATCTTGTCCAGCGAATTTTGAGAGGTCGTATGATTTGTTGACCCATGCACCGTTCGTCGTCTCAGCAGGGTAGCCCGCTTCGTTTGCACCGTTGACGTCGTCACCGAATACATCGAGAACGACTTCTTGACCACCGCTGAGGGCTTTGATGTACAAGTAATCATAGTCCGATTCGACTTCATAGAATGAATCGAATGCGAGGACTCCGTCCGCACCGAGTTTCACAGCTGGTGTTGCCATCTCAGTATGGATGTCGTCACCTTTTGTCGAGTAATAGTAGCGATCGCCATAAGCTGGTTCGATTCCTTTAATCTTCTTATCAGGAAGGTTGACTTTGACAATGCCTGGATTGTTTGATTTCGTCACAGATTGGTCGAGTTGTGCGACGAACCCTTGAGAGTTGATGTCTTCAAGGTCGACTTCTGTGATGTTTGCCCAGTTTCCACCCATGATTTTTTGGAAGTATTCTTTGTTTTGTGGTGAGAAGCTTGTTGGCTCCGTACCAGCCACTTTACCAGCCCAGCTACCGCCACTCATGATCGACCATGATTGTACCGGTTCGCCTTGACCTGTGTACTGCGTATCGTACTCATCGGGAAGACCGAGGTCATGTCCGAACTCGTGTGCGAAAACGCCGACCGCACCATCTTCAGGTTGAATCGTGTAATCATATGCAGCCATTTTCCCGCCCCAGTAAGGAACTGCAGCTTCTGTGTTGGCTACTGGATAAACACCATCAAGAACCCAGCGATGTGACCATACCGCATCGTCACCGAGCGCACCGCCACCTGCT
Organism: Exiguobacterium profundum; assembly: GCF_042652865.1. Taxonomy (GTDB): domain Bacteria; phylum Bacillota; class Bacilli; order Exiguobacteriales; family Exiguobacteriaceae; genus Exiguobacterium; species Exiguobacterium profundum. The sequence goes on from NZ_JBHSHG010000001.1 coordinate 701,191, forward strand.
TCTTGACCAGTCCCAGCGTGGATGATCATCAAGTGGTCAACGAGACCGTCCGGCTCATTGAAGTCACCGTCTCCATCCAAATCGTAAAGGTCGTATTGATCATGTTCTTTCAAATCGATTCCAGATGCGACCGCAGCATTCAACGCATCTTTGACGAGTTGACGAGGTCCCGGTCCGACGTTATCATGTCCGCCATCACCTTTGTCAGCTCCATAGTCTTTCGCGGTTCCCGGAACGGTCAACCACTCCGAAACCTCACCATCGACCGTATAACTTCCGCCTGATTGTTCTTCATAGTATTGTTTGAACGTTTGGACCTTTTCACCGTTAAAGAGTTCAAATTGTTGATCACCGAACATATACTTTTCGTAATGTTCTTTACTGAAGTTATCGCTGTACATATAGCCCGGCTCTTGGATGATGTTATTGTGTTTGAAGTCGCTGTACTCGACGAGGAGAACGAGGACTTTATCTTCACGTACCGAACCGTTGTATGCAGATTGCTGGGCAGGAGATACTTTTACTTGACCGTTCGGTTTCCCTTTACGGTAATTCCCTTGCCCTTTTTTCGCTTTATCAAGAATTCGTTTTGATTCCTTTTCGAATTGAGTATGTATCTTCTCTTTTGCTTTCGAAGCCTTCTCGTTCACTTTGTCGTCGTGCTTATGTGGATCTTTCGCTTCACCTTGCTTTTTCGCGATATACGCATCGACTGCTTTCATGCGTTCAGATGCGGACAATCCTTTTTTGATGACGCCACGTTTCTCGAGAGCTTTCGCGAGACGCTCTTCATCGATGATGTTGTGGTCGAACGGAGCGAGCTCGCTCGTTGTCGGAACCGATGGTGCAACCGAGAGGGGTGCAGCACCAGCTGCCGGAACGATACTGACTGTCATGGCAGATGTCATGAGAGCCGCGAGTGTCGTTCGACGGATGGAACGTTTTTTCATTTGTGTGAACCTCCTGTTAAAAAATAATGGGAAAATGTGTGAGCTTGTTGTAAATGTACTCTTTGTGTCTGATTAATGTCAATATTCAGAAAATAATAAACGAAAAAGGAGTCTAAAGACCTATTTAGTTCAATTTGACTAAATAGACTTAGACTCTAGGTCGATATATCCGTAATGGAACTTCGACGTTTTACGTTTTATGTGAGTGAAACCGTACCGTTCAAAGGTATCGCTCTCAAAATGCGCCTTCAAGACAATTCGTTTCATAGCTACTCGTGTTGCTTCGGTAATCAATTCTTGCGTGAGAGGGGAGGTGTCGGCGATTGTGCGAAGTGGGTTCAGATGAACCGATTCTGAAATCGTCTTTTCAAACATCGGATCAAAGTAAATACAATCAAACGAATTTTCCGCACACGATTTTAAATAGTCGAGAGAGTTGGAGTGAACGACCTCAATGCGTCGCATCGCCTCATTGACCTGCTCATCTTTTTCGACCCATACGGACATGCCTTCTCGGACGAGTTGTGCCGTAATGAACTGACTCTCAAGCCCGATTACTTTACCGCTTGAACCGACGACATGGCTCATGACGATACTGTCCGAGCCGAGTCCGAGTGTACAATCTAGAATATGGTCACCCGGAGTTGCTTGCATGGCGTCAATGAGTGGGTCTCTTCCGCCTCGGCTCAGTTGCTTCACCCGAAAGACGGAGCTCGATGGGTGAAAAAAGAACGGCTCTGTACTATGCAAAGGTGTGAACTCGACACGTCGTTTATCAAAGATAAGTACACCTTGTTGATGACGTTTCTTCAACTCATCAATGGAAAGTTTGCGTCGGTCGACAAATTTCATCTTGTATTCTGTGGCATGCGTATGCGCTCGAGACAAGACATCATCTGTAGGGCGCAAACAAGTAGTGACAATATACATAATCCGGGCTCCTTCATAAAAAATGAGACGCAGTTGCGTCTCATTTTTTCTTACTGAGTAAGTCTGATAATTCATCGATAAGTGCTTTATGAGAAGCGAGTTCTTTCTTCTTCTCATCGTTCACGTTCATCGGACGTTTTGAACGGCTTTGAAGCGCTTCAAGCGTTTCATCGATTGACGACTTCAACGTATCACGTTCTTCAGGTTTCAGAGATACTTCGTGCGGATTTTCGCCAGAAGCATCTAATTCGCGGAGACGTGCCATCAATTGCTTTGCCTCGCGATTCAAATCGATTAACAATCTGTCAATTTGTTCCAATCGTAATTTAATCCCATCACGTTCTGTAAACATCTGTTTCACCTCTTTTTGCGGTTTAACCCTAAGGTCTCTTCCTGTTTACTTTACCATAAAATTAGTTAAACGAAACTACCGGGAATATATTCCATTTATTTTGGCTGTAAGAAACATTGTTTCTCTATCCCCACACGAATGTCACCTGCTATACTAACTGAGCTAATAAGGAGGTGGGCGGATGGAAACGACAAATCATCCACCAAAAGCGCTCAAAGGAGCGATTGTGTCGATTACGGCATATTTGATCTTATCTATACTAAAAGTATTCTTCGGGTACTTATATGAATCTGAAGCGGTCCTAGCTGATGGATTCAACAATACGACGGATATCATTGCTTCGGTCGCGGTCTATATCGGCATTCGGGTGGCTGCATTGCCACGGGATGCCGAGCATAAATATGGTCATGCGAAAATGGAGACAATCTCTGCTCTCATCGCTTCATTAATCATGATTGCGGTCGGTATTTTCGTCTTCTTAAACAGTCTGTCGAATTTAATTGGGGGCGAGTATACAGAGCCGAACCCATTGGCGGCGGTCGTCGCCTTCGTCAGTGCGCTCGTCATGTTCGGGGTGTATCGGTTCAACTTGAACCTCGCGAGAAAAACAAAGTCATTGGCACTTAAAGCGGCGGCGAAAGACAACTTGGCCGATGCGATGATTTCAGTCGGAGCCACACTTGGTGTGCTATTTGCTTATTTCCAACTGCCCTGGATGGACACGGTCTTAGCAATTGTGATTGCCGGCATGATCATCCGGACAGCGATCCAAATCTTTTTAGATGCCACCCATCAGCTTTCTGACGGGTTCCCTCCGCACCTCGTCGAGTCCTATGAGGAGACGATTGAACAATTTGAGCGTGTGAAAGAAGTTCGGGAAATCAAAGGGCGTCATCTTGGGAATCACGTGATGCTCGATGTGACGATTGCAGTCGATGGCGATTTGACTGTGGACGCGGCCCATGAATTGTGTGACGATATCGAACGGAAACTAGATGAAGAGCATGCGGTCGATTCGGTGCATATTCATATCGAACCGGTTTGATGTTCGGTTATCTTTTGCGCTTCATGAAGGGATTCGTTTATAATAAGCGCAGACAGATATTGAACTACTAGTTAAGGAGGGCACGGGATGAACATCGTGCGTCAACCTATTCGCCAGATTGATGAGATTGAATATGAACACTTTCAAAAATATGGAGAAAGTGCATATGGCGTTTCTGCTGAAGAGTTGAAAGGGATCCTCGAGGAAATGGGGGCGGAGCAACTTTATCACGCAGAAGAGCATAGTTATGGAGAAGACTTCTATTACGACTTGATGGTCGATGACAAACTGGTCGGTAAAGTCTTGTTACTCAAGCTTGCCCGCGTATACCAACTCGACCTGATGGTGTTCGATGCGTACAAAAACAAAGGATATGCGACGGAAGGTTTGCGTCTTGCCTTACTGGACTCAAAATTGATGGATGGACAAACAGTCCGGGCTGGCATCCCACCGACGAGCCCACATCAACAAGAGATGCATCATGTTCTTATTCAGAACGGGTTCGAAAAGCGGAACGGTTTGTATTATTTAAATTTTAAGAAACGATATGTGGTAAACCATTAAGCTGACGGCGTCTCGCACGTCAGCTTTTTTCATATGGAGGGGTAAGGATGAAGCAAGTCACCATTAAAGACATTGCGGAGCTCGCTGGTGTCGCCAAAAGTACGGTCTCACGCTATCTGAACGGTGGATCGGTTGGAAAGGCAACAAGGGAAAAACTCGACCGGGTCATTCGAGATACGAACTATGAGCCGAATCAGTTCGCTCAAAGTCTCAAGTCGAAACAGACGAAGATGATTGGGGTCATCGTTCCACGGCTCGATTCGTATGCCGCCTCACGGACGATGATGGGGATTGATGAACAGCTCACGGAACGAGGATATCAAATGCTCGTCGTCAATACAGCACAACAGACGGAACGAGAAATCGAACAGCTATACAATTTAGCCAAACAAAAAGTCGCCGGAATCATCTGGCTTGGAACGACGGTCACGGAACGTCATCTTGAGGCGATTGAGGCGATTCAAATCCCGGTCTTGTTGATTGGTCAGCAACATGACAATGTCCATAGTCTCGTCTATCCTGACTATGATGCGGCCTATGCGCTCGGTAAACAGTTCACGGAGTGGGGTCATCGAAACGTGGTCTATGTCGGGGTGTATGAATCGGATATCGCGGTCGGTCAAGCACGCCGTGACGGATTTTTGAAGGCGTTTCAAGAATCGGAGGCAAATGTCAAAGTCATTCAAACGACGTTTAAGATTGAGGACGCCATTCCAATCGGTGAACAGTTGGCGAATGATGTCGGCACTGTTTCGTTGATTGTTTGTGCGACCGACAACATTGCGTTAGGCGTCTTGAAAGGATTAGCGAATCAAGGGGTCTCTGTCCCGAGAGATGTCTCTGTCAGTGGATTTGGAGGATATGATTTCACGGAAGTCCTGCATCCATCCATCACGACGGTACACCTTCCTTATCGCCGAACTGGTGCGAAAGCTGCCGACATGATGCTACAGCTCTTACACGGTGAACACGTCCCAATGAAAACGTTCACAATTTTTGAATTAAAAGTGCGCGAAAGCGTTGACAAGTTGAATTAAATCGTTTACATTTGTGTTGCGGAACCGGTTCCGCAACATTTTTTATTCTAAAATGGAACCGGTACCAATCGTATAAAGAACTCATATGATTTTTGGAGGTGGACGATATGAACACCGTACATTGTATCGGCGAATTGTTGATTGACTGGGTATGCGAGGATGCGTCTAGCGATCTCGTGAACGGGACGACGTTCGTCAAGAAAGCTGGAGGCGCACCTGCGAATGTCGCGGCAGTCGTCAGTAAGCACGGGGGACAATCCAGTTTCCTCGGACAGGTTGGAGATGACCCGTTTGGTCTCTTCTTGAAACAGACGTTGGTCGAGAACGGCGTCCGAACAGAAAACCTTGTGGAGTCTGGAGATACGACATTCGCATTCGTATCGATTCAAGAGGACGGAGAGCGGGACTTCACATTCCGTCGCGGAAGTGACGGGGAGTATGCCTTCGAGTCGATCGACTTATCGGTGATCGAGTCAGGAGACATCATTCATTTCGGCTCGGCGACAGCACTACTTGATGGGAAATTGAAAGACGCGTACTTCAAGTTATTGCAATTTGCAAAACGAGACGGTTTGTTCATTTCATTTGACCCAAACTATCGTGATGCATTGATCACTGACCTCGAACAGTTTAAACAAGACGCGAGACATTTCATCGCAGAAGCAGACTTCGTCAAACTAAGTGAAGAAGAAGCCCACTTGTTAACGGGTGAGAAGCAACTTGAAGAAGCGGTTCGAGCGCTTCTCCGATTAGGTGCTAAACAGGTGGCAATCACACTCGGATCTCGTGGCACATTGATTGCGACAACGGATCACCACGAAATCGTTCCATCGATTGCGATTGAGAGTGTGGATTCGACGGGTGCAGGTGATGCATTCGTTGGTGCCTATTTGTATCGTTTGGCGACACTCGGGATGGACCCGCAGCGGTTACGTTCCGACATTGAATATGCGAATGTAACAGGAGCATTGACATGTACGGCTTATGGAGCCATTCCAGCCATTCCAACACGACAGCTTGTAAATGAAACGTTAGGAGGGAAATGAAAATGGATTACAAAAAAGAAGCAGCGTCGATATTAGAGGCAATCGGCGGTAAAGAGAACGTTGCGGCAGCGGCGCATTGTGCGACTCGTCTTCGTCTCGTATTGAACGATGAGTCAAAGGTCGATGAGAAAGCACTCGAACAACTTGACGTCGTCAAAGGAACGTTCTCGACAGGAGGACAATACCAAATCATCATCGGACAAGGTACGGTCAACAAGGTTTATACCGAATTTTCACAATTGACAGGTCTTGGAGACATGTCAACGACAGACGTGAAGTCAGCCGGAGCAAAAAAGATGAACCCGCTCCAGCAATTCGTCAAAATGTTATCAGATATCTTCGTCCCAATCATTCCGGCCATCGTCGCCGGAGGTCTCTTGATGGGGATCAACAACCTATTGACAGCACCGGATTTGTTTTTTGAAGGACGTTCATTGATTGACCAGTATCCAGGCATGGCAGACATAGCAGCGATGATCAATACGTTCGCAAACGCCGCCTTCGTCTTCCTACCTGTACTTATAGGGTTCTCCGCAGCCAAGCGGTTCGGTGGTAACCCATATCTCGGTGCAGCACTCGGGATGATCATGGTTCACCCGGACTTGATCAATGCATACGCTCAGGCAAGCGTTGAGGAGATTCCGGTTTGGAACATCTTTGGGCTTGAGATTGAGAAGTTAGGATACCAAGGACAAGTCTTACCAGTCCTCGTCTCGACGTATATTTTATCGAAACTTGAAATCAACATTCGGAAGTTTATGCCGGCATCACTTGATATTTTGCTCACGCCATTGCTCTCACTTCTCTTCACAGCATTCATCACGTTCGCCTTCGTGGGTCCGATTACACGCGAAGCAGGGAACTTAATCATTGATGGGTTGGTATGGACGTATGATTCACTCGGATTCGTCGGTGGCTTGATCATGGGTCTTCTCTACGCTCCAATCGTTATCACGGGGATGCACCATAGCTTCATCGCAATTGAGACACAGCTTCTCGCCGATATCGCTGAAACAGGGGGATCGTTCATCTTCCCAATCGCTGCGATGTCAAACGTCGCACAAGGGGCAGCTACCCTTGCGGTCTTCTTCTTGACTGCTGATAAGAAGATGAAAGGTGTCGCCTCAGCATCAGGAATCTCTGCATTACTTGGGATCACAGAGCCTGCCATGTTCGGGGTCAACTTAAAACTTCGTTATCCATTCATTGCAGCCATCGTTGGTTCAGCCGTTGCGTCTGCATTCATCGTTGGAAACGACGTATTGGCAGTAGCGCTCGGTGCTGCCGGATTACCAGGAATTATCTCAATCGCACCGGGTTCGATCATCTCGTATATCATTGGTATGGCCATCGCATTTGCCGTGACATTCGGATTGACATTCATCCTTGCGAAACGACAAGCAAAAAAAGAAGCGGTCAAACAAGCCGCGTAACGAAAAAGGAAGTGACACTATGAATTGGACGAAGGCCGAACGTTATCGTTCACTCCGTGACGTGAGCGCCCTCGAGATGGAGGTGCTCCGTGCAAAGACGGCCGCATCCCCGTGGCGGTTTGGGTACCATATCCAGCCGCCGACGGGCCTCCTCAATGACCCGAACGGCTTCGCATATTACGATGGAGAGTACCATCTATTCTATCAATGGTTCCCGCTCGGGCCAGTTCACGGTCTCAAACATTGGTATCATGTCAGTTCGAAAGATCTTGTCCATTGGACCGACCGCGGGGTGGCGTTAGTCCCTGAAACGAAAGAAGATTCCCATGGTGCCTATTCAGGAAGTGGTTTCGTCGTAAACGACACCCTTCACGTGATGTATACCGGGAATCATCGTACGGACGATTGGACGCGTCACGCCTCGCAAATCATCGGTGTACTGCGTGACGGGATGATCGAGCGGCGCAACGTGGCCATCCCGGATATTCCGGCCGGTTACACGGAACATTTCCGCGATCCGAAAGTATGGGAAGAAGATGGATCATATTATGCGATTGTCGGTGCACAGCGAACGGATGAGACAGGATGTGTCGTCTTATATCGTTCGACCGACTTGAATGAATGGACGTTTTTAGGTGAAGTGAAGACGGGGCTCGAGCGGTTCGGTTACATGTGGGAATGTCCTGACGTGTTTGAACTGAATGGAAGGCATGTCCTCATTTTTTCTCCGCAAGGGATTGAGCCTGAAGGTCATCGCTATCACAACATCTATCAATCTGGATACGTCACAGGCACTCTTGATTTAGAGACGCTCGTCTTCACGCACGAGTCGTTTGAAGAGATCGACTTCGGTTTCGACTTTTATGCTCCACAAACGACGGAGCATGACGGTCGTCGCATTCTAGTCGGTTGGATGGGCCTACCGGAGATCGAATATCCGACAGATCGGTATGGCTGGGCCCATGCGTTGACGCTTCCTCGAGAACTCTCGCTTGAAGATGGCGTATTAAAACAACGACCAATCTCTGAAATGAAGCAACTCCGACAAGACCAGTTTGTCAACGAATCAGGGACACGGCTTGACGTGATCTCACCCGAACGTTTTGAATTGGAACTGTCGACAGCTGGAGAAGACTTCAAACTTGAACTATTGAAGACAGAAGATAAGTCGCTCGTGATTCGGTACGAGAAAGATACAAACGAATTGACCATCGATCGGACAAACGCGGGTGAACCGTTCGCGACGGAGTTTGGGACGACCCGGACAAAAGTGATTGAGGTCACGTCCCTTCATCTGTATGTCGACTCGTCGAGTGTCGAATGTTTCGTCAACGACGGTGATGCTGTGGCAACCCTTCGCGTCTTCCCATGTGATGGTGAGAAACGGGTTCGCTACGTCGGAGACGGGGCAAGTTTAGTCGGTTGGAAATTTGAATGAATGTAAAAGCTGAGCGTTTGCTCGGCTTTTTAATTTTTCCAAATGTTGAAACCGTTTCGATTGGATCTACGTATAGATGAAGAGAAGAGAGAGGTGAGAGAATGAATAAAATGATGAAGTGGGTTGATGAGATTCGAACGATTACCGCACCATTTGGAGATCCGATTGGAGAGATTGAGAATGAAGAAGTTGAACGCGTGATGGTGGCGGAGTCGACGGTGCGCGGAATAATGAATCCAGAAGTGAAGTTAGAGTTTCATGAATTAAGCCAGGTGCGGGTGTTCGCGGAAATGCTACGTAGTTCAGAAGAAATCGAGGACATCGAAATTGAAGTGGTACCCGATTTTGATCTCTTGCTGCAATTTAAAGGTGGCGATCAAGAACGATATCAGCTGTGGCTCGGTCAAGCGAACCGTCCGAGTGTCATCACGCATCTTGAGCGAACGGATGTTTTCTGGCGACTACCGGAACATACGACGAATCAATTGATTGATGCCCTCGGGTTAGATACGTAAAAAAGCACCTCTTTTTGAGATGCTTACGAGTTGAATCGGATAAACCGTTCGATTTGTCGCTCTGATTTTCTCGCTTGTCGTCCGACCCAAATCAAGTGGCCGGGACTGTTCAGGATTGTTAACTGAGCATGCGGGATCAATCGCTTCGCGTAATGCGCATGACGAACGGGGACGGCCTTGTCATTTTTTGAATGGACGATGTAGGTCGGGCAGGTGACACCGAGTAAGACCTCACTTGAGACACTTTGTTTTAAATCGAACTGTGCGCCAAGTCCAAACGCCATCTGATTCGCGACACGTTTTAGGAGAAAGATGTCGTAGGGTGACACCTCTTCTCGAATCGTCTCGAGTGCCAACACACTCGTCGATTGAATCATACGGGCCGTCGCTTCGAATGGATGTTTTTGAATGGCACGAGCGATGAACTGTTTCATGATGTATTGAAGTGCGATAAATGCGGGTTGTACGACATTTCGGCTGACCGTGTCCCGATACGGGAAATCAACGACACTCGTCACGGCGGCAGCGAGGGTCAAACTAAGGACACACTGATTCTGTGAAGCGAGCTCGATCGCGGTCGGTCCTCCGGCAGAGATGCCATAGACATGATATCGATCAATATCTAGCATTTGCATCAAGTGAGAGAGTCGGGATGCAAACAATTGAGGAGATGCTGAAAAAGAGTATGGTGTTTCTCCATATCCGGGTCTAGATGGGACAATGACCCGGAAACCGGATAAAACGAGTTGGTCCACATGGTATGGTTCTAAACTCGATGACTGGGTCCCATGGATCAGTACGATGACGGGACCGTGACCGCGGTCTATATATTCGATTTTTGAGCCGTCGACGTGTGCATAATATTTCAACTTAGATGGCGCCTCCTTAAACGTTTTGTAATGGAAAATACCTTTATTTCGTGGAAATAAAATGATAATGTCTGTTTATACATAATTTAGACAGAGAGACGAAAGGGGATAGAACCGTGAATAACCGAGAGCGGTTACTTGAAGTTCGACGTTTCTTCGAACGTTACACGGACGAAGCGAATCCAAAGACACTAGAAGATTTGCTCGAGTACTTGTCAACGATAGGAGATACTTCTAAGTTAGCAAAAAAATCGGTGAAAGACGATATCCAGGCACTGAATAATTCGGGGTTTGAAGTGCAGGATGAATTGGAGAAGAATGGTCTCGCTAAAAAGTATTGGCATTCGGCCCGCTTATTTGAGATTCATGAACTCCGGATGATGGTCGATGCGATTGTCGCAGCGAAATTTATCTCGGAAGACGTGACCGAGGAAATTGTAGAGAAACTTCAAATGCTGACGAGTATCCCTGAAGCGAAGACGCTACAATCGATCATCAAGACGCCGAAGAAAAAACACGGACACATTCCTTACCATATCGATCGTATCCAACGGGCCATTCATGAACGAAAAGCTATCTCGTTCCAATATACAGACGTCGTCGGATTTGATGTGACGAAACGAACGTTCCCGCTCCGACGTGACGGAGAGCGATACGTCGTTAATCCAATCGATTTGCATTGGAATCACGAGCAGTACTACTTGATCGGGATCGACGAATCAATCGGAGAGGTGCGGAACTACCGGGTTGACCGCATCGTCAATTCGGAGATTGTGGAAGATGGCACCATTCGTCCGAAGCATCATTTACCTGATGATTACTATCAAAAATCATTCAATATGTATAACGGATCTGATGAACAAATCGTTTTGTCCGTCGACGAACGCGTTCTCCCGGTCATCTTTGACAAGTTAGGGGAAGACGTTTCTGTTTCTGAACATGGAGAACGATTCCTCATCCGTTTCGATGCGGCCGTTTCTGACGGATTTATTTACTGGTTGCTATCTTTGGGTTCACAAGTAGAAGTGGTTGAACCACTCACGCTTCGTGATCATATGAAAGCAACGATTGAGAAAATGGCAATTACTTATGAACATACAAGCATTCATTCCTCCATCGAGTAAGCAGATGTGCTATACTGCTTGCGACACTAGATGAAGGGGGACAGGCGGATGTTGAATTGGATGCCATTGATCATTCCGATTGTCGCTGTCATTTTCGTAATGATCGTCGCAAGACGCGCCATGAAAATGGATAAAGAGAACTAATAGGAAGAGACATCGTCCAGGATTGGGAGATGTCTCTTTCGCTATGGAGGTAGAACGTGGATACGATTACACATACGTTATTCGGTTTGACGTTATATGGTGCAGCCGATAAGCGTGATTTACAACAACATGAAAAACGAGCCTTGTTCGTCACGACACTTGTCGGGAGCCAAATCCCGGACAGCGATGTGATTTCTCGGCTATGGGACACAGAAGGGATGTATCAGATGTGGCATCGCGGCATCACCCACTCGATTTTTCTCGTCCCACTCTTTGCCTTGCTCATCTACATACTCGTTCGCCTCCTCTTTCGCGTGACGGACATTCGCTATTTTGGGTGGGCACTGTTGTCTGTCTTCATACACAACACATCTGACTTGTTCAATGCATGGGGGACGGGCTACTTCGAACCGATCTCGGACGTGAGGATCACATTCGGTGTGATCCCGATTGTCGATTTCGTCTATTGGGGAATCTTCTTGGTTGCCTGGCTCGTCGCTCGGAAGCAGGAAGTTCGTTATAAGACGTATCGGTATGCATGGGCTGCCCTCGTTCTTTATGTCGCGCTTCAAAGTGCGCAGGGCGCCTATTTATATCAGTCTTATTCAAAGGAATATGACGAAGTGGCGCTCTCGGCTTCATTTATCCCGACTCAGTTCACGGTCATTACGAAGACTGACGAGGACGTATCGCTCTTTCAAGATTCGATATATCAAGAAGCGACCTTGCAATACGAATTGACGAGTGCCGAAAAGGCGAGTCTTGAACCATTGTTTGAAGCGAATCATGAGGCGCGCACATTGACCAAATGGTCGCCGTTCGTCGTCATCGTAGCAAACGAAGAACGGCTCGGCGTATTTGACCCGCGGTTTTATGATGGCGAATCCTCATTTTTATATGAATACATCGAAAGGTAGGACAACGGATGGGACGTATACGTTATCTCTTTATCTTCGCTTACGAACAGGCACTTAGTTGTATCTTTCCGGTCGCCATCTTCGGAGCGCTTGCCGTCACAAAGTTTGTAGAGTTACCACTCCCACGATATGACGTTTTACTCATCTGGTGTTTGTTCGTTCAAGTCGTCCTTGTGAAGACGGGGCTCGAGACGATGGAAGAAGTGAAGGTCATCAGCTGGTTCCATGTCATCGGTCTTGGACTTGAATTATTCAAGGTGCAGATGGGGTCATGGAGTTATCCGGATGAGGCGTTCACAAAAGTGTGGGGCGTCCCGCTCTATGCCGGATTTATGTATGCGAGCGTTGGTAGTTACGTCGTCCAGGCATGGCGTCGTCTCGATTTACGATTTACGAAGATGCCGCACCCAATCATCGCCTTCGGACTTGGCATCGCCATTTACTTCAACTTTTTTTGGCACCATGTTTGGTTAGACCTACGGTGGCTGTTGATCGCATTCATCTTTTTGGCGTTCGGTCGCTCGGTTGTCTCGTATAAACTCGACGATCGACGATTTGAGATGCCGGTCATCCTGTCATTCTTCTTGATTGCCTGCTTTATCTGGCTCGCTGAAAATATTGTCACGTTCTACAACGGCTGGGCGTATCCGGACCAATTGAACGGTTGGGCCATCGTTGATTTAGGAAAACTGTCGTCCTGGTTCCTACTCGTCATCATCAGTATCCTCCTTGTCGCTTGGCAAAAGCGAAAATTGGAGTATGAATTACCTTAAACTCGACATGTGTCGAGTTTTTTTGTGAGGGGACACGAATCCCTTTTTTGAAGAAAGTCGTATTGTAAAACGAGGTGATTCGGTTGTTGGAAATTGTACTTACTTGGTTGATTGGATTATTGTGTCTAGGATCTCTTGTCATCTATTGGAGAGAGTGGCGAAAGACTCGGAATCGAGTCAAACTAGGACAAGCTTGTCTCGCAATGTTTTGTTCGTTTCTTGTACTTGGAATGGCAGGCATGGAAACGTACGACCGCATGACGACGAATCACATCGTCGAGACGGGAGAATGTTATGTCGTCGATGACCGATCATCGAAGGGTTCATCGAACGTGACGCTATGGTTCGGAGAGCGGTCATACGGCTTCAAGGAAATTCCGGACGTTGCATATGGTCCAGGATATGTGTTTACGTGTCGCGCAATAATGACAAAGCAGATGCAATCAGGAATCGATTATGAGTTGCGATCACTTGACGGTGAGCTATTATATTCAACTCGTTCAGATGATTGATTGCGTGAAACTCAAAAACAAAACGTGTTCAAAGCTAATTTTATAGCTTCGAACACGTTTTACTATGATTGACTCCTGTACGTATGCCATAAAAGCAACATCATGACGATAAAACCCAGTCCTCCGACTAAATTGGTTATGAACAAGATGTGCTGAGACGATAAGAGACGGAGTATGGCCTGCCATATCAAAGACAGTGAAATTACGACAAAAATGAAAACACCAAATGGATTAGCGAGAATCGCAATAAGTTTATGATTCATTGTCATTCACTAAATGACCGGAATTTCTTGAACGCCATACCGATCATTTCGATTCCTTCATCTTGTTTCGTTTTCTCTCTAAAAAGATCGGAAGGATATTCAAAAAGATTGCCGCAACCGTCAAGAACCATAGCGCACGCGACATACCGGGTACGACATCTGTTATGGCACCCCAGTCCTTAGCTTCGACCCACATGTTGAGCAAGCTATATTCGGCGCATAACGTGAGAGCAACTAATGATAGGGCAATCGCCATCGGCAGCTTATAGTCCTTCTCCATCATAAATACGGTCAAATTGATGAGCGTCGCCCCGATCGCCGCCAATCCAAAAATAATCCACATCCTTTAACCCCCTAAATATTTCTATCTATACATTGTATCATACAAATTAACCCAGATAAATTTCAGAAAATTGTTTCTATTTACATAATAAATATGCTAGAATCAATGGAAAGTGTCTTTGGATATTATTCCCTTTAGAAAATGAACAATCAACCGGACATCCTTTCACACTTTTGATTGAGAGATTTGCATTCAAAAGGAGATAGAACTATGACGTATATTGCTCGGAAATCAGTTCATCTGATAATCGCATTTTTCATCTTGATTGCGATTAGTGCGCTACCGTCGCTCGTCGTTCAGACGGATTTTAGTCTGACGAATTATTGGAACGGCATTCAACAACAGATGGACCAATTACAGAAACTAGAGGACATTACATATTACAACATCACCGCGCAACGTTACTTGCCACTCTTGCCGGCACTTGGACCGCTCGTCAAAGAATCGGTCATCATTTTTACCACGGCACTCGCGGTATCGACCTCGCTAGGATTAATGTATGCGTACCTCTACTATCGGAGCGGGAGACGCGTTCGTACCGTTTTACACCAAACGAGTCAGACGCTCGAGATGGTACCAGATTTGTTCTGGTTAATTTTTTCTCAATTTCTTGCGATTACAATCCATAAGTCGACAGGGTTCGATCGCATTGAAGTTGCCGGAGGATTCGCAGAATATATACGGTTTCTCCCAATCGTCACATTGACGCTGACGACATTATTCTTCTTTATCAAATGGTTGACGATTCATATTCATGAACAAGAAGCCATTCCGTATCTCGAACTCACGCAAGCGAAAGGGATTCGACCGAGTGGACTGTTTTGGAAACACTTATTACCGAATATCATCTATCGGTTTTACCTCTTTTTCCGTTCGAACATCATTACCATCTTATCGACACTTTTGATTGTCGAATACTTATTTAACGTTCAAGGGTTATTTCGATTCGCCGTCTACAACCCGCAGATGGAGATATTACTGGTTATCTTATTCGTCATCTATATCCCGATTTTTCTGTTGGATTTACTGATTGAATGGATTATTCCGAATGCATGGAAAGGAGGGATTTGATGCGCCGAGTATTAATACGTGACCCGATTTTCATCTTCTGCTTTGTTATCGTAGCGGGGCTATTGTTGATGAGTTTTGGAAATACCGTGTTTCGTGATGGGAATGTTGATCAAACCCTCATGCTCTACTCTGATGAAGGGAGACTCATTGGAATACCACCATTAGAACCGTCAAAATATCAATGGCTCGGGACGGACAATGCTGGATATGATTTATTCCAAATGCTCGTGGAAGGATTTAAGTGGACCGTTGGCATCTGTGCGCTCGTCGCATTCGGACGGATGGTCATCAGTCTATTGATTGGCATCCCTCTTGCTTTCAGGGGAGCTCGCTTAAATCAATTCTTTAAAACGCTATTGGACGGCTTTTTGATTCTACCGATATCATTGATCGCATTGATGATGTTGGTAGGAACACTGACCTTCTATGATTCGACACAGGTGCCTCCATTATGGGATCGAGTAAAGATTGAACTAATCGTCTTAGTCGTTCTCGGATTACCTGCCGTCACGTTATATCTCATCACAGAGATTCGACAATTGCTTCAACAAGAGTTCATGATCGTGGCTCAGACGCTTGGTGGCAGTGTCTGGCATCGTGTGAGATTGCACCTTTTCCCGCATCTCGTCCCAACCCTCGTGATCGTCTTCATGCAACAGTTTGTTCAGACGCTCATGTTGCTCATTCATCTCTCACTGTTTGGGATTTTCTTCGGAGGAACGGTCATGTTACATGAAGGGATCATGCCGACCGTTTATGAATGGTCTTCGATGTTCGGGTATTATTTCAGACAGTTCACTGCGATGACATGGATGACGAATCATCTATTTCTCGTCCCGGCCATGTCACTTGCTGCGCTCATCTTTATTTTCAACTTGTTGACGAGCCGTCTCGAGCGAGCATTTAAGCTCAGACGTCAAGAACCGGTGGTGACCGAGGCAAGTCTAGCACAATCGGAAGCGGCAGCTGCTTCCCTTTCGAATCCGTTCACCCTTGTTGATTCGACTGTGTCATTAAGGAAGGAACCGGATGATATCGTATGATATGATCCGGTTTTTCTATGTCGAATGGACTGATTGGTCTTGTTTGAGGGAACGTGTATAACAGATTGAGGTGACAATTCATGAATGGAGTGAATCGATATGAAAGCTGCGATTTGTACCACGTATGGGCCACCGGAAGTACTCGTCATTCAAGAAGTGCATCAACCGAAGCCGAAAAGCAATGAGTTACTGATTCAAGTCCATGCATCGGCCGTCCACTCGGGAGACCGACGCCTCCGCGCACTAGACGTTCCAGCATTAGGAAAACTACCGATTCGATTAGTTGTTGGGTTTAAGGCGCCACGTCAACCGATTCTCGGTGTCGTGTTGGCAGGTACCGTCGTAGAAACAGGAAACAGTGTGAAAAACTTTCAGGTCGGAGACAACGTCTATGCCCTCACTGGGATGCGTTTTGGTGGTTATGCGGAGTTTGCATGTGTGAACGAATCGAAATGTGTGTTTCAGATGCCCGCGCATGCCAGCTTTATCGAGGCAGCGGCGCTACCATTTGGTGGGACGACTGCATTACATTTTTTACGGAAGGCACGTATCGAGCGAGCGACGAACGTTCTCATTTATGGTGGAGCGGGTGCTGTCGGTTCGACTGCCGTACAGATTGCGAAGCACTACGGCGTTCATGTGACTGCGGTATGCCATGAACGCAACATCGAGCTCGTGAAGCGGCTCGGGGCAGATGTAGTCGTGGACTATTCGAGAGAAGGGTATGACCGTGAATTGGGTACGTATGATGCGGTCTTTGATGCTTCGGGGAAAATTGATAAACGCCTAGCCAAAAAACATGTGGCAGAGAATAGTGCGTTCAGTTCCGTCGCGGGACAGGGACCGGCGAGCGAACGAAAAGAGGATTTGATGTTCTTGAACGAATTATTTGAAGCAGGAGAGCTACAACCAGTCATTGATTCAGTTTATTCGCTAGATGAGATTGTCGAGGCACACCGATACGTCGATCAAGGGACAAAGGTTGGGAATGTGATTGTGAGAATCAAGGAAGAATCAATCAGATGATAGATGGTAGTATAGAGAGAAATATCATATTTTATCGTGAGGTTTGGTCGAGAACCTCACTTACATATGAATGGATTCACCGACTAGACGAATCAATGAGAGCGGGCGAGTAGACATGAATATATTGATTGGACAACCGAAGATGGAACAAGATCTTATGCAACTGAAGGGAGAGATTGAGTCGAACCCTACAGTGGACTTGATTCTCTATCCAGAGGGATATTGTACATATAGAGCATTGGATGAGCTAAGTGATTTAGCGATCCAATTCAACACAACGATTGTTTTAGGGTATCGAGATGACACGAATAGAGACCGGGTCCTCATTGTAAATAAGAATGGCGAGACGTTGTTAACGCGATGGAAAACGCCTGAAAATGTGGGCTTGTTCATGCCATCAAGTGCCACAGATGGAGCAGAAGAATACGGATATTTACTGTGCAGGGAGATTTTTATGGGGGTTGAAGGATTGAAGGGTCATGAGCATCTATCAATCATATTCAATCCAATCGGGGTCGGGATGTTTAGTGAGGAACAATTCACGGAGTGGACGGAAGAAGCGAGAAAAATTGCGATGGAACGAAAAGCGATGATTATCGGAACGAGTCACGCGGATGGATCGTATCGAAATTGTGGAATCTCGATTCCGATCGCATATTGCTTTGATGAAAATGGAGAAGAAGTGTTTTTATCGAAAAATGATACGCGGACGCGAGTGTTAGAAACTGATTCAAGAGTTACGACATTCGTCTAACAAACCGTGATTTCCTGTAAAAAATGAAATACGTGTAAAATGAATGGGTTTATTTCACATACCATTAATTAATCTTAAATCAGAAAGTGAGTACTTATGAGATACCTTTTCAAACGAAAACACAAGAGTGATTGCAAATGCTCGATATGTGGCACGAGTAAAGAACATACAGTCGGCTTTGGATCGATCATGCCATCAGTATTAGACGGCCTATCGAAACGGGAGATGAAGAAGCGCGTCGTTTTGACAGATGATATTTGCGTCCTCGATGAAGCTCATTTCTTTATCAACGGATGCCTCGAACTCCCGATCATTGGAGAAGACGATCCTTTCATCTGGAATGTCTGGGTATCACTCAGTCCGGATAACTTTTTCAAAGTCATCGATTTATGGGATGAACCAGCTCGTGTAGACCTCGACCCGATGTTCGGCTGGCTATCGACGGATCTTCCCATCTATCCAGATACCATCAATCTAAAGACAAACGTACATATGCGTGAAGTCGGAATACGTCCATTGATTGAACTCGAACCAACGAATCATCCTCTTGCAATGGAGCAGCGGAATGGTATCACGAGGTCGCGGGTCGATGATATATTCCGACTCGTTGAACGTAGCGGATAAAGGAGGAGTGCAGGGTGAGTCAATTAAAGTCATCTTTGATTTTCGATTTGTACACAGGAAATCAAGCGCTCACTTCGGTTCAGCAGAAGATGTTGGAGCGAATCGAGTTACTTGTTCACGACAAACGATTCAAAGAACTTGAACAATTCATGCGCGACACTCCGGACATCGAGCAGCTGTTAATTGACTATGTGCTACTCGATCCGACCGATTCATATCGTTGGGATTTGCTTATTGGTTACGAACGGTTGGATCGGATTGAAGATTATGATCGAGTGAATGCATTTTGCCGAACTGCCTTTTCATACCATCCAGATAAACCCTTCTATTTTGCCTTGGCATTATATGATATGGGATGGAATGATTTCGAGATAGACGAGGAAGTCATTGAAGTTGCGAATCAATTGATTGAAGTAGCAACACCTGAAGTTTCTGCATTGATTTGTCTAAGCGTTTCAAAAGTGCTACGACATAAAGAGCGCGAGTATCTTCAAATGGCAATTGAGCGATGTCCGTGGGCAGTACAGCCAACCTTTTCTCTAGGTGAGCATTACAGCCGGTATAATCCGAGATTGGCTAAAACCTATATGGAAAAAGGTGTGGCTCAATTGGCTCTGAGTTTTGATGATTCAGGCAAGAATCACGTAGCGTCAAAGACTGATTTCAATCCGATTACGTGGAAAGAAGATTGTTGTTCTGATTTACTAGGAATGAATATGAGTTGGGCAGAATACCAAAAATACAAGCGAGCCATCAAGTCACATAGATAAGCAAGAACATGAGGAATACGAGGAGGGATTTTATGAGAATCACAGAAGCCACGCTCTATACGAACCGGCTCGAAGAAATGAAACATTTCTATGTAGAGAAGCTCGGACTAGCCGTCGTGGACGAAGATTCTACTCGATTTCAAATCGAATTAGGAGAAGATACCTTGATATTTCAAGAGGCTATAACGGAGCAAGAGCGACAATACCATTTCGCTATCAATATTCCGGCTAATCGATTCAAAGAAGCGAAAGAATGGCTGATGTCACGTGTCCCGCTTTTGACTGAAGACGGTGAGGACGAAATCTATTTTGAAGGAATCGATGCATCATCGCTTTATTTTTACGATACGGACGAGAATGTCGTCGAGTTGATTGCTCGACATTCGATTAATCCAGAAAGTAACATCGAGTCCTTTTCGTTGAATGAATTTCTTGGAATTGGCGAGATGAGTTTGACTGTGGAAGATCCGCTACATGTCGCACAAGAACTTTCAAACATCGAGATCCACCGCCGAGACGGTAACCAAATCGATGAGCGTCATCTGAACTTTTTAGGCGCACCGAATAGCGAGACATACATTTTATTAGTTCCTCCAGGTCGTGTGTGGCTGTTTTCACCAAAACTGTCGATTCCGAGTCCAATTCAGATGGTACTTGATCAACGATACATCGTCGAAATGGATGAGAAACACGAGATTCATATTCACTCCATCAAAAAATGAGTTCACAATTGAACTCATTTTTTAGTCTTTAGATTCGACATACCGATGAATTTCTTCTAATCGTATGACTGCGTTCTCCAAGTTCACCTCAAACGATTGGTCTGAGCATTCAACAGTGAGCGAATCACCATTCTGACGTGAATAATCTAGTAGTAGTGGTCTGATTCGTTCATGTACAATTTGTGCATTTTCGATTGAAGTTCGAGGGAAAATCATGGCGAATGTGTCTTGCGCAACCCGATACTTCTTGTCCGTTCGTCGAGTCGCTTCGTGAAGTTCGTCACTAAAATAGTATAAGAACCATTCATATTCGGATGAACCATACTGTTTTTCAAAATGATCGAGAATGGGCAGTGTGATGAATGTCACCACGAACGTTTCACCGTGGCGAATCAACCGATCCCGTTCAGCCTCTATATCCATCAAAAAACGATCACGGTTATCAAAACCGGTCTCTGGGTCGACCGCAATTAACTGACTGACTCTCGCTTCCGCAACCTTTAGTGCAAACTGGGCATGAAACAGCTTGACTTGGAGCCAGTAAGACAACCCCGTCAAAATCGCTAATAGTAATAAAATATATAGTTGCGCAGTAGCGGCAGTCTCATACACAGGCATCGTGATTAAAAAGTAAGCAGCGAATCCTAACAGAATGAGTACACCAGACGCTCGGTGAATGAGCAAAGTTGAAAGATAAAGAATCGGAATACAGATCATCCACCAAACGGGTAGATGATTCAGGATCAGCACAGAGGAAAGTAGAATACTACATGTCAACGATACAACGATGAGTGCGATTAGTTGTATGGACATCGTTGTCCAGTGTCTCATAGGTATCCTCCTCTTAAAAGAAATAAATTGCAATGATAACACTATTATCCATTTTCCGAAATAGTGATTGTTCAAACCGATTTGAACACTTGATTCATTATAAGTGATTCACTCTATTTTAAAAGGCTTATTTTTGAAAAGACGTGAATGTTTGCGAACACTTCTTTAGAAAAAGAAGTACGAATGATTGGTGTATAATGGAAAAAGAGGTGATAGCATGAATCGAAAACATATATTGCTCGTCGGAGGGACGGGGATGTTGGCAGGACTCGCATCTTATCTGGCAATCGAACATAATGTCACGGTCATTGGACGAAATAAAGAAAAAATGGCAAGCGTCGTACAAAGAAATCCTGAAACGTGTCATCCGCTGATTGTTGATTATTGCGATGAGGAACTACTTTCAAACGCACTACAGCGTGCAGTGCAAAAAAACGGTCCATTTGATCGAGTCATCGCGTGGGTGCACCGAGGCTCAGGGAAAGCGATGCAACTCATTTTGAATCATTCGGAAACTGCAGAGGTGATACATATTTTAGGTAGCCGGGCGAATCCGGAATATGAGAAGGCGTGTCTATGTCTCAATGAACAACAGCTGTATCGGCAAGTCCAATTAGGTGAAATGCATGAGTTGGCATCTGTCCGTTGGTTGACACACGACGAGATTGTGAAAGGTGTTCACGATGCTATGCAGAACCAAGACGACTATCGATTGATTGGTACACGAAAGGATGACTTAAATGTTCACTCGAGAAACGATTAGCGAATGGATGGAGAAGCACCATGTATCAAATTTAGATTTGGCAACTTTCACTGAAAGAAGGGAGTTGTCCGCATTTCAATTGGGAGACGTCTCTTATGAAGGCAGGATGTTCGCCGCCTGTTCGATTAGTAAATTTGTTACGGTGATTCTCATTTTGAAGCTCGTTGAAGATCAGAAGTTAAATTTAGACTCGGAAATCAATGATTATTTCTCTTCCTTCACGTTGAATGATGAAAATGGGATTCCTTCACAAATCACGATACGACAGCTCATCCAACATGAGGCTGGCATAATCGATTTGCCTGATCAGTTCGGGACGATGGAACAATGTACAGAGATCCCTTCGATGGAAGAGATAATATTGGGTAACACACCTTATTATGAGCGACCGGTGTTTATCCAGTCACAGGAAGTTGGGACGTTCCACTATTCAGATTCAGGTTACTGTTTACTCCAACATGCGATTGAGCAATGTATGTCTTCTACATTTGAAAAAATCATGACTGAATACATCTTTGCACCGCTGGATATGAACTCAAGTTCGTATGATTTAGAGAGGATAGAGAAGTATGGCGTTATCGGGATTGAACCAAACGGGTCAGTCGTCTCTCCAAAGTCATGCTATTATCCTTACCCTGCAGCGAGTGGTCTTTGGACAACGGCTTCCGATTTAGCGATACTCGTCAATGCAATTACGAAAGAAGGGTTCTTGAGTAACGAGTCAAGAAGGGTTTTATTCACACCATCTTCCACAAATGCCGAAGTAGGACATGGTCTATTTATAAATCCCGACAAGCCAGGTAAAGGATTCTCATTCGGTTGGGGGATCGGGTTTCAATGTTTGCTCGTGATGGAGAAAGACTCTCCAACAGGTTTCATTTGTTTGTCAAATCGGAATGAAGGGGTTCTTCAGTTCGAAGGATTGATTGAACAACTACTGCATATATACACATAACATATTATAAGGAGGATTATACGTTGGCTAGACACTATTCTACTGGAGAAGTCGCGAGAAAACTGAACGTGTCAGTGCGTACGCTTCGATACTATGACCAAATCAATTTGGTCACTCCATCGTATACAAACGATGTACAGAAACGATTTTATAGTGACGACGAAATGTTTCGCCTTCAAAAAATCATGCTTTTAAAATCGATGGCCGTGCCGCTTGATGAGATTCGGAGAATCTTAGATGAGCAATCACTTACAAGCATCTTGTCCGCACATCTGTCCTCGTTAGAAGGAAAGATAGAGGAATTGAAGCAGGCCAGAAACCATACTGTCACACTCCTTCAATCCATGAAGCTTGAAAATGAAAAAATCGATTGGACGAAACTACAAACTATTCAAGCTAAATCAAATGACCGGGGACAATGGACGGACTATTTTTCGGAAGAAGAGTCTGATTCATTGAAAGCAAGCTTACCTAAATTAGAAGACGGTGAGCATGATACGAAAAAGTGGATCAACTTGATTCGGAGAATTGAAATTTTATTGGAACGTGGGGTCGCCCCTTCCTCAAAAGAAGCTCAAATTCTTAAAGAAGATTTGACATGGTTAACAGACGAGACATTTGGACAAGATCAACAATTGATTGAATCATTTTGGATGATTCGAAAATCAACTGATGCATCGAATGAATTAGGACTGTATCCAATCGATGCATCGATTCTTGCCTATATTGATTCACTATATCAAGAGTGATTCCCTCACGCCAATGCAGTCAATAGAACGGCTAGCCCATTAAAGGTTCCATGGATGAGCATGCTGGAATATATAGAGTTGGTCCGTTCATATACCCAAGCGAATACTAGTCCCGATACAAAATTGACGAGTAACGTGTTTGTCGTTGGTAAATGAGCAAGAGTGAATATTCCAGCACTTATGATCATCCCGATCCAAACCCCAAATCGTTCTTGAAAGAAGCGGTATAAGAACCCACGATAAAAGATTTCTTCATAGATTGGTGATATGATGGCCGCCGATCCAAACGCAATTAGTATGGAGATAATCGACAAGTCACTTTGCAAACTCTCTGTTTTTGTATTCGACGTACCGATGCCGAAATATGATTGGACTACGACGATGATGATACTGAGTACAATTAACACAATTGTCCATAGAAAGATCATCCCCGAGTCTTTCCATGAGATGCGGCGAAGTCCTAACGTTTCGAGCGATAAGGTCCGAGGACGTATCGCGACGAGATAGAGGACGGTCATAAATATTATGGCTAATAACAGGCCGATACTTGTTCCTGAATAGAAGGTGTTTCCCCATGACCGCTCTAAAAAGTTGTGTAAGTGGTGCTCGATAAGTAGGGGCGTCACTCCGAATAGAAGAACCATCGTAATTGCGAATTGGTTCCATGTCCAAATGGGAGATATTTTCTTTTGCATTTGATTCAACATCATATTTCCTCCTTATGTGGTTGTAGCCCCATCATATCGGGTGACGTAACGTCACCTGCAAGCAGAAAAATGAAAAAGGAGTATTAAGACTATGGAACAATGGATTGGATCAGCTGCTTTATGCATCAACGAAGAGAAGGAAGTCCTACTCGTAAAGAATCGTGACATACAACAATGGAGTTTGCCATCAGGTGGTCTAGAAGACGGAGAAACTCCGGAACAGTGTTGTCGGCGCGAAGTGTTAGAAGAGACGGGCTATCGCATTTCTGTTGATCAACGACTACATATCAAACGAGCCATCATATCAAACTTTCAGGTCGAGACACATTATTTCTTGGCAACGTGTGAAGAGCGGGTCGAGACCGCTATGATTGATTCGGTTATCGAGGAAGTCAATTGGTGGTCGCTTCAAGAGTTAGAACGATTAGACCATGCGTTTCCAGAGGATCTTGAAATGATTCGAAGGTGGCTAATATGAATAAATTCATTGAAGTCAAAGGGTATGATGTTGAATATCGTTTATTCGGTTCCGGGGAACGACTGATCGTTGTCATGACAGGTATGGGAGGTTCATTCGAAGAGTGGGTTTCTCTTTCCGAGCAATTAAGTGAGTCGTATAAAGTATTACTTTATCATCGTTCCGGTTATGGTGAGAGTGAGATGAATAGGCGTTCGAGTAGAACGTCATCTCATCTTTTAGAATGTACTGAATTATTGAATACCCTTCAGCTACATCAACCGATTCTAATAGTCGGTCATTCTTACGGAGGTTTGTGCGCGCAACACATGGCCAAAGTTTTTCCGAATAGAGTAGGAGGCGTCGTACTCGTCGATTCTACTTCCCATGATTTTTCTATATTAGACGACATAGAAACCCCGGTGATGGACCGTCAATATTCAGATGACGATTGGCGAACGATGTGCCATTCCTATGCAATCCTTTCAAAAGAAGAACTAGTGAAAGTTCATCAACCAGAACTTTCACTTGAGCAACAAGGCTTATCATCAGATGCACGTGCACGTCTTAAACGATTTTATCAATCTCCTCAATTGTATAAAACGATGTTGGAAGAAGAATCGTTCTGGCGTGATGACGCCGCGATCATCAAACAAATGGGCACCTTTTCATCAATCCCGTTAATTGTCATCGGTCGAGATTCTGTAGCGATGATTCAGGAAGGAATAAATGGAGGGTTGCCTGAGGCTGAAATTCGATTGCTAGAAGAGACGTGGCATGATCTGATCCATCAACAGTTGAGATTATCAAATCAATCGGAACTCATCATCGCGGAAAATGCAGGACACCAAATTCATTTACAACGACCAGACACAATCATCGAAGCGATTCATCGAATCGAACAAGCCGGTCGCATAAAAACGACCGGCTCATGACTTATGAAACTTCTTCGATTTGATTGTGATTGAAATACTCCCGTTTCGAACGGTCGCGCATGACATGTATGGTGTAACAACCAACAAGGAAGAAGATAATCGAGAATGCGAGATAGACCGGGCGAATCCCAATCATTTCGGCAAGAAGTCCAATCCCAAATGTGAGTAGGATGACGAGTAGCGACTCTGCCACATTGATAGCGCCAGAGAACCGACCCATGATTTCGACAGGAACATGGTGTTGATAGAATGACAAAAAACCGGTATTGGCAAAGGCAAGCGCGAATGTCAGGACAAAAAATCCAACCGAGGCCATCATGAATGACGATGAACTTGCGAAAAGAAGATAGCCGACTGGTGTCATGATCGCCCCGAATCCAATACAAAACGATAAGGACAAGCGGTGACTCCATCTTGAATTGATGAGTGATCCAAAGATAATCCCAATCCCAGCGATACTGACGAGAAAGCCATATCGGCTCTCAGACAAGTGAAGGACTTGGGTCGCGAATGACGCCTCCAACGAATCGAGTCCAGACATGAAGATGGTCATGACACAGTACAATCCATAAATGAGCGTCACGTATTTGGCATTTGATGCAAATCGTACGACCATTTTCCAATCCTCGATAATTATTCTTACAGAGAATGGTTCAATCGACGCTTCTGTTCGATGATGAGACCGAAGGCGCGACAACATACCGACCGAGACGATGAGTGCGAACGCGTTCACGAAAATCGCAAATGTTGGGCTCCCGACTAGAAAGAGTAGTCCGGCAATCGTCGGACCTAGAATAAACCCGGATGACTGTACAAAGTTCTTCATCGCATTGAACTTTTGTCGGTTCGAGGCAGGTACGAGTTGCGTCATGTAGACCAGGCTCGATGATTCGAATAACGAGCTCATCACATTGAGAAGAAAGACGATCCCGTAGATGAGCCACAGTGAATCAATCCAGCCTAAGCTGAATACGAGGAACGCACGCAGACCATCCAGTAACATCATCAGTCGTCTCGTATCGACCCGATCAATCAGGCTACCTGACCAAAGATTCGAGACGAGCGAGGCGAGCGGGGCTAATACATAGAGAATCGAGACGGCGAAAGGGGATCCAGTCATCTCTAGGATAATCAAGTTGAGCGCAATGAAGTATATCCAGGCACCAAGGTTTGAGATTCCGACACTAACGAGCAGTAGCGCAGAGGTTTTTCGAAACGAATTCAAGTCAATCACTCCTTCTATTTTTGATCACTTTCGGAACGCAAAAAAATCCCACCCCCAAGAACGAATTCTTGGGGACGAGATTCTCATCGTGGTGCCACCCCTGTTCGTCCGCACGTCACCATACGAACCTTGTTCGGTACTGCCGAATGAATCGGACTATACCTCAACTCTATAACGGGAGTTCCCGTCGCCACATCCCTCGGGGTGAGTTCCATAGCGCTGCTCAGAGGCTTGTTTCGATCAACGTTCTTTACTCCTTTTCACCAGACGGAGCTCTCTACGAAAGATTCATTGATGTACTGTTCTCTTCATCGCGTTTGTCAGATCATTTTTAAAAGGATAGCACATTGTGAAAAATATTGGAAACGTTTCTGGTAAAAAGATGCATATCTTCTTCAAGGTACTAAACTATGGTTGTCATCTAGGAAGCTCGGTCCATTTCTGAAGGTTGACACTTATCCAGTTCTTTCAAGATTGAACGATAGAAGAAGATTGCCAATATACCAAAGCAAATATAAGTGATGGCCGTCCAACTAGGTGACAAGACATCATAAGTCGAGACGCTGATTGCGCCGATGAGAAGCGCACCTCGGTAGCGGAAACCGTTCGCGGCCAAGTATTGACTGCGGAGGTGGTCTTCGATGAGTCGAGCTAGCATGGCTTGGTGGATGGGGACATATAGCAGTTCTCCAAACGTGAAACAAGCCGTAGCGAGCACTAACATTGAAAGATTATGTGAAACCGGTAAAATGGCGAATCCAAGACTGAACAGTGTGACACCCGTGTAAAGTAACGCATGTTCAGAGATAGATTTGGTCCAACGCATCAACACAAGACCGAGCAGTAACACGAGAATCGTATTCTCCGCTCGAAGCAGTCCGAGAATCTTCGTCCCATCTAGTGAAAAATGAAAGAACGGGACAGCGTGTAACGTTTCAGCAAAGTGAATCGCTAAGTAATGAGTTAGTTGCAACTCTAATGACAATGTCAAAATCCCTGCGACAAGGTATTTCAAAAAGAGTTGGTTCCTCATGACCGTCTGGTATCCTGTCCATACATTAGTAGTCTTCTGTCCTTTACGCGGTAAAGGGTTATAGTTGTCTTCGAGTTTGATGAAAATCAGGAAGACACATCCGAATGAAAGAATGGCTGCCGATACTAACAAGTAGAAGAGATGCTGTTCGAAGAAGAAGCCGCCGATTAGGCTACCGATGACGATGGACCCGTTCATCAGCCAGTAACTGAGTGTATACAAATATTTTCGCTGCTCGGGTCGGCTATCATCGATTAAGATGGCTTCGTTTGCTGGCGTGATGGCACTACTCAAGAGATTACTAAAAAAGAAGAAGATAAATAATAAGGTGGCACTGTCAATTACATGAGAACCTGCGATTGCCATTCCGATATAACATGCGAAACGTAGTATTTCTCCGATGAAGAGAATTCGTTTTCTTCCGTAACGATCGGACAGTTGGCCTCCAAAGAGACTTGCGATGAATGAGGCAATCATCGTCAAGACAATGAGCGGTCCGGTCTCCGTCGCACCGAACTGGCGAACGAAATAAATCGTCAAAAAAGGAAATACGGCGGTTTGAGTCAGCTTTTGAAAGAAGTTCAAGCCAAGTCTAACTTTTAGGTTAGGATGAAGCGATTGAAACATGTGAATCACCATCTTTTCATAAGGTCAGTGAAGTGGCCACTTGACTGTTATGAACAGTATGCGTGATTTGAAGTGAATCATCGTGCACTATATTGCTCGATTTTTGCGCAATAATCTGGAGGGGTATATGGAACAATTACTTACACTGCCTGACGTCGCCATACGTTACGTCTCTTCTGGTGGGGATTGGACGACAGAAAGAGAAAAGAGCAAAGAAGACATCGTCTGGGTGCTCGTGTTGGAAGGGAAAATTGGGATTGAGGTGGATGCATTCGAATTATCGTCTCCAAGACAGCGAATCGATTGTGGTTCAACCGAATCAGTCCTATCGACTATTCGCTGATTCAACTGAAACGACTTATGTGAGTTTTCGGTTTATTGCGAGTCTATTGAACGGGTTTGAAAACAGGGTCAATCCAATGTTTCCTTCCATAGCGGTCATGTCGATAAGAAGACTGTTAGGGGAGTGGTCAAGTCGAGGATTTTTAGAGATTGATCTTACAGATGATGTGATGACGTTCATTCAGAGTCACCTCATCCACACTTTTTTAGATGCTGAAGACTTATTTGTACCGGTTTTGCGTGTCATTCATGATTCTTATCATACAGAGCTTCGCATTGAGGAATTAAGTCGAATCGTCCATCAAAGTAAGTATCAGTTCATACGGAACTTTCGAGAGCGAATCGGTCAGACGCCGTATCAATACATCACGAGACAACGCCTGATTCATGCGAAATCACTTCTACGCTATTCGGACCTTACGTTACTCGCAATTAGCCAGGAAGTCGGATTCAATAGTCCAGCTCAGCTGAACAGACATTTCGCGGAATGGGTAGGTTGCACCCCGGCTCGATTTCGTGAGAATAAAGGACATCAGCTCAAACGTGATTAGAGAGCTCCAATCGACCTTGGATTTGGTGGGGGAGGTCGTGGAACGATCCCTCCAAGCGTTGTACCGCATCCACATGATAAAACGTGCTCGTCTCTTCCATATTCATCATCTGGTCACCCAAATCATATAGGTAAACGGGCTTGTTCGTTCCTAGAGCGATCCCGAGCTCTACATGTGCGCCTTTTCCTCCAGGCAAGAGGATGACGACGAAGTCCGCTGTTTGAATTCCAGCAACCTCTTCTTCGCCAATCGCACGTAACGCATCGATTGAAGCGGCACGTTCGTTTTGGGTCCAGTCGTATGTATAGGTGTGACCGAACGCAACCAGATGATCACGGATGAAACGTACTTCTTCGATATTTGAAAAGCTTGAACCGACATAAAATCGCATACAAAGACCTCCAATTCGTCACAAATGGTTCATCTGGTAAAGCGCTACGACATAAAATAGGATAATCAACAGACAACAGAGTACAAGGAAAAAAATCACGCTAATCAGGACGAATTTCATCAAAGAAAGTGGAACGTATGATTGAATCAAGCGCGTGATTGATAAAGACGAGAGTACGAGTAAAATGATTGTGCCGACGAACCAAATGTAGTCATACGCGATGTTTGGGATCAGCCAAAAGTAGACGGTCGTTATGACGATTAGACTGAAAGCCATCATCAAATCTTTATGCTTTCGTGTCATCTGATACCTCACGATGAAGTTCCAACTTCAACCGCACCTGTTCGGCATCTTCCGCATCAAACGTGCTGTACCATCTCACATGATCGAGATCGATGATGCGGTAATGTCCGCTGATGATGTTCTGTTGAAGAATGAAGTGGGACCCCTCTTTGATCGCATGCCAAAAGACACGTCCGCCGAGTGTTTTTTCTTTCGGCTCGTATGTGTTCTCGGTTGCAATCAGTTTGACGAATTCAACGGGGTCGTCGCCAATCAAGTGTACGAGAATCTCACTTTCATTGAACAGCGCGCATAGCGTCACAATCGTCGACCAGCTTGCTTCATTTCGCTCCTTCTCGATTTGGATGAGTGTTTTTTTTGAAATCCCAAGTAAGTTCGCCATCTCTTCCTGTGAATACTGGGATTCGATGCGAATCAATTTCATTTTTCGAGAGACTTGTCCAATAAATTCGGATTTTTTCATAATCGGTTCTTCCTTCCTGTTTGTTCGACTCAGAGCGTCGCCGAGCTTATGAAAATCAGTAACCATGAGATTCCGAGAAACACGGTGAATAAAAAGAGACAGACGATGACATAACAGCAAATGTATTGCCAGTAGGTCAATCGTTTTGATTGATAATAATGGTATGTAAAACTGAATGTCGCAATCCCGATGACTAAGAACGCAACGATATCCCAGATGATGCCAACCTTCAAGAACGATGGAGTCAGAAACGAAGCGATGAGTGCAAGCACGACGGTCACAACTCCAGTAGAGATGGCAGCGGATGGCGTTGAAGTGTTTTCCAACGAATCACCTCCTAGTATATTACAAGTGTAATTTTACACTAAAAGTGGGCGATGTCAATTTCAGAATGTAAAAAACCCTTCTCTAAGGAAGGGTTCCGTCACTCGTCATGTTTATTCGTTAAATAGGTCGTTAATGGGTAGACACCGATGCTTTGTAAGATCAGAGAGAGTAAAATGACGGCAAACGCGAGAGATATCATTTCGCTCGAGCCGTTAATGTTCTCTGCCTCTAGCCAGAGGACGAGGGCAATCGACATCGTTCCTTTAATTCCGGACCAAGTAAGGAGCGAAGTCGCTGTCAAATCGTCTTTAAATTCTCTACGCCATACAGGGACGGTATAAACGAGACCGCCGACGACGATGAACCGGGTCAGAAGCGAAAGTAGGAATAAAAGAACAGCGAACGTCCAGAGCGATACAGACAAATAGCTGGTCGCCTCGATTCCAATCAATAAGAACAGGAGAGCGAGCAATATCGGAATGACGATGTCCCAAAAGCCATTCAAGTGACGCTGGACCGATTCGTAGTCCTCTTTCATGCCGAGTTCATGAGAAAGCATCATGCCGGCTGTGACGGTCGCAAGGACTCCCGATACTTCTAGCGCGTCGGCGAGATAAAATGCCCCGTACGCGATAACGATTGTCAACATGACGAGTTCATGCTTTTTAAAACTGACAATCATCAATTTCTTCAGTACAAATCCAAAGATGAAGCCGATGCCGATTCCTCCGGCTGAAACAATCAAAAATTCAGTTAAAAAGCTGAGCGTGGAGAACTGTTCTCCTGTCGCGAACATACTGAGGAAGATCGCGAAGATGACGACACTTGTTCCATCGTTCACCATTGATTCACCTTCGACAACATCCGCAATCCGTTTTTCCCCTTTACTCCGTTTTAAAATGGCCGTCACGGAAACGGGATCGGTCGGAATCAAGATGGACGCCAATAAGAAAGAGGCGGTCAGGCTGAGCGGGGTGAAGAGCTCGCTCAGCCAAAACGTGCCATACCCCATCAGGATGGCGGTCAAGACAAGACCAATCGTACTCAATATCGTTATGATCCCGATATTGTCTTTCAAATCTTTGTATTTGAACTGATAAGCCGATGTAAACAGAAGTGCTGGTAGGAACACCTCGAAGATCATATCTTTTGAGATAAACATCGAATCAAAAAAAGCGATATATGAGAGCGCTATTCCAATCAAGACCAAGATGACCGGGACAGGGAAATAATTTCGTTTGGAATCAATTAAATAAATCAAATAGCCGATCAGTAGTAATGTGATGATTTGCTGCGCAATCATGACGACGTCCTCCTCTACAATCAAGTTGCTATACACTATCTTCCCATTCAAGGTCTAATCAAACGAGAATTGTGGAATATAGGGGATAGTACATTCAATTCATATAGGGAGGAATCGTTATGGGAAACCCGATTGGTGATTTGTCGTGGACGTTTTATTCAGAGTGTGAGGTGCCAAGTGACATCACGGAGTCATTCATCGATGGGGAGCGGGCCGTCGCTGCCTACAAGACGGTACGTGACGTCGCCGTCTTCACGAACAAACGTCTCATTGTCCGTGACGCTCAAGGGCTCACGGGGAAGAAGATTGAAGTCTACTCGCTTCCGTACGACTCGATTAATATGTACTCGACGGAGAATGCGGGAAGAATGTTCGACTTGAACTCAGAAGTCCAACTGTTCACTCGCGCGGGAACAATTAAGATCAATCTAAATAAAAAAGTGGATGTGCGTAAGTTCGACAGATTACTCGCAGAAGCAATTTTGTAAAACAGCGGACCGAGAGTTCTCGGTCTTTTCGTTTGGATTTTTCTGACAATCTCTTATCATACATGATACGATCATACATAATATGTGACGGAGGTTACGATGCGATTTACAACCCGATTATTGATGATGATGCTCGGCAGTTTGGTGTTGGTGACTGGATTTATCTATCTGGCTCGTTTATTTTGGGAATGGTTTCACGACCCGACAAAAGGTGGAATCGTGCTTCTCTTGTCTGGAGAGGACGGAACCAGCAGTGATGAATATGGAGGGAAGTTTCGTCTGAAAGATGATGAGGATTTTCAATTCTTGAAGAATGATTTTTTAGACTATACGTTCGAAACAGGAGGGACAGTAACCGAGTCGGGAAATTCATACTGGTTATGGTTCCTTATTGGGGGTTTGATTGTTCTCCTGATTTTGACGCTCAGCTTGCTACGGAAAAGAAAGCGTGTCGTCTCGACCATTGATTTCTCGAGTGGCACCGTAAAACGAAGAGGGCGTAAGGCTAAAGCAAATAGATTTGTGGAATCCAAAGAGGTTCAATGGACCGATAATGCGATTCGGAATGCGCTCATCCAGTTCAATCTGGACTTGCCGATTGCCTCAAGACATCAACCGAATGAGACGGTGTTAGATTGGTTCAAGCGAATCGGTGTGGACGAGTTGGACCTTTCGCCTTATTGGAAATCGAGATATATAGACGAAGTGGTGAGTGATGAAGAATCTAGACAGTTTCGAGAGGCATTACATTCCAAGCGATCGGAAGACGGTAAGGGGTGATGGTGTATGAACGATGAAATAGAGATGGTTGATTCCGATACGCGGAAGCCGATGGGTTCCGCTCGTTTGGTCAAGTCCAATCATCAATTCTACATCCATTGGAATGGGTTGACTATAGACTTCAAACGGCATGAATATGTGGCAGGTATTCGAATCATTGACGAGAATCACTTGTTCATTTGGGCGTTTACGTTAGAAGGAGAACCAATCAATGCGTGGGTGTTAGATGCAGACGGAGACATCAAACATTCATTTCACGCAGGTAACGCGATTGCAGTAGTCGTTATAAATGAAACGGGAATCTGGATCGGGTATGGGGACGAGGGTATCTTTGGAGAAGGGGTCTCGACCGAGGCACTCGTCTGCTTATCAACAGAGGGAGCCGTATGTTTTCGCTATAATCAAGAAGTCAGAAATGCCCCGGTCCTTCATGATTGTGACGTGATGTGTGCATCAGAGAAGGGGGTGTGGGTCATCTCTTCAATCGACGGTCGTCTCGTTCATGTCCAAGTGGACGGACGGATTGACTCTTATCCGATGCCACGTCATCTCCTTGACTGTTCCTCGTTGACTATTGAAAACGGTGTAGCCTATGTCGGAAATGAGGAAAAGACTTATCGTTGGCCGTTTAAGGAGAGGAGACGTGCCGAAGTCTCTCAGAATGAAACCAAATAATAAGAGAGTATAATAGCTTGCAATATATTTCGAATACCGTATTTTTAATCATATATAGACAGGGATGAACTAAATGATTGTACCAATCAATACTAGTATGCAAGAAGATATTCGCAATTTTTTTGTTAAACATTGGGGTTCAACTCAAATGGTCGTTTCTTCGGGAACATACGATTGTGCAGAGCTCGAAGGATTTGTCTACATGAAAACAAATCAAATTCACGGTCTTGTTACGTATTTTATTCGGGATGAAGAAGTAGAAATCATATCTCTTGATAGTCTGATAGAGAATAGTGGGATCGGCTCTCACTTACTCCATGCTGTTGAAGAAATTGGTATGCAGCACGGAGTTAAGCAATTAATCGTCATCACAACCAATGATAATTTGAGAGCGCTTGGCTTTTATCAACGTCGTGGCTATCGTCTAGAACGAATCATTCATGATGCGGTGACGCGGGCAAGAAAACTGAAAGCGACAATCCCACATGTCGGATATGATAAGATTCCTTTATTGGATGAAATTTTACTCATCAAAAAACTGAAAGAACAGAAATGAGGAATTCACATGATCCGTTTCGGCATCATCGGTACAAACTTCATCACAGACTGGTTTATTGAAACAATCAATCAGTTGGATGACGTAGAAGTGACAGCACTTTACTCGCGCACGGAATCACGTGTTAAAGAATACGCAGAAAATCACTCCATTTTACATACGTTCACGTCACTTGAAGAGATGGCGAAGAGTGATGTCATCGATGCCATCTATATTGCGAGCCCGAATTCACTTCACGCCGAACAGAGCATCTTGTTCATGCAGCATGGGAAGCACGTCCTCTGTGAAAAACCACTCGCCTCGAACGTCCAGGAAGTCACCCGCATGATTGAAGTCGCGAAGGAGAACGAGGTCGTCTTACTTGAGGCATTACGAAACTTGTACATGCCGAACCTCGAACGGATACAAGAGGCGATGAAGCAAATCGCGCCGGTGCGTCGGGCCGTCTTCAATAAATCACAGTATTCTTCACGGTACGACCTCTATAAACAAGGGGAGAACCCGAATACGTTCAATCCTGCTTTCTCGAACGGTTCGTTGATGGACCTTGGTGTGTATCTTCTTGGTCCTGCTTTAAAACTGTTCGGTCAACCTAATGAGATCCAGGCGAGCGGTGTGAAGCTGGAATCGGGAGTGGACGGGAGCGGAACGGTCATTCTCTCTTATGACGATTTGGATGTCATCATCATGCATTCAAAGATTCATGCGACATCGACGCCTTCAGAGATCATTGGGGAAAAGGGACGCATCATCATCGACGATATCGCGACGTGCGATGAAGTCCGTCTAGAGTTGCGAGATGGCACGTCAGAAATCGTATCAGAATCACAGAATGCTCCGATGTCCTATGAGATCGAAGCGTTCGTTCGTGCGATCGAAGCTAGTGCTTCGGAAACAGTTGTACATTCAGCAAATGACATGATTCGTCTTGCTGATGTGATGACGAACGTTCGAACACAGCTTGGCGTGGTCTATCCAGCAGACAAATAAATACAAACGTGAACTACTCGCCACTTATTTGCTTCACAAATTGAAGGGGGAGCTTCTTGGGAAGACCGTGCTCTTACCAGCCACGGTTGTTTACCAAGCTCGTCGGGCAGTCCCTGCCCTGAATGGTTGTCAGTCGGCCAACATCAATAGGTTGAGGCTCGCGTTGATGTCACGGTCATAGTACTCACCACAATGAGTACACGTCCATTCACGAACATCCATCGTCTTCTTCTCGCCTTTTACTCCGCAAGTGGAACAGATCTGCGTCGATGCGTACCAGGGGTCTGCCTTGATGAGCGTCCGTCCGTAGAAGGTACATTTGTATTCCAACTGTCGGACGAACTCGTACCAACTGACATCCCCTATGGACTTCGCTACCTTGTGATTCTTCATCATGTCCTTCGACTTCAATGTCTCCACGACGATGACTTGGTTCTCGTCAACGATCCGTCTCGACAGCTTGTGAAGGAAGTCCTGGCGTTGGTTCGCGATCTTTTCGTGTTTCTTTGCCAGAAGTAACTTGGCTTTTTCACGATTCTTACTCCCGATCTTCTTGCGTGACAAAGCGCGCTGCGCCTTCTTGACCTTCGCTTCGGACTTCCGGATGAGTCGGGGGTTGTCAATCTTCTCCGAGACCATCGCGTCGTTCGTCATGACGGCGAAGTGTTTTAGGCCGAGATCGATTCCGACCTTGTTCTCGGCTGGGATCCACTTTTCCTCATCTTGATTGACGAGGATGGAGATGAAGAACTTGCCCGTCCTCGTCATCGAGACCGTCGCCGACTTAATGATTCCCTCGAACGGACGATGTTGGGTGAACCGCACGAACCCGACCTTCGGCAGACGGACCTTGCCCGCCTCGATGCGGATCGTGCCATGCTGGTTGTTCGTCGTGTAGGAGGCGCGCGACCGCCGTTTCGATTTGAACACCGGGAAGCCGCCCGTCCCGGCGAAGAACTTCGCGAACGCCGTGTCGAGGTTCAGCTTCGCGTTCGCGAGCGCGAGGCTGTCCGCCTCGGCGAGGAATGGGAACAGGGGCTTGTAGGAGGCGGGTGTCGCCGGTTTCCGTCTCGTTCCGCTCCCCGCCTTCGCCTCCTCGCGGATGGCGATCCGGTCCTCGAGCAGCTTGTTGTAGATGAACCGGGCGCAGCCGATCATACGGACCAAGAAATCGGCCTGTGCCGGCGTCGGATGGAGCCTATATGTGTAGCCTTTCAGCATGTCCGTCCCTCCTCCCTCCAGCAGATCGTGATGTGTCCTCCTCATCCGATACCCACGGAGGGGGAGGGAGAATCTGACGGAATCCCGAACTTTTGTTCGTAACATCTGTCATAGGGAGAGAAAACTGTTGGACCGGGCGATTCATCTCCCACCTACGCCGGGCTACGCCCCGAGAAGCTTAGAGGAGGGAGAATTCTCGCCTGATTTAGTTAAAACGGTCCTCGATGTCATGTGCGCATCGAGGACCGTTCCCGTTATTCTTTGTTCAAATAGAGATATCTCAGAAACAGCCCCAGAACAATCGTCATAACGACAGCGGGAATGAGTCCGATGAGCAGTAATGTGTTCATACCGTTTCCTTTCTGAGCGATTCGAGACGTTCATGCATCTCATCAAAGGAATGGTTGTCCGTCAACATGCTGAGCTCTGCATCGGCAAGTTCTTTCAATTGAGTCGACCACTCTCGTTCAATCTCGACTTCAGCTTTACTGATTTCCGTGTTGGCCCGTTCGATTTGCTTCGTATGAATCGTTTCAAGACGCGACCGAATCATATCCCGAAGAAGTAAGGTCAACTCATCCTTCAGTTGCGTCCGTCCGTCTCCCTCGAAAAATTGACTCGCATTCTTATAGCGCTTCAATACCGACTGATAAGGTGATGTCTCGAGATGAATCGGTTCGACAGCCTCTCGTAGCCATGCCACGTCGAGTTCTCGGTCGAATTCAAGCGTCGGAAGGAGAGACGCTTGACGTTCTGTCAACCGTTCGACCAAGGCGACGAACTCGCGTTTAACGTATCGCTCCAACCGATATTGGAACACTTGGAGCTCTTGCTGGATGTCATAGGCATACTTATCGAGTGTCCGTCCGAGGGCACGCTCCAAGCTCTTCCTTGATCCATCGACCTCGACCGGATGGAACGTTTCCTTGACGAAGTCCGAGAGGCGGAGGAGCGAACGCGTCTCGAGGTGGGCGAGGAGTTCTTTCGCTTCCCGGTCAAACAAATCGATGAGTGCTGACACATCGAGTGCCGGTGGGTTCTCGAGTAAAGCGATTAACTGCTGGCGACGATGTTCTTTCGCCGACGCGTCTTCTTTCGCTTCATTCAAAACACGATCAAATGCAGCGAGTAGCGCTGTCGTTTCTTCCTGTATACGCATTGCGTTGGCGAGACGAAGGTCTTTGTCGACATAGCGTTCAAGTGTCGAGACGAATCGATCGAATCCTTCGTCATCCCCATGCATGGCGTTTCGGCTTGAAATGGGGAGAACGCTTGGTCTGCGGACACCGAGCGCGGTCAACTGTTGTGAGACATAGCTTGTGACTGCATCCCGCTCCTCGTCATCTGTCGCAAGATCAGAGGCGTTCACGAGGAAGAACATCTCGTGGTCTCCCGTCCCTTGGACCCGTCCGAGCTGAATGACGAGCTCCCGGTCCGCTTCCGTGAACGCATGATTATAATACGTGACGAACAAGACGGCGTCCGCGTCACGCATGTAGCCGAACTGTACCTCGCTATGACGATTGAACTGCGAATCGGCACCTGGCGTATCGACGAAGACGATGCCACGCCGTGCCCAAGGAGAGTCGAGATATAGTTCGATTTCTTTCACGATACAGCTTTTTTCTTCTTGTGCGACGAACGCGCAGAACGTGTCATAGTCGACGATTTCCGTTTGTCCGAGATAATCGAGCGGTGCCGCTTTTACCGCATTGACGAACGGGTGGTCGACATCGAGCGAGGTGAGGGAAGTCCCATAACCTTGTAACTCTTCTTCGAGTTCATCGTGTGATTTGAAGGTGATCGATGCCGTTCGATTCGTCCGTCCGTTCGGCGGGACGATCTTTGTGATGGATGCCGTCAACGGGTTAGGGGACGTCGGTAATACCGTCTCACCGAATAGCGCATTGAGAGTCGAGGACTTTCCAGCCGAAAATGCTCCGAAGATGGCGAACGTATATTGCTCATGCTTCGCGCGCTCGATTTTCTTACGTAATGTCGAGACACGGGAGCGGAACAATGGATGATTCTCTAATATTTCACATACCGCATTTTCATAAGAAAAATTAAAATCAAACAAGTCCTGATCATCATCTAAAATCGACGTCGATGCAACCTCTGATTCAACAACATTCGACTGTTTTTCAGGAAGGTACGTCGCGTCGACATAGTTTCGAACGGCCAACTGATCTAACTGATTTGAATCAAGTTGCAACGCTTCATATTGACCGATAGCATTCAGACGGTTCGAAAGACGAATCCGTAACGCTTCCGTATCGAGCGCTTCATACAACGCTTCCTCTTCAGTCGTAAATTGTTCCAAGCGCAAATCGACTTCCGCTTTCATGTACGTATCCGTCGAGTGGACCCAAGGTTCAGATACTTTCGTCACCCATGTCGCGAGGGCCGTCTCGATGTCACGACTGAACTGCAACACCGTATCACCACTTAGGGATGCACCGGATTTCACTTGTTCGGTGATGAGTGAGCTTGGTGCAATCGGGAGGACATCGCCTTTCGGCAGGAGAGTCTCTGGAAGTTTCAAATCTCGGATGATGTCTTCCGCGTACTTCACGAGATGTGGACGTAAGTTCATATCAATCAGACGATTGAACTCTTTGACTGCCACTTCCTCACGACGAGCTCGTTCTTGCTTCGTCTTCTCTTTTGAGAATAAGAGACCGACCTTGAAGGACGGGGCACAACTCTCGAGATAGGACCGCAACAACTCACGGAACTCATAAGTCATGATCGGCGCACTTTGAACGATCGGTGTTTGGTGTTTAAAGAACTCACGACGGAATGAGGTCCACCATGCCCGTTTCTTTTCAAGACGATGTAGACGAGATTGCATTTCCTTCGGGCTCTTTTCATAGGTTGGCAATTGGTCCAACATCGATTGAATCGATGTTTCGTTGCGGCGGACTAGCGTATGAATCAATGCATCCGCATGCTCGACTTGTTGCTGTTTTGCCTCGTCGATGACTTGACGTACATATGACCGCAAGCGCTCGACTTCGTTATGCGGATGTTGCCCATCACGAAGTGAAATGTAGAATGTGTCATTTGGGACGATGTCATGATGTCGGAACGCTTTCGTCAATGACGCTTTGAACTCCACGAAAGAGAGTTCACACTCATCATGCTTGTCGATTTGGTTGATGATGATGGAGTAGGGACGTCCTTCCCGGCTAAATTGTTTCATCAGCCCGATGTTTTGTTCCGATTGCACATGGTTGTAGTCCATCATGAAGAACAGATGATCGGCCAAGAAGAGCGAACGTTCTGTCGCTTGGCGATGACGTTCATCCGTCGAATCGATCCCTGGCGTATCCATCAAGACGACGTGTTCGTCAAACGGGAATCGATCGATGGTATACTCGACTTCCTTGATTTCTTCCACTTTGCAATAGTCACTGATGTTTGATAGGGAAGAAGGATCTAATGAAATCCAATCCGTATCATTGATTGCGACGGCTGCCGCTGATTCGCCACCCCGTAATGTGACGATGTTGGCACTCGTCGGAATCGGACTTGTCGGAAGGAACCCTTCCTCTAGCCAGTCATTGAGCAATGTCGACTTTCCGGCTGAGAAGTGACCACAGACGGCAATCCATACTTCTTCATTTGTTACTTTTTGTAGGGCGGTACGGGCGAGTCGTGCAGCGTCCGTCATCTCCTCTTGTTCAAACGTTAAAGCGAGTCGTGCCAATTGTTCTTGTTGTTCGTGCATGTTTCCCATCCCCTAATTATGATTCCGTCGTGATGCCGACACGGTGTCCGACATAGTCATCGTCCGTTAAACAAGCCATCACCAAATCGGCAACGTCATCTCTCGAAATTGGACTTGAATGTTTCGTCCCCAATACCTCTTTTGACACAATGATTTCACCGGTAGATTGCTCATCGATCAGTTGAGTCGGACAGATGATCGTGAAGGCTAAACCTGAATCCCGTAATAACTCATAAGCGCGGGCATGATCTTCGGCTGCGGTTGTCATCGTACGCTTCGATTCTTTCGTTTCAAAGCGATAGTTGTCGCTATCATGCGCCTGTAAGATGCCGGCGGTCCCGACCGTGATGATGCGTGTTACGTTAAATTGTTTCATCGCTTCGATCACGAGTGGTGTGAATGTAGACAATACGTTTTGTTTGTCCGTCCCTAACGCCGAGATAACGACGTCTGCAGATCGAACCGTTTCTAGTACTGCTGCTTGGTCCGTCGCGTCTCCGATGATTTGGTTGATACCATCCTTAGAATCCATCGAATGTCTTGTTAAAAGTTTGACGTCATGTCCTTGATTCAATAAACGTTCAAGTATCCGTTCCCCTGTACGGCCACTTCCGCCAAATAAAGCAATTGTTGACAAGTAAACCCCTCCCCATCAAGATGAAAGAAATATCCAACGCCATCATAACACGGAAGCGTTCACAAAACTGCCTGAAATGGTTCATTTCCCCTTGAAAAGAATATGGTACGTTTTAGAATTGAGGAAGAAGGCAAAAAATACATATGACAGGTGTAAGAGAGGAAGGCACCATTACATGAAATTTGGGGCTAGAACTATTAAGACTGGGCTATCGGTCGCAATCGTCCTACTGATTGCTGAGGCATTTCAATTCCAACAAATCGTCGTTCCGGCACTCGCTGCGTCACTCGCGCTCCTGCCGTCAGTTTATCAGACTGGGCTTCGCTTGATTGAAGAGATGAAAGGGAACTTGATTGGAGCATTGCTTGCGGTCGGTTCCTTGCTACTCACTCCGAATCCGACACCGATTGCGATCGGATTCGTCATCATCATTGCCATCTCCATCCTTCTCTTTTTAAATTTAGAATCGACGACACGGACCGTCATCTTGACGACGATTCTCATCATGGAAGGGGCGAGCCAGTCGGATATGCCGGTGTGGGTGTTTGCAGGCGAGCGTTATCTACTCATCATGATGGGAATTACGGTCGCGTTGATTGTGAATGCGCTCCTGTTCCCCCCGCGATATGAACGGAAACTCGAAGCACAAATCACCGACACATTTCAAATGGTTGTTCGAATCGCGCGGTTATTTGCGGAAACAGAGGGTGGGCGCTCCTCATTCGAATCATTACCTGAGACGAAGAAGTTGCATAGCGACTCAAAACAAACTTACGCCTATTTTGAAGAAGAAATTAAAGCGAATCGATGGCTTGAGAAGAAGACACCGATCTTCCGTCGAGCTG
Source organism: Exiguobacterium profundum (assembly GCF_042652865.1). Classification (GTDB taxonomy): domain Bacteria; phylum Bacillota; class Bacilli; order Exiguobacteriales; family Exiguobacteriaceae; genus Exiguobacterium; species Exiguobacterium profundum. The sequence continues at coordinate 743,343 of NZ_JBHSHG010000001.1, forward strand.
TCCTGAAGTCTAAAATGATTGAGACGAACCGTGCCGCGCTCCACGTCATCGAGAAACTCGATCATGATTTTCATACGATTGAACAACTACCTCCCCAATTGAGCGAAGAGCTGTATCGCCACATTCGTCACTTGTTGCGTCGACATGAACGATTATTTTCAGCCTACGAGCTTGAGAACGAGCATCTCATCGACCGGGAAGAGGATCTCATCCATGAGAACTTTGACTTTGCGAAACTGATGATTGAGCGCATGCGAGAAGAAGAGGAAGAACTCATTCTCATTGTCGTGCCACTCGTGGCGACGATGACTGACTGGGTCAAGGCAATGAATGAACTCGAACGCTATCTTGTCACTGAAATGAAGAAACATGGGGACAACTTAAAAGTGGAACCACGTAAGAAGTGGTTCTTCGAGGATTAAAGAACGAAACCGTCAAGAAAATTAAGACCAACATGTCATTGGGCCATGAATGAGTACACAGAATCGTGTGTGCCTTCATGGTTTTTTTGTAGCGATGTTTAAGTGATCATCAGTCGATTACTAAGGATGAGTCCCGATTATAAAGCAATAAATTTCTAACGATACATTTGGTAATAAACGTAAATTATGTTAGTCTAGATAAATCATTGTGAATGTTGACTTTATGATTTGATTTTTGCAGGAGGGATGAATATGAAAAGGATCTTAGTAACATTCATCCTGATGACAATAATAATGATATCGTTGATTGGTTGCGATTCGATATCCTCCACAGAAGAAGTTGATCCTCGACCGGTTATCTCTTTTGATGCAGGAACCATTCTCGCGGATGCTCAGAATCATCAGATAAAAATGCTAATGTTATCAAGTTTACCGATGGATAATGTTGATGTGACCGGGGCAGTCAAAGAGCTAGAAGGATTTAAAGCAGAAAATGATGTTTATCTTGATGAACTGGATGGTTTGAAACATAAAGACGCGACTTCTGAAGACTATAAAATGTTACTTATGGAATATCTTCAAGAAGAAAATAGCTATGTCGACAAAACCATTGAAGCCGTTTACGCCAAAGAACTTTCTCGACCGAGTCGATTTTCACTAGAAACAATCTATGCGAGAGCGAACGAAAAAATCGGACGATTCCGCTACGAGCCGAAGTAAAGTTATCATCTATGATCATACTCGCGAGAAGTTACGAAATGATAAGGGAAACGAACCGCTGAGAAGGTTCGTTTTTTCTGATTCATCCGATCCGAGGTACAATGATCTTACTCCATAAAATTTTGAGACGGGATGGAATCTGAATGATCAAAAGGTCGTTTAAGCAGGTTACGAAGTATTGGAACATCATTGTTGAAGGTGATGAGTTTGCTGTAAACTACGGAAAAATTGGGACCATCGGAAAGGTACAAGTAAAGTCTTTTGAATCCGAGTTGGAATGTATGAACGAGGTGGAGAAACTCATTCGTAAAAAGTTGAAAAAAGGATATGTTGAATCTCTTTTCGATTGGGATAACCATATTTATGTGAATGACCCGGAAGTAGGACCGAGTTTTCTGACCTCACATCCGGAGTATCAGGCATTTTTCAATGATGACTTTTATGTGGATTGTACGGAAGAATATGCACCGTTCGGAAATGATGCTGGAGCCGATGCGTTGGATATGTATGAAGAGTTGATACGAAAAGACAGCGACCTTTGCTATTTATCTTATGCCTACGCCCTAATCGAAAGTTGGATCAATCGAGATGTATATGCACCAGAAGACTGGGCCACGTATGAGTATGCCTATACATGCGACCAAGTCATCGTCGCTGGTGCCTTCACTTCCATTAAACTAACAGGAAAGTTGACGGATGACTTGAAAGCGGAAGGATTAGAGGCCATTCAACGATTGAAACAGGCTTTCGAAAAAGAGGATCAGGCAATTTTCGAAGAGGTATATGAGCGATTGTATACATTCCCGACCGAATCCTGAAACTTTTTGAGAAGAACTGCGTATACAATAAAGACAGATACATATGAACGATAGGGGGATTCACCATGTCAGAAACAACACCGACACCAGAAGAAGGTGTCACACCACAACGAATCAGCGGCACACTTCCAATCGAGGCACGTGCTGTCTTCCGGCTATCAAGTGCGATTTTTTATATCATTGGACTTCTCGTCACGGGAGCGCTTGTTGCTGCCGCATACTGGTTTAACTGGCCGACTTGGCTACAAATTGGCTTTATCGTACTACTCGTAATCGATGTGGTCTATAGCTTGGTTGATATCATCTGGTTCCAAAAGTGGAAACAAGAACGTTTCACATATGATGTCCAGCCGCTCGAGATTCGGATTCATCATGGGATCATCACGACACACGATGTGCTCATCCCAATGACAAAAGTGCAGTATGTCCATGCTGCACAAGGTCCGCTTCTTCGTAAATATGGGTTACAGACCATCACCATCGGGACAGCTGCTGGATCTCATGACATCTATGCAATCGAAGAGTCATTCGCCAAGACACTCCGCGAACAAATCGCCATCTATGCACGTATCGAAGAGGAGGATGTCGTATGACCGAGACCGCGTTAACATGGCATCGACTTCCAAGTCGCGTTTTGGTGCTGCGTATTCTCGAAGTCATCAAGTCGTTCGCCATTCCAATCGTCTTACTCTTCGTGCTCAACAACGACTGGGACTCGACATTCGGTATCATCATCCGAGTCGGGATCTTACTTTTCCTATTGCTCGACATTGTGCAGAAATTCTTTGGGTGGTTAAACTTTCGTTATGCTCTGGACGAAAAAACCGTCTATGTCATTGAAGGGAACTGGTTGAAAAAAGAGAAGTCGCTTCCGCTCTATAAGATTCAAAGTGTCCATTCGAACAGCCCGTTCCTTTATCGATTGCTTGGTGTGGTCGAATTGACGTTTGATACGAATGCCAACAGTGACGATGCCTCTTTCAAACTGGCAGGTGTCTTTCCGACCGAAGCCAAACGACTTGAAGAAATCCTTGAGCAAGTCCGTCATCGGAAACAAAGCGGAGTAGCGGTAGATGACTCAGAAGAGTCGGATGAGACAGCTGCACAGGCAGCACCGGTACCAAGCCGTCTGTTATATGCCTTGTCCACGCGTGAAATCGTATTGGCATCCATCACGTCGCTCTCTGTCTTCGCTATCTTCCCGGTCGCCTCGACGGTTATCTCGTCAATCGATGATTTCATTAACTTGGATGGGGCATTCAACCAGGTCGAAGATTATGTCGTCCATGCGTCCATCATCGCCATCGGTCTTCTTGTTATCGGAGTGTTGATGCTATCGATCGTGATTGGCATGGTCATCAACTTCTTGAAGTATGGGAACTTCCGACTTGAGCGGAGAGGGGAACGCATTCGCGTCGAGAAGGGATTGTTGAATCGAAGCGCGAAAGAAATTCCATATGAGAAGATTCAAGCGATTCGCATCAAAGAGACGTTCATTCGTCGCTGGTTCCACATCGTCGGGGTCGAACTCGTCGCAGCAGGAACGATGGATGAATTGAAAGATGAATCCTCGACGATTCTCCCGTTCGTTCGTCGTGACCGAGCGATGCGGGTGCTCCGTGAACATTTCACTCACTTCACATGGTCGGACGAACTTCATCGATTACCGAGACGTGCCTTAGGAATCAAGCTACTCCGAATCAGCTGGTTCGGGATTATCATATCAGGGATCGTCCTTTACTTCTTCCGAGATTACGCCTGGTGGCTCATGCTCTTGTGGGCCATCATCATCGGGGGACGCGTCCTCAGTTACATCACCACAAAATATGTCCGCACGGATCAATTCATCCAGTTACGGACTGGAGCATTCAACGTCCAATCATTTTTGACAGACAAACCACGGATCGAACAGATTCAAGTGAAGCAATCGCTCTTGCAACGTCGTTTTGGACTATGTACGGTGCAATTCTCGACACGTGGAGGATTCTTATCTGTTGAGACCATCGATGATATTCCGAAAGAAGATGCAGACGCGATGCTCGTCTGGTTCTCACGTTACTCTCATTAACCCGACCATTTGGTCGGGTGTTTTTTTGTTTCACTTCATCCCTAAACTTATATGGTATATTTTATACTTAACCGTTTAAATTTTGGATTTAGTCCGATATAAATATAAATAAATTACATTATTCTTAAAAAATATATTCCCAAAATTATCTTCTTATGTTACGTTTATTACAGTAAAGTAAAAAAGAGATTATATTTTTAGGAGATGAAATTATATGTCTAAGGAAAAAGTTAAAAAACCTTTTTATAAGAAATGGTGGGTTTGGGTATTAGCAGTAATTGTATTGATTGGAGTTTCTGGCGGTGAGGAGGAAATACCGACTTCAGAACCGTCTTCTGTTGAAACGACCGAAGAAGAAAATACGGTCGATGAAGCTTCAACTGTTGAAGCGACTACAACAGAAGAACAAACTGAAGAGGTGACAGAACCTGCAGAAGTAGAAGAACCTGCGGAACCTGCACTTTCAGTAGCACAAGAAAATGCGATTCGTAAAGCTGAAAGTTATCTACAATTCTCTGCTTTTTCAAAAAGTGGATTAATCGATCAACTAGAGTTTGAAGGATTTTCCACTGAAGAAGCTTCGTTTGCGGTAGAAAATATTAAAGTAGATTGGAAAGAGCAAGCTGCTGATAAAGCTCAAAGCTATTTAGATTTAAGCGGATTCTCAAGAAGTGGTCTAATCGAGCAATTGGAGTTCGAAGGGTTTACGACAGAGGAAGCAACATATGGTGTCGATAAAGTAGGATTATAATTATGGAAAAAGAGGGATTCTTGAACAAGAATCCCTCTTTCTCGATTCAGTTTCTTGTGATTTTCATATCAAATGATGTTTCTCTTACTGAAAACGCGGATAAAGTATGGTATGATGCAAGTAGAAAGAGACCGGTGCTGGACACACCGACCTCTGGCTTACAGGCTACCACTTTAAGAGTGGTCCCAGCCGCCACAATGGTTAGTGAATCAGAAAGTGACCCATCTCATTGCGCCGAGGGGGTCATTTTTTTGTGCGTTCAGACGTTGCACGATCGGATGTTCGGTGAATCACCAAGTGAACGATGATCGGAGCGAGGATTGGGATCATGACATAATCCCCAACCCAGGTCCAAAGTTGTTCCATCCGCACCACCGCCTTCCTCCATTGTGGACTTGGCGGCTGACCCCACTATTGCTGCGTTAACCTGCCCCTTCATTATAACAGATTTGTTCGCAAAAAGGCGGTGAAAATAAGAACAAACGTTCTTATTTTACAAAATGAATCTTTTGATGGAATCAGTCTCATGAATGGGTCCAAAGAAGGAATTGAGTCGAATCGCTCTTGCTTGTTAGATGTCTGACAGGATATAATCAATCTCGTGTGTATACACGGGTGGGTGAGGGTGCCAATAAAGGATTGATTCCTATGGCAAAACAAACAGAATGGAAAACAGAAACATACGGGGGCGTGCTGAACTTTCTGGCGACAGCATACATCCCGGCCGTGCATGCGGCAATCTTGACACAAGCCGGACTCCCGTTCGAGGGGGCGCTCGTCGGAGCGATTTTGACAAGCATCATCGGGACATTGATTGCGGGATTCTTCAATTTGCCGCTTCTCTTGTTACCGGGAATGGGGATTAATGCGCTCTTCACTTACACGCTCGTCCTGCAGATGGGGTTGAGCTGGCAAAGTGCGCTCGCCGTCTCGTTCGTCTCAGGTGTACTCGTCGTACTATTGACGGTCACCAAAGTGGCGAGGAAATTGGCGAACGCGTTCCCGCCGATCATTCATGACGGATTGACGGTCGGTCTCGGCCTCTTCCTCATCTTGATCGGGCTCGAGGCGGCTGGAATCGTCTCAGGCGGGGGTGGGGCATTGCTCCACATCGGTGATCTCGGGGAGCGTGACGTCCAAGTCGCATTCCTGTCACTCTTCGTCGCCATCTTGCTATTCTTGAAGATGGGACCTAGCAGCTTCCTCTGGACGATCGGTTTCGGTGTTGGTCTCAGCGCCGTAATGGGAACATTGCAGTGGACGGGAAGTTTCTCGTTAACACCGTTCTTCGAATCGTTCGGCACGGTATTCGGAAACATCTCGTTCGCGGAATCTGCGTCTCCGATCTTCTTGGTCGCGGTCGGTGTACTGACGCTCGTCTTGTTGATTGAAAACATCAGCTTGATTCAGAATCAGACACGGGCAATCGGCAAAGAAGAAGAGGCGCCGAAAGGTCTCGTCGCGCAAGGTCTCTCGACGATGGCCGGGGCCATGTTCGGGTCAAGCCCGACGGTCTCGACGGTCGAAGTGGCTGCCGGGATATCGGTCGGGGCAAGAGGCGGGATCGCTTCGTTCGTCACGTCTGGATTGTATGTGGTATCGCTCTTATTGCTACCACTCTTTGCAATCATCCCGGTGACGGCGATCGCTCCGGTGTTGATTATCATCGGGATGATGATGTTCCAGAACGTGAAGCATCTGCCGCTTGATAACTGGGAGCATGCCTTCCCGGCGATTCTCGTCATCATCATGATTCCGTTCACGTATTCCATCGTCGATGGCATCGGGCTCGGGTTCATCGCGTACACGATGATCGTCTTGTTCAAGAAGGGCTACCGGTCACTCAGTCCGGTCGTCGGTGTCTTGACCGTATTGTTCTTAGTTTTCTTCTCATTACCAGTCTGGTTATAGAGACACGCACGGCATCGTTCATGAAGAACGGTGCCGTTTTTTGATTTAAAAAGACTCGTTCGTGCTATAATCGCAGTAATTTGAAGAGAACGGGGAGGGGATTGGATGCAAGTCATTAAAGAATTCGCATCGTACACAGAATGGCTCGAGTCGTTAAAGAAACTGAATGAATCTAATTGGAATGAACAGATCGACTCGGAGAAGTGGTCCATAAAGCAAATCGTCTTACATATCGCCCATTGGGACAACCATCTGTTGAATGTCATCATTCCATCGGTGAAGAACGGGGAAGGGATGATCTTCCCTGACTTTGACTCGTTCAACGCGCGGGCGACGAAAAGGGCAGAGCAGTTATCGGGTGACGTCGTATTGAAGGAATCACTACAAAGTCGACGAGCACTCGTCACCATGCTCGAGTCCTTAAGTGAGGAGGCGCTGACTTATAAAACGACAGCGAATGGTGTCTCGCATGATCCGCATCAAGGTGTCCCATACTCGTTACATGTAATCATCGGAGAGTTCATCGAGCATGACCGACACCATATGAAGCAAGTCGAGTCCATCCTGAAATGAGACATCGGAAAGTGCGTGGTCTGAAACGAAAGTTAAGTCGTCTTCAGCGCAATATACAAGAAAATCATGAGGATTTTCCAACGGAGTTTCATAATGGGTATTGGTATGCCAAGATTCCGGTCGGACAAACTTTTTTAATGGATATTCAACACAATGCCCAAATCAAACAGTCACTCATCCATACTCTGCTCAATGAAGCGAAACGACTAGCAAAGCGGCGTGTGGATGAACGAATGCGAGTTGTCGTGCTGCTAGATTTTCCTACACTCTGGAACTCTGAACTTCTCATATTTGAAGATGAAGAGGGGTTACAAACGTTTATGCGGCGTGATTCATCCCACCAAAAATGGATCCCGATCCTTCATGAAAAAACGTTTTTGAACAAATGGGTCATCCGTAGTGACCGAGATATTCGCGTGTACGGATTTGAAGAGTGGATATTCGATGAAGAGGGTGAAGGTAGAGAAGTGTGGATGCTCGTTCAATGAACGGGCATTTTTCTTTTGTCTAAAAATAACTGAATATTCCGTTAAGGTTCATGGTATAATCCATTTAATCCAATTTCCAAAAAAAGGATTTAGACTATGAGAGGAGCCGTCATATCAGATGAAAACGATCAAACTAAATATACATAAGCGGAAACACCGATGAAACAAGCCAAAACGATTTTTGTGTCAGGGATTCTATTCTCCTTACTACTTGTCGCCCTCATCTCCTATTCCGGTCAACTGGGATACCGTTACTACCAATCATTAGATATCTCAGGGAGCGAGATTACGAGTTGGGTCACCGACTGTCATGACAAACGAAAGTTTTTAGGGATTTTCGAAGTAACGGATGTTGATTTTTGGTGTGGGGATGCGCCATATGAAGAACCAGAAGGGAACGGTCCAGACGGAGCAATGATTGACTCAGAAGACGAGTCAGGGGGTACACCGAAAGAGCGAATTGAGGACCAATCCCCTTCTTACGGAAACCCGTCAGGAGAAGAGACGAGCAGCGTCTCCTACCTCCCGTTCATTATTACCGGAATGATTATCTTGCTCGGATGGTGGCTCTGGAAAAAACGACGCCCCTCGAAAAAACAAAGCGAGGAGGGAGAGTTAGATATCGAGGATCACTCGCTAGTGACTTCTGACAACGCGTCGATGCAGATAAACCGAACGGTTCATCCATTACCAGCATCGGCTATTCGAAAGCAGTTGATTCAATTCGAAGCAGCGTTACCTCCACATAAACGTCGTCGCCCAACAGAGACGTTGTCGACTTGGGCGAAACGAATCGAGCTCGATGCATCCCTACTTACCTATTTAGAGACACGCTATGACGAAGGCGACATCTCACCAGAACGTGAGCGAGCGTTCACCCAACAACTTGATGAATACCTACTACGCACACAAAAGGAGTCGAACTCATGACCATCCGACACGTATTGGACCAATTAGACCGCATTTACCTCGGTAAACCGGAAATCACAAAATTATGTTGCACAGCCCTTTTGGCGAACGGCCATATCTTGCTAGAGGATGTGCCTGGGACGGGGAAGACGTTACTTGCGAAAAGCATCGCCAAAAGCTTTGAGGCAGACTTCGCCCGAATTCAATTCACAGCCGACCTGTTGCCTTCTGACATCATCGGTTCAGACTTCTTCAATATGCAGACCCAGACGTTCGAGAACCGCACCGGACCGATCTTCACGAATATTTTACTCATCGATGAAGTGAACCGCGCCGTTCCGAGAACGCAATCTGCCTTGCTTGAAGCGATGGAAGAACGCCAAGTTTCTATCGGTGGCGTCACCTATCAACTACCGAAACCATTCTTCGTCATCGCGACGCAAAACCCGATCGAGTCGGCGGGAACGTTCACGCTACCGGACGCCCAACTCGACCGCTTCCTCATGTCTCTTCAAGTTGGGTATCCCGGGGCAGACGAAGAGCGGAACTTGATTCTGCAGACGATTTCAAAGACGAGACAGACAGTGCATGCCTTGATGACGAATGAAGCTTTTTTAGAAGCACAAGAAGAAGTCGAGAATATCCGGATTCATGAAGATGTCGTCACGTATTTGCTCGCACTTATCCAAGAGACGAGGCAACATCCGTTAGTCGAAGTCGGGGCGAGTCCACGAGCGACGCTCGCGCTCGTCAAGGCCTCACAAGCTTATGCGTACTTGAACGATCGTCAGTTTGTCACGCCTGAAGATGTTCAAGCCATTGCGCCACATGTCCTCTCGCACCGATTGACCCTCACCCTTGAAGGGGATATCAAATCGACGAAGCGACAAGTGTTGGTGGACGTACTCGAGTCCGTAACTGTCCCCGTCGAAAAGGTGTAACGATGCGACAGGTCGAAATCAGTACACCATCCATCTTACAAGACCAACTTTGGCCGGCTTATGTCAGTCTCGGTCTCCTCACCATGTGGATACCTTATGTATGGCCCATCGCTTATGTATGCGGAGCATTATTAATCGTCATGTTCATCCGGAAACGAATCATTCGAACACTTTCAAACGAAGTCTCATTTTCCATCCGGCAGAAAGAAGATCTCTTGTTCATCGACGATGAGACATCATGTATCGTCCGTATTGATGGGTATGAGCGAATCATTGCCCTTGGTGTTCCGCTATTGATTCGGCTAGAGGGTAATGAACGGATGGTATTCGAGGACGGGTCACAGGCATACGACACCAGGATCGAACAGGACATACATCATGTGAGCGTCTCGGCTGTGAAGCGTGGACCTGCTTCGATTCATATGTGTGTGATGCGTGTCACCTTACCGTTTTATTTAGGTACTCTTTTTTTCACGGATGAGGAGATGGATATGCCCTCATGGATTGTGTTACCTACCATCACGAAGTCACCAATCACCGAATCTCGCATGATTCGGATGGGTGACCGTATCGTCAAGCACTCCCCGTTGAACGATCCGTTGATGATTCAGAGTGCAAAACGATATGAGAAAGAACCGGCTAAACAGATTGACTGGGTCGCCACTTCAAAAGTCGGTCATGTACAGGCAAAAGTGTTCGAACGACAAAATCTCGACACATTCACGATTTCCCTTGATTTGAGCGGTCCGCTCGGGAACGGGCTCCATGCGCAATATGAAGACTTGATTCAACAGACGGCGTATTGGGTCTCTTACTTGATCAAAGAAGATTGTAAAGTGGAACTGTTAATCAACCGACTCGACAAAAACAACCAAGTCGACCGTGTTACACTGGGAGAAGGAAGAAAACAATTACGGCTCATTCTCGTCCGACTGGCGATGATTCATGAATCGAACGCGTTTGTTGCATCATCGCGATTCACGTCATATGTCAGTCGTCACAAACAGCCTCACGCCGAATTGATTCACATCAATCACGCGATGCTGCTGAAATCTTCAGGGTGATGAAGGGAGAAACACATGCGACGAATGACGGGCTTACTCATATGTTGTGTCGGACTACTTGCAAGCACGACAACCGTATCAGCCGAGATGACTGAATCCTCGGCGGAACGTTTTGCAGATGCATATTTTTTTTGACATTGTGATGGATCATATTCAGGGAGATGATCCGGCTAATTATCATATGACAGACAGTGAGAACATCACGTTCGGACCACTACTCGAGACATACGTACCGTCTTCCTCTTGTTACAAAACGGGAGAAACATGTACGTTCGTCCCAACAAAAGAATTTGTGGCGACCGTTTTTCAAGATGATGAACCGGTCAACGTGATCGGAACATATGAACAATCAGCGGGTACATATGCGTTCTCAACGTTCGGTTCAGACAAAGAAACCCCGAAAGCGTTGACGGACGTAAAAGGCAATCTCGTGAAATACTCAGAAGCGTCGACGTGGTTTGATTACGAAGGGGACATGTTGACGGCGTTGACATCTAATACAAAACAGATGATTAGCGGAGATGAAATTTCAACTGAGGCGTTTCAAGAATTATTGGTTGAAGAGAATGAAAGTATTGAAGGGGATGCCGAAGAAGGAATGATAGGTGGAGCAGGCGACTCATCATCAATCCATTCGGATGAGATAGAGTCAAATAAGCCAACATCGAATACCAACCGATTGATTGGCTTTACTGTGTTAACGATATTGCCATTCGGATATTGGTTCCTCAAGAGACGAAAAGCAACATGATGTCAAAAGACTTATCCAATCATCATAATCCACTAGAATTAGTGGTCATACCGAGTCATGCATTGAGGGACAGAGAAGCAACCTACTTGATCTTTCGCCATTTGGAGAATGAACAGTTTCCATTACTTATAGAGCGTAAGCGGACTGTAAAAGATTCGAGAAAACGTCGCTTCTCTTTTAAAAGTCAGGAAGAAGAGCATGTGACGACCAAAACCATCAAGAATCGTGAAATGTTAGAGTCAGAATTGTCGCTTTCTTCAAATGAGGTCATCGTCTTAAGAGGAGAGAGGGATTGGATTCTGAGCTATTACGAAGACGGATTGACGCTTCAAGGAAACCAAGTGAAACGTGTCGCGACAACTGGTATTGTCCAGATGGAGACATTTTTTGAACATGTGGTTAGAGGTGCGTTTCCCATCAAATTGGAGTTTGGTTTAGGTGGGACGTTTGCTCCATTTGAAAACGTGTTTCGCTTTATATTGCATAACCCAGACTGGAAGGGATTGATTGAAGACGAATTATTGCCTCAGCTTCAGATTCCGAAGGCGAAGAGCGTGTGGCAGTCCCTTTCATATCCGACATACGAGCAGACGCTTGAGACGTTCACTACTGAATTTCATCCAAATATACTAGGAAATTTCATACTCGCACATGATGCTGACGACACGTACTCTTTTATTAATCATGTGAATGGGGAGATCAAGATTTTTTGAACTCTAAACACAGAGTCGGAATCTATTCTGGTGATAAGGGCTATGCCACTTATGAAAACGGTGATCGCGTCTATAGTGTTCAAGTCATCTTTTCCACCAATTCATTCTCAGGAGAGATCGCTCAATTGACAGACGAAAGTCACGAACATCGATTTTTCTTAAGAGGAGACCTACCACTATTACATCAACATCAACGTTGGTTCATTGACGATTGCTTCGAACAAGTCAATCTCCCGGTCGTGAAGCGATATTCGTCTTGCGACAAACAACCCCTCATGCGCGCATGAGGGGTTGTCTTTACATATAGGGCCCGTTCGCCTGAATGACGAACTGTGAATGTGTGTAATGATAGGTGATGCGGGAATAGTCAAATGGTTTCCCATTCGTGAGATGGAAGATCGTCTCGATGCGAAGTGTCGGATCATTCTCTTGCAATCCAAGGTGGCCTGCTTCCACTTCCGTCAATCGATCGACCTGTAGATACATGTCAGAAAACCCAATCGTGACGCCGAGCGCCGATTGCACGTAATCGAAAATCGAGTCCGCCACAATCTCGCGATTCAAATAAGGGACGATGGCTTTCACATAATAGGATTCCTCATGACAGAGCACTTCCCCGTCCACATACCTTACCCGTTCGACCCGATATACATCGTCCGACACGTCAATCCCGAGATTCTCTGCAACCGTCGAGTCTGGCTTCACGACAGACACATCAATCACATCAGATGTCAAGACACGGTCTCCGAGATTGCTCTTGAACCCTTGGGTCGAGAAGAGGCTCATATAGCCAGGTCGATTATGTCGTCTGACGAAAATGCCGCTTCCCCGCAGTTGAAAGATGACCCCTTTTCGTTCGAGCAGCTCTAAAGCTTTCGTGATAGTGCTCTTGCTCACTGCATATTGATTCATCATCTGCTCAAGGACAGGGAGCTTATCGCCTTGTTTTAAGTTTTGTTCGTGGATGTATTGTTCGATTTCATTCGCGATTTGTTGATATTTTAGCATGGTCATTCCTCACTTTTTCGTCACTGGTTCTATTATATCATGAAAAAAACAAAAGTAATTCAATGTACCGACCTTGTATAATTGTACCGGTACAATTATACTTGACGTGTACGATTCATGTGAAGGAGGACTTACAATGAAGACATTACCGAACGATTTTCTATGGGGAGGCGCGCTTGCCGCTCATCAATTCGAGGGTGGTTGGGACGCTGATGGCAAGGGACCGAGTGTCGTCGATGTCTTGACGGCAGGTGCACACGGCGTCGCTCGCCGGATCACAGACAAGGTCGAACCGAATGAATTCTATCCGAACCATGAGGCGATTGACTTTTACCATCGTTATAAAGAAGATGTGGCCCTCTTTGCTGAGATGGGATTGAAATGTTTACGTACTTCTATCGGATGGAGCCGCATCTTCCCGAATGGTGATGATGCAGAACCGAACGAGGCGGGTCTCCAATTTTATGATGACTTGTTCGATGAGCTACTCAAACACGACATCGAACCGATCATCACACTGTCGCATTTTGAGATGCCGCTCCATCTTGCCCGTGAATACGGGGGATTCCGAAATCGTGAAGTCGTCGAGCATTTCGTCCGCTTCGCTGAGGTCTGCTTTGACCGTTACAAAGACAAGGTCAAATACTGGATGACGTTCAACGAAATCAACAACAAGATGGACGTCAACAATCCACTCTTCTTATGGACGAATTCGGGAGTCCTCTTAGAAGAAGGGGAGAACGCCCGCGAAGTCATGTATCTGACTGGGCACCATGAACTGATTGCGAGCGCTCTCGCCGTTGCCAAAGGGAAAGCCATCAATCCTGACTTCGAGATTGGAGCGATGGTCTCTCACGTACCGATTTATCCGTATTCATCAAACCCAGATGACGTCATGCTCGCCGAAGAGATGATGCGGCAACGCTATTTCTTCCCGGACGTACAAGTACGAGGCTTCTATCCGAGCTACGCCTTGAACGAGTTCGAGCGGGAAGGGTATAACATCCCAATCCTTGAAGGGGACGAAGAAATCCTACAGAACGGAAAGGTCGATTATCTCGGTTTCAGTTACTATATGTCGACGACCGTGAAGAGTGACGTCGTCGCGGACAACAGTGGCGATATCGTCAACGGTGGTCTGCCGAATGGGGTCGAGAACCCGTATATCCAGTCGAGTGACTGGGGATGGGCGATTGACCCGGTCGGACTCCGTTATGTGCTCAACCGACTCTATGACCGGTACCAAATTCCGCTCTTCATCGTCGAGAATGGATTCGGTGCCGTCGATGAGATTGTCGACGGAAAGATTCATGACAAAGCCCGAATCGATTACTTGAAGGCCCATATCGAACAATTGAAGCAAGCCGTCATTTATGACGGGGTCGACTTGATTGGTTACACACCTTGGGGCATCATCGACATCGTCTCGTTCACGACGGGAGAAATGAAGAAGCGATACGGGATGATTTACGTCGACCGTGACAATGAAGGGAACGGATCGATGGAGCGGATGAAGAAAGACTCGTTCGACTGGTACAAACAGGTCATTGCGACGAATGGAGAGAATCTCTAAATAAGGGTGAGCAAAGAACTGTGAAATGACTGCAGGTCTTTGCTCTTTTTCGATATAATGAAGAAAAGTGAAAAATTGGAGGGACGCATGATGCAAATAAAGAACTATGGACCGGTGACGGCTGTTTGTGCCAACGTAAAGAACGGTCCATTCGAGATGTCGATGTATGTGTATTATATCGACGGGATGCTCATCGATACGGGAACACGCACGATGCTACCCGAACTTCAACCGTTTTATGAGTCGGTTCCAATCGATCTTGTCAGCATCACGCACCCCCATGAAGACCATATCGGAACGGCAGCCTGGCTTGAACGGACATACGGTGTCCCAATTTACATACGAGAATCCGCCAGGGACATGTGCCGGACGGGGCTAGACATCCCAGATTATCGGGCACGCTTTTCAGGAGACCCCGAACCGTTTCAGCCGATTGCCTATTATGACAATCAGATCACATCAGAACATCATACTTATCAGGTAATCCATACACCTGGTCATGAACCGAATCACGTCGTCTTATACGACGAGGAGAACGGTCGGCTGTTCTCGGGTGATTTGTTCGTCCATCCTTATCCGAAGGTGATGATTCCGGAGGAGTCGGTACCTGAACAGATTCGTTCTCTCAAACGTGTTCTGAGTCTTAATTTCGAGGAAGTTTATTGCCAACACGCCGGGCATCTCGAACAGGGAAGGGAGCAACTGACCAAAAAGCTCGATTATCTAGAACGTTTGACTGATAACGTGATAACAAAAACTGCAGCGGGCTACAACATTGACGACATCAATGCCCAGCTCTTCCCCGAACCATCGCCGCTCGTCAAAATCTCCAAGCGGGATTATGACTCGAGACACATGATTGCAAGCATTCTACGTGAAGTGTACGAACAACTTCGTTGACAGAAGGCGGATCACCTAGTATTCTTAGTACAGAATTAAACGTTTAAACTTTTAAACGGAGTGATGAATATGAAACAACCAGATGCCACACCCGAAGTCTCGTTATCTTTATTTGAAGATGCGATTCCATTGTTCCAAGTATTAGCCGACGTCAATCGTCAACGCATCATCGTCGAGATCGCCAAACATGAACGCTTAAACGTCAATCAGATTGATGAGAAGATTGAGTTGTCTCGACCGGCCATCTCGCATCATCTCAAACTACTTCGACAAGCGGGCATCGTCTCATCAGAGAAAGTCGGGACAGAGAACTTTTACTTCCTGACGCTCGAGAACGCGGTCGGACTGCTGAAGGCACTGACACGAGCGATTGAAGACGAATGCATCCTTTGACCTTTCTTTTTGGAAACAGGGAGAAAGGCTTCTTTTTCACCGATGAGTTTAAAAGTTTAAACATATAAACATTAAAGGGGAATGAATATGAACCAAAAACAAACGATTGTCATCACAGGAGCATCGAGCGGAATTGGCCGAGCGACGGTCGAACTGTTCAGCAAGCGAGGCTGGCATGTCGCCGCTACGATGCGAAGACCTGAAGATCATCAAGAACTGTCTCACCTAAAAGGGGTGTCTCTCTATCAACTAGATGTGACGAACAAGACGAGTATCCGAGAGGCATTTAAACAAATCGTCTCGGATCACGGAACGATGGATGTGTTGTTGAACAATGCTGGGTATGGAGCGGTAGGGATTTTCGAGGAAGCCTCTCCTGAACAGATTCAACGGCAATTTGATACGAACGTATTCGGGGTCATGAATGTGATCCGGACAGCACTGCCATACTTCCGTAAACAGCGAAGCGGACGGATCGTGACCGTCTCCTCCGTCGGTGGACAGATCACATTCCCAATTTACAGCTTGTATCACAGTTCAAAATGGGCGATTGAAGGATTCATCGAATCGCTCCAGTTCGAGTTGGCACCTTTCAATATCGACATGAAATTGATTGAGCCGGGACCGATTAAGACAGACTTTTACGGTCGTTCCCAAGAACTCGTCCGTGACCAACCGCTCGATGTATATGATGACTACACAGAGGTTGCGCTCCATAACACGAATGCCGCTGGTGCGAACGCCGAAGGTCCAGACGTTGTCGCTGAGACGATTTGGCGAGCCGCGACCGAACGGAAGAAACGACTCCGTTATCCAGCAGGTAAACAAGCGGGCCTTTTGATTGCCCTCAAGCGTTATCTTCCGAACCGGGTATTCTTCGCGATTGTTCGAGGTGTCGTTGAAAAGAAATAATGAATCATATCCTTTTTGTTTTCTATAGAAAATGAGAAGGATTTTTTATGTCGTTTTGAGAATGATTCAACTCACACAAAATTACCCGATATACCATCTAAGAGGAGGGATTTCATGAAAAAAGTCATGCTAGCACTTTCAACATTCATTCTAGTCATCGGATTGTCTTCAACACCGACAAAATCAGTAGATGCAGCGGTCAAGACATTTAAAAACTGTACAGAGTTAAACAAAACGTATAAAGGTGGTGTAGCCAAGTCAAAGACGACGAAAAATAAAGGTGGTAAGACACATTACACGCCATATGTAAGTAAAGCACTATATGACGCAAACAAAGCACGTGATCGCGACAAAGATGGAATCGCCTGTGAGAGATAAGAACATGTATATAGCCGCCAATGAGGGCGGCTTTTTATATGGACGTAGACACATATTCGGACACATGATATTATCATAAGTAATAATATTATCAAATATGATAATAATGAGGTGAAGATGATGAATCAAGACGTTTTAAAAAGTCTGTTAAACCCGATTCGCATGAAAATTTTTCAGCACGTTCTCATGAACGAGCAAGTGACGACCGGAGAGTTGGCAAAGTTGCTTCCCGATGTGCCCCAAGCGAGCCTCTATCGCCATATCAACAAGATGGTACAAGACGAGATTTTATCTGTCGCAAGTGAGAACAAAGTACGTGGGGTGTATGAAAAAGTGTACGCGATTCAAAACAATCCATTGACCGCTGTCAATCAAGTCGTCGAAGAGGAAGATCGTGAACAACTATATAAAATATGTTACACGTTCGCGATGTCACTGCTCATGGATTTCGGAGACTATTTAAAGCGGGACAAAATCGACCTTCAAGGAGACAAGGTCGGCTTTCGGAGTATCCCACTTTATCTGTCTGATGACGAGAGTGATCGATTCCTAAGAGGTCTCTACGATCTCTTAGAGGGAGTGCTCGAGCATGAACCATCTGAAGAACGTACGTTGCGGAAATTCTCCTACGCGTTCATGCCGGTAGAAGAAAAGGAGGAGATGGATGATGTATAAACAAGAAAATGTGTTGATTCAAGGGGAAACAACCATTGCTGCCACCATAACGACACCCGATCAGGAACGGTCGTCCTTTCCAGCCATCGTCCTCATCGGAGGGACGGGAGGATTGGACCGTGACGGAAACGGTACCGGCTTCAAGTCAAACTTGTATAAAGACTTAGCAGAATGGCTGACGATACAAGGATTCATCACATTACGCTATGACAAACGGGGGATTGGCAAGAGTGGTGGCAATCGACATAGCGTCGGTCTGACAGGACTCGTTGATGACGTGTCGGCGGTCGTCCGTTATCTGAAATCTCATGACCATGTCTCACAAGACGTTTTATTGCTCGGCCATAGCGAAGGATGTATCGTCGCGACACTCGCAGCAGAACGTGAATCCGTTTCTGGTCTCATCCTGTTGTCTGGTGCCGGTGTCGCCTTGAAGACGAGCATGCAGGAACAGGCATATGCTTTGCTCGAAGAAGTGGGACGTACGAAAGGGATCAAGGGTAAACTGCTTCGCTTTAGCTTGAATGAGAAGTCGGTCGTCGGGAAACAACAAAAACTGTTCGAGCGCGTCACAGCAACGGATCAGGATACGATGCGGATCCAGCTGATGAAGTTCCCTGCCAAATGGTTACGGGAGCATCTTGCACACACAGACGTGTCACTTCGAGAACGATTGGTTCAATTGAACATTCCGACGCTCGCACTGACAGGAGACCGGGACGTTCAAACGGACGTCGAGCATCTAGATGAGCTCGCTGCACTTCACGCGGAGCATATCGAGGTACAAAAGATTAAGGACATGGACCATATGTTGAAACATTTCGATGGTGAGATGAGTATTTTGGACGTGAAAAAACAATATCGTTCACAACTCAGTGAACCGCTCCACCCTGAGCTACAGCATCAACTTCACGAATGGCTAAAGCGCCACGACTGGGCATCTTGACGAACAAGACAGCGGAAACCTCTCCGCTGTCTTGTTTTATGTATGTAAGAACCGCTCAACGTTTTCCATCGAGAAATGACGGCTCCATTGAACGAAGTGTCCACCTGGTACGGCAATCAATTGTACAGAAGGATGAAGCAGTCGTTCCGCTCGTTTGACATGATGGAGCGTTCGCTTCGCCTCCTTCAAATCAATTCCCGTGAAATCCGCATAATACAGGTGCGTCGGGACTTGGACGCGTCGTAACAAGTCCTTAAAATCCAATCCATCATAACCAAACAACAAGTGTAAGCCACCGGTCGAAAGACGGGCCGATTGCTCGACAGCAGAACGAATCGATAACGTCGGCTCGACCCCGATTCGTCGACAGAACAGTTGGAACCGCTCTTCAGAAAACGTGGGGTCACTCTTATTGACTTTCGTTTCAATCCAGTTCAAGAGGCGTCGTGGTGAATGGTGATACAGTAGACGTAAAAGCGGTAAGGCGAATCCGAAGATGCCATATTCCCGATATAGTAGCATAGCGTTCGGTTTATGTCCTTGGTCGAGAAGTATCAAATGCCTGACTTGGTCTGGATAATGGACTGCATAAGCCAGGGCGATGGCACCTCCCATCGAATGACCGATTAGTCGAACCGATTCAAGGTGTCGTGAGATTCGATACGTCTCGACCCAGTCCGCGAGTACTTTGGACGTGGCGAATGTATGTAGTCCCTCACTTTCACCAAATCCAGGTAGATCTAACAGGTGAACTTCGAAATCGTTATGTAATGCTTCGGCAAATAATTGGCCTTGTGACCCAGTGAATCCTCCACCGGGAAGGAAAAGTACAGGTTCACCTCGACCATGGACGGTTGCATGGAATTGTCTCACGTCATCTCTCCTTTATATAATGGAGTGCTTTCCATTCAAGTATAAAGATTGCTGGGAGTCAATTGAAGAAAAATCGCCATGTTTCTCAGGAGGCTCGCAACCAAATGTGGGTATAACATAGTGACAGGCAGATTACTGTCATCACACATCATATACGTTCTGACCTTTCAAAGGAGGAATGAGGAATGAAGCTTTCAGGAAAAACGGCAATTGTCACTGGCGCAGGTTCAGGCATGGGGCGAGCCATCGCCAAACTGTTTGCGGAAGAAGGCGCACGAGTCGTCGCCTTCGACTTGAATGAAGATGCTGTGCAGGAGGTAGTTGATGAAATCAAAGCAGCGGGTGGGGAAGTTCTTGGCATTGCTGGTAACGTGACGAATCAAACGGATATTGACAAACTCGTCGATGCGGCGAAAGACACGTTCGGCTCGGTCGACATTCTCGTCAATAACGCGGGAATCATGGACAACTTCATGACGGTGGGAGAAGTGACGGATGAATTATGGGACCGTGTCCTTGGCGTCAATTTGACCGGACCGATGAAACTTTCACGTGCCGCCATCCAAGTGATGGAGAAGCAGAACCGGGGTGGCGTCATCATCAACAATGCATCGGTCGGAGGATTATTCGGTACACGAGGTGGTGCAGCGTATGTGGCCTCAAAACATGCGTTAATCGGATTGACGAAGAACATCGCGGCGACACATGGCACGCTCGGTAAGATTCGAGCAAACGCCATCGCACCGGGTGGCGTCAATACGAATATTGGGTCAACCATCACAGCACCGAGCGAACTTGGGATGCGCGCCATTCAAGGGGCGGGGGAAGCCCCGATGGGAGAACCAGAGCAAATAGCGAACGTCGCCCTCTTTTTAGCATCGGATGATTCGAGCTTCGTGAATGGAGATGTTTTGAAAGCCGATGGTGGGTGGACCGCAAGATAAAAGAAAAGAGCCGGTTATTCGGCTCTTTTCTTTTGGTATTGTTTTCGATAGGCGAGCGGGGTGATTGCATGATGTGCTTTGAATGCCTGTACGAAGTGACTGACACTTGAGTAGCTCAGGCGATTGGCGATGTCTGCGATACCTTCCGTCAAATCTTCTAATAAAGTGGCGGCCCGCTCCATTCGCTTCATCTTTACATACGCAATAGGAGATGTGTCTCCAAAGAATACAAACAAACGAGAGCACTCACTTCGACTCACACTGCCCGCATGAGCGATTTGGGCTAATGTCGGTCTGTCCTCTATGTGAGCGTCGACATAAGCAAGCATATGACGAAGACTTTCCCGTTTGTTCTCATTCTTCATCGTTTCAGTCTCTTGCTGAATCCAGTAGCGCCAGATGACTGTACATTGAAGTGTCGCATCCATCAATGCGAGTGGACCGTCCGCAGATAAATGTTGAACGGCCCGTTCAATCGTCTGAATAATAGATTGATGACCTCGTTCCGGTTTTATCATATGTATGGACTTTTCAGTATTTAGAAATGGCGTCACATATCGCTTCGCCAACTCGGGATGGAACAAAGCAGTCGGATCAAACTCGAGCAACCTCATCGGTGATGCTTCCTCGATTTTCTCAACCATGACACTTTGTCCTCTTGCCAAGAGAACGGCCTCTCTTGGATGAAGGGTGATGCTTTCTCCGTTCACTCGAATCACGGACGTCCCAGACTTGCAAAAAAGAACAGTGAAGTGATCAGTCACCTTTAATGTCAATGATCCGTGACGAATCATCTCGATACTCTTCAAAAGAGCCATCCTCCTCGTTTCGGAAATTTCCCGACATTTCATTTCGATTGTTCACGGAGAAACACTTTGAAATGAGCATGAACTGGGACGAATCTGACATTTTTAATCATCGTTCATTAAAAGATACAATCGAGTTTCTTCTATATAAGAGTTTAAAAAATCAGCCAACCGGTAAACGCAGCATGCACGAGAATTGCAACAGGCACTCCGATTCGGAATTTCGGTTTTAGCGTCTTATGACGAAAGACGCGCATCGCCAAATAGGCACCGAACGCTCCACCGATCCATGCCATCGTCAACAATGTCCGCTCAGAAATACGCCAAGCTCCGACACGAGACCGTCGTTTATCGACAAAATATGACACAAACGCTAGTAGATTAGTCACAATGTAATATAGCAGTAATAGTTCCAAAGACCAAAACCTCCTTTTTTCTCTCTCTAGTATATCTTAAATTGGCTCTGTGAAGCCGTTTCAATAGATTGAAACAATTTTCAGAAACCTCTCATCCTCGTGAATTGTTCTGTAAATGAACTGATAACACTCTCATATCGTCCTGTAATCGCTGTGAAATATACAGGTGTTACAGTAAGGGGGCGTTAGAAAAGGGAGGAATATTCTTATGAAAAAACCACTATTGACACTAACGGCACTCGCTGGCCTTAGTTTAGGAGTCGCTGCTCCAGCTTCGGCAGCATCAACACACACAGTTCAGTCTGGAGATACACTCTATCGTATCGCCGTGAACAACAACGTCTCTGTAAACGACATCAAACAAGCGAACGGCTTAAACTCAAATATGATTTATCCGAACCAAGTCTTGAAACTTGGAAAGGCAGAAGCAAAATCACAAGCTTCTACTGCATCTAAAACGTATACAGTTAAATCAGGTGATACACTTTATCGTATCGCATTGAACCACGGGATCTCTGTCAATCAATTGATGACTTGGAACGGTCTTGATTCAGATCTTATTTTCCCTGGACAAGAGTTCGCCGTGAAAGGTGCAGCCGCTGCATCTGTAGCGAACGATGCGAAGACAACAGCACCGAAGACATCGACATCAGCACCTGTAACAAAAACTGCATCGTCTACAACGCAAACCCAAGCTCCGGCTTCAGGTCAGACAATGACAGTTGAAGCGACAGCTTATACACCATATTGTGCAGGATGTTCTGGTATCACAGCGACAGGAATCGACGTTCGTTCGAACCCGAACCAAAAAGTCATCGCGGTTGACCCTTCTGTCATTCCGCTCGGCTCTAAAGTATGGGTTGAAGGATACGGAGAAGCCATCGCAGGAGACACTGGTGGTGCCATCAAAGGAAACAAAATCGATATCTTGATGCCGACACAAGAGCAAGCACTTGCTTTCGGTCGCCAATCAATCACAATCAAAGTCTTGAACTAATTCAAGCTGATCAAAGACACTGCCATCGGGCGGTGTCTTTTTTTGTCTATACCTTCTCCCAAGGATTCTTCACTTTCGTCAGTCCGAGTCGCTTCGCGAGTGGTTTAATCGTCAATCCATGTAGGGCGACAGACGTTACGACTAAACCGAGTGTGATTGGCAACATCCGTTCCGCATCTTCAATTCCCAGTTCGGCAATCTCTTGTGCAAAGAAACCGGTCACCGTCATCGCAACAATACCTCGAGGGGCAATCCAGCTGATGAGTGCCCGCTCTTGAGCGGATAGCGGAGAACCGAGGAGCGACGTCTGCACCGAGATCGGTCGGACAAAAAATAAGATTCCGAGAATCGACAAGAGGAGAGGCCAGTCGAAAATGGCGAGTAAACTATCACGTGTCAAACTTGCCGTCAGAATGATGAAGACTGTCGAAACCAGTAAAATCGAAATGTTCTCTTTAAACTCACGAAGCTGTTTCAGAATATGCATATGTCCATGCTTTGAATTTGCCATCGTCAATCCCATTGCCGTTACAGCCAATAGCCCGACCTCGCTCATGACCCATTCACTGATTGAATATACGAGGAGGACCCCAGAGAACGTGAGGGTTGTTCTTAAATATTCAGGGACTTTCTCATTCCCGAACAAACGAATTAATAGATGTCCAACGGCAATCCCAAAGGCGATCGCGACGATACAGGACCAAAAAAATGGCAAGTGGCTCGCAAGACCGTCGTTTTGATAGAAGATGAATCCCACTCGAACGACAAAGAGTCCAATCAAGGCGCCAAGAGGATCGACGATGATCCCTTCCCATTTCAAGACTTTAGCTGGGCGTGCGGACAAGTTAGCTTGTCGAAGTAACGGAATGATGACGGTCGGTCCGGTCACGACAAAGATGGCACCGAGCGTAAATGCTGGCAACCAATGAAAATCTCCAACCATGATGAGCAAAATCGAGGTCAAGATAAAAGAAACGAATACCCCGACCGTGACGAGACGAAAGATTGATCTCCGCAAATCGTCAATCTCCCTGAATTCGAGACTGAGGCTTCCTTCAAACAGGATGAGCGCCACCGCGATGGAGATGAGTGGGCTATAAAGCTCACCGAGTATCCGATCCGGCTCCAACCAACCGAAAATCGGTCCGACTAGAATCCCTGCAACCGTCATAATCAAGATGGCTGGAAAGTCAAATCGCCAAGCGAGTAACTGCGAAAGTGCACCGATGAGGACAAGTAAGCTGAACCCAATCATCATGTCTTCCATAAGCTTCCCCCCGTTTCTTCACTTCTTCATTAATGTATACCCAAATCAGGAAAAACATTTGCTAAGATTGTTTGATTTCGGGTAAGAATTGAAAGAAAGGGAGGGATACCATGGAAGTGACTATCGGACTCATTATCGTCATCATGACTTGGCTCATCTTATTGCTTAACCTCACGTTTGCAATCACCATTATCTTTTTTGAAAGGCGTGACATTGGAACGACTTGGGCGTGGTTACTCGTCCTCTTCTTCTTGCCTCTCATCGGATTCTTCGTCTACATCTTCTTCGGTCGATTGATCAAATCTCAAAACTTTTATGAAGTCGAAGAAGAGAAACGTGAAGCGTATCATCATCATGTGGCGGAGCAACTTGACCAATTGGACCAATCCATGGCACCGTTCAATCATCCACTTCTATTGAAGCACCGACGACTCGCACGATTGAATCTCGTATCGACGAATGCGATGATGTCTTTCCAGAACGATATCGACGTCCTTCACGACGGAAAAGAGAAGTTTGATCAACTGTTTCGAGATATCGAACAGGCGACGAAAGAAGTGAACATTCAATATTACATCATCCAAAACGATGCGCTGGGTCAATCGTTAATTCGCTTATTGACCGAAAAGGCAAAACAAGGATTACGTGTCCGACTCCTCTACGATGCGGTAGGCTCGAGGGGACTGAGGCACAAACACTTTAAGGACCTGCTGGCCCACGGTGGGGAAGTCAAATCGTTCTTTCCGTCCAAACTCGGCATCAACTTCCGCGTCAACAATCGAAATCACCGAAAACTCTGCGTCGTTGACGGAGAACTTGGTTATATCGGCGGCTTCAACGTCGGGGATGAGTATCTCGGAAAGGATGAGCATTTCGGTTATTGGCGAGATGTTCACTTACGAATTTCAGGCGACGCCGTTAAGGAATTGCTCGAACGTTTCATCCTGGATTGGAATCGCTCTGTCCCGACACGAACGAAGGCACAGAAAGACGACTTTGTTTGGCCAATCGAAGGGATTGCTCGTCATGCGTCCCCGGTTCAAATCGTGACATCGGGTCCAAACTCGTCGACGGAGCATTTAAAGAATATGCTCGTCAAAATGATCACCCAGTCGAAAGAATGTATCTATATCCAGACTCCCTACTTCATCCCGGATGCAAGTTTCCTTGATGCCTGTCGAATCGCCCTGATGGCGGGTACTAAGATCAAACTGATGATCCCGAACAAGCCCGACCATATGTTTGTCTACTGGGCGACCTATGCGAACGCTGCGGAGCTCGTACGTTACGGAGCAGAAGTGTTCACGTATGAGGAAGGTTTCCTTCATGCGAAAACGCTCGTCATCGACGGAGAAGTCGCATCAATTGGGACGACGAACATCGACGCCCGAAGTTTCCGCCTCAACTTTGAAATTTCAGCGCTCGTCTTCGACAAAGACGTCGCTCAGTCCGTCATCGATGCGTTCGAGCGAGACGAGGCACGCGCTGAGCGGCTAACCATCGAACGATATGAATCGAGGACACGTTGGATTCGCTTCAAAGAGAGCGTGTCCCGCCTTCTCAGTCCAATTTTATAATGAAAAACATCCGGTCAGAAGGAACTCCTCTGCCGGATGTTTTTTAGCGTTTATTCACTTGTTCAACGAGTCGTTCGAATGAATCACTGATTGCTTGTGGCGCTTCCTTGTCCCCATACTCTGCGGCCTCTAACCAATCTGCATAAAGCCTGTGGTCCGTGAACTCGATTCGCTGCAACCAATCAGCCACCGTCTCCTCTCGATGACGTGGGTGATGCTGTTCTAACTTTCGTCCCGTCTCAAGAAGGCGAATCTGGCGAGGCGAGCGGACAATCCGCTTATCTGAGAGTGTCGGGTGGTGAATACTCCTAGGAATCATTCCATCTTCCTGGATGTCTTTTCGCTTCTGCAGATAGAAGAACAATCCTACCCCAAGAAGCAAGATCATTACAAACACTCCGATATAGAACAGCGAGTTATTCGATGCGGACGCGAGCAATGTCTCTTGCGCCACTGTCTCCGCATCTAGGTTCGGATTATCCGGTACGAGGAAGCGGTTTACGCGATCATTCGGGTCGAGTACGATTCCATCAAACCAGCTCCCGATCCACAAAAAGAATGGAGTGATCCAGGCGACGACATTACCAAACAATAGCTCTTTAATCGTACGAATGATGAGAGAGACAATCAGACCGATGCCTAGGCCTACGGTCAACATCGTCACCATCCGCTTGTAGTCGCGACGGTAATACAGGTTTCGTTGCCAAATCAAAAAGATGAACGGAAAGAGCACCATCGCGAGCGATTGCGATGCCGGGGGGAATAACCAGTCCGCCACTAAAAACAATACGCTCGCCATCGCGTAACGGTCCGTCCAATCCAACGTCCGAATGAATGCATGAACGTATGTGAATATCAAAAGCATGATGCTCATCTCATAAGAGAAATAAAGGGCACCGACGCTCAGGAACGTCTGTACAATCAGTTGTGTATTCCGAGGGAGACGAAGTGTCAATAAGAAGAGCAATGGAAACACGTGCCCAATGTAAAATGCTGCGAAGACCCACCATAACCATCTCATTGACCGTCACCCCCCAAGCGGAGAATCGACTGATTCCCACTGTATTTGGCGACCTTTCGTTCAAACAAGGAGCGAGCAAGCGGAAAATCACTCTCGGACAGACAAGCGAACGTCGTCATAATCTTCCGAAAATGTACCTCACCACTTCCCGGTTGAAGGTCATACGTGATTCCATCCTTCGTAAGCGTCGGGACAATCAGACCGTAACTCGCATTTTCTTTCTCGAAATCACGGCATAATGCGGCAGCTTGCGAGATGAGGCGCTCCATCTGATA
This sequence comes from Exiguobacterium profundum, assembly GCF_042652865.1. Taxonomy (GTDB): domain Bacteria; phylum Bacillota; class Bacilli; order Exiguobacteriales; family Exiguobacteriaceae; genus Exiguobacterium; species Exiguobacterium profundum. Next base: position 770,433 of record NZ_JBHSHG010000001.1, read on the forward strand.
GGTGAGGGCACGCCCATCCTTCGTCAACAAGTCGAGGACGATGACATATTCATTTGCTTGTACCGGTTGCTCGGTACGGGCCAGCAGTTCGCCCGTCTTCGCATAGGCAGACCAATATAGCTGTCGCATCGGTTGCCCATGATATGGAGTGACCGATTGGAACGTCTCCGGGTCACGATAGGCACTATGACGAACCATCTCCTCACCTGGGAGAGTAGGGGGACGTTTCGGAATCGGATAGGGCGAAAACTCTGGGAAGACATAGCCGATGCGTGGGAGTGAGTCCTCTTTATAGAGCGAGAACATGCGTAACGGATCCCGAATTTCCATCCCGATAGCCTCTAGGCGGATAGGACCTCGCTTCTTCGCATGGAGCGGGATTGTGAAGTCGACAGTCGCATTCGTCTCGACAAAGTTCTCCTGCCGCCAAAACGCATGTCCTTCTGATTCCACGGTGGGATGCAAATAGCCGGATAGGCGGACAACGCCAAGCGGGACTTTTGCCGTCGACACAAGTTTCAAGACATAGACGGCCTCGTCGTTCGGAAAGAGTTTCATCTCCTCAGTGAGGTCGACATGGATTTGTTCTGCCAATCGAAACATAAAAGATGGCATGACCAGTGCATAGAGACTGAATCCAATCAATAGACTGGCAATCAAGACGTTCCCATAAAGTGCCGTAAAGACCCCGACGACGAACAGGAGCCACATATAGCCGGACTCGAGATAGCGTGGGCTGACTAACTGCATCTTACACCTCTGAGGGGACCGGGATGGTCTCGAGTACAGATTTGATCAACTTTGACGGCTTCGTCTTCAGCGACGCTTCGACCGTCAAGACGATTCGATGCCCTAAAATCGGAAGCGCGAGTGCCCGAATATCTTCTGGTGAGACATAGTCGCGTCCTTCCATATAGGCATGAGCCCGAGCCGCCATCGTATACGCGAGCGTCGCACGTGGACTTGGTCCAACCTCGATGTCACGATGATGACGAAGTGACTCCATCAAATCCAGTAAGTAATCCTCCATCGCCTCGTGGAATCGGACATCTCGTACCTCTTGTTGCATCTTCAACAATTCGTCCTGTTGCAGAGAGAAAGATTCTGAAGCGAGGTGCTCATTGCGAATCAGTCGTCGTTCGGAATCTCGCGAGAGGGGAGCAAGTGTCAATTTGAATAAGAAACGGTCCAATTGAGCCTGCGGGAGCGGAAACGTCCCTTGTCCATCGAATGGGTTTTGAGTGGCAATCATAAAGAATGGTTCCGGTAGCTTGAGCGACACTTCCCCGAGTGTCACTTGACGTTCCTGCATCGCCTCAAGCAACGCAGATTGTGTACGTGGCGTCGTCCGGTTAATCTCATCGACAAGTAGAATCGATGTGAAAATCGGACCCGTCCGACGTTCGAACGCTCCGGTCGTCGGATTGAATAACTCCATTCCTAAAATATCACTTGGCAATGTATCCGGGGTACACTGTACACGCTGAAATGTCGCTGATATCGAACTTGCCAAACTACGGGCAAGTGTAGTCTTCCCCGTACCGGGACGGTCCTCGAGTAAAACGTGACCTCCTGATAGTAATGCAATCGAAGCGAGCTTGATGGCTTTCGATTGACCAATGACTTGATTATTCAAATGTGAAACCCATGGATGGTTCATTCAAAATCCCCCTATATTTTTCTGATAATTAAGAAAATCATAGCATAATCGGTTCAGGAGATGTATCAAAAATCCATTTCACTAAAAAAGACCGACCGGCATAAGCCAGTCAGTCAACGTTTTGGAGAATCCAAGTATCGTTCAAAATGACGTTCGAGCCATTCTTGGAAAAAGGACATGAACGTACAGATTGCCCAGTAGATCAACGCCACGACGATATACACTGTCATGTAGTCGAACTCTCGTCCACCGACGATCTTGGCCTTATTAAATATCTCAGGTACCGTGATCATCGCAGCGAGCGAACTCGCTTTAATCAGATCGAGAAAAACGTTCGAGAGCGGCGGAAGGGCGATCCGTGTCGCCTGCGGTAAGACGACCCCCTTCAATGTCAACCATTTCCCCATCCCGAGTGAACGAGCCGCCTCAACCTGTCCGTCATCGACCGCGCGAATCGAGGAGCGGATGATCTCAGCGATATAGGCGGCAGAATTCAGACTAAATCCGAGAATGGCTGCCGTCAAAGCGGCGAACTCGATTCCGATGAACGGGAATCCCGAATAGAGGATGAACAGAATGATCAAGATGGGGACTCCACGCATGAACGAGATATAGAAAGTCGACGGATAGCGAAGGAGTCGTGTCGGAGACAACTTCCCGAGCGCCAGCAAAAGACCAAGCAGGAGACCAAAAAACATGCTGATGAACGAGATCCAAAGCGTATTCGGTAACCCGCCCAACAGGTAAGGAAACGATTGGATCGCCAGGTCTACGTCAAAGATGGCGTCCCATTTGACATCTGAGAACGACATGCCAACATTACTTCGTTTCGACGATTGTTGCGTCTACGTCAGGTTCTACCGAAACATCGGCACCATTATAGAATTGCTCAGATAGTTCTTTGACTGTACCATCTTCAAGCATTTCATCTAGTACACGGTCGATGTTCTCCTGGAGCTCGTCATTTTCTTTATCCATCAAAAATGCTACTTCTTGCGGGTTATAGGCGATATCCGGATGAATCGTGATATCGAACTCAGGGAAGAATGCAAGTGCCAACGTTTGAAGATAATAGTCGTTCAAGATGACATCGGTCCGTCCCGTTGAAACGTCGCGCAAGTACTGGTCGTTCGTGGCGTTGTCATAGATGACTTCTTCTGCTCCATACTTTCGAGCCACATCCATGAAGACAGTCGTCGCCTCACCAGCGGCTTTCTTGCCTTTCAAATCCTCGAGTGATTCAATTCCAGAGAGGTCGCTCTTGCGAACGATAGCAGTCCCGTAAGTGTATTTATACGGTTTTGAGAAGGCGAACTTCTCTTGACGGTCTTCTGTTACCGAGATATCATTTGCAGCGATGTCGATTTGACCGTTCTGAACACTCGTTAACATGTTGTCAAATGCCATTTCTTTGAACTCGATTTCGAGATCAAGGCGTTTGGCGACTTCTTTCATGAGTTCGACATCGAAACCTGTCAACGTATCGCTCTCTTCTTCACGGAAAGAAGCGGGGTAGAGGGTGCCGGCAGTTCCGACCGTCAATGTGCCTTCTTCTTGAATCTCTTCCCAGCGTGTCGTATCTGCTTGATTCGTGCTATCATCACCACAAGCGGCAAGAGGGATTGCTAAAAATAAAGTTGCTGCCAAACCTTTAGTCGTTCGTTTCACAAGAATTCCTCCTTAAGATGGTTCATCTGTCTAAAAATAGCATGACTTCAGCGGTCTAGCAACTGTGAAACATAGTTTAAACAGGTGAATTTAAAATTTGAAACGTTTATTCATAAAGCGTTATCATTCCGATGAATGCTAAATTCACAACAATGATACAGAAGTAAAATTAAATTGAGACAGAATCAATGAGCCTTATATTACATTCTGGAAAGTAAAATGAGATGAATGAAGAACTAATACGCAATAGAGGAGGCGGAGCGGATGAGTATGATTCGAATCAGAGCCCTAGATGAGGCGCATGTTCACATTGTGAATGATGCAAATGATCCTTTTCCAATCATCGGACGGATAGTTCCCAGTTACATAAACGGTCAATGGTCTTATGTTGAAGAGCTAGATGTCGTGACGAAAGAAACCTCATTTCCAGAAGACCGGATTGATTGGACGCAGTATATCGAACATGACAATCGAATCGTCTTTTTAGCGATGGACGCTGATGAATGTGTCGGACAAATCCGACTCGTGAAGGATTGGAGTCGCTTTGCATACATTGAAAATATCGCGATCCGTCAAACATATCGTAAACGTGGGATTGGACAAATGTTGATCGAAACAGCCGAACAGTGGGCAAAAGAGAAACGGATGATTGGTTTGTCGCTTGAAGCTCAGAACGATAATCTCATTGCTTGTCGTTTCTATGAAAGACAGGGATTTCAACTTGGTGGCGTCGATTCAACAAAACAATATGCAAATCCACAAATTGAATTGACCTTGTACTGGTACAAGATTTTTAAGGAATAGGGAACTTCAGTCAGAGCAATTTTTTGCTCTATTTTTTACTAGTTTACATAACATATATTATCAGTAAAAATAATATCTCATCTCATTATCTTAGTATACTTATGATAGTGAGATGAGATTTGAATTTAAGACGTATGCGTATACCGGATCAATGTGACGCCATGTTCTGGTTCGAATTCGGCACTCGGTTCAAATCCAAGTTTCGTATACAGACGCTTCGCCGGTCCGTTATGCTTGCCCGTATGCACGTAAATCAACTTTCCTTTGTGAATGCTCAATATGTGTTCGAGTAACGTCGTCGCCAGTCTCGCCCGAAAGTATGTCGGGTCGATACATAGTTTCGTGATTTCAACAGTTTTCTCAGATGCTTCCACCGTGACAAACCCAATCAACCGCTCCTCGATATATAAGCCATAACTCGTGCCTGGTAAGTTTTGAATGACATCAATCGTCTCATAGCGCGCTGGGATTTCGTCAAACCCGAGCAGTTCCGCTTCGACCGCATAAGCGTTACGTTGAATCTCGAGCATCTGTTGGGCTTGCTCAAATTGATGAATGGCAACTTCTTTCAGCTGCATGGTGCAACCCTCCCGTTAACGGATAAACTTTCTCGCCTGCTTCCGTTTCGCCCGTTTCAACGCCAAATAGAGCCGGTGTGTCCCTTTGAGTGGCGGACCATGCCCTACGAAGGTAAGGAGTGGTGACAAGTCCACTAGGCGCTCCGCGCTCTCGACGGCTACGGACCGATTCCATGTCGCGAGTCCTGGTAATGGGAATAACGGCCGAACATCTCCCGCCACCGCTGCCCCTCCCTGAGTTTGAAAAGCGTCACCTGCAAATAATACCCGATTTACCTCGTCATAGTACGCAATCGACCCTGGTGTATGACCCGCTGCATCGAGGACACGTAAACCGAATAACCGCTCACCAATATCTAGTACCGCATCCGGTGTAGAACGAATCGTCGGCAAAGAACCACGAATCTTGTTCTGCTCTTCTTCCTCTAGCGACCGATCTCCCGATAAGAGGCGGGCATCACGTCGGGAGATGAAGAGTTCAGCGAGCGGATGTTCTGCTTTGATCGCGTCTACCCCACCGATATGATCCCCATGAGCATGCGTTAACAATATCGCGAGGAGTGGCTTGTCGAGTTCGGCGATATATGACAGGATATCAGTCGCGTTCCGCTCCAGCGCCGTGTCGATCAAGACGAGTCCGAGCTCATGCTCAAACAGTTGAACGTTGATTGGCAGTACGGGAGCGTAAAAGGTCAGTTGATGGATATGTCCATATCGTCTTACTTGCATCATTGAGCCTCCTAGTCGAATAAAGTGGTCCAGTCTTCTTCTTGCCAATGTGCGTCAAAGCACATATGAATCTGTTCGATCGTATTGCGGGCAAGGGAGAGATCAGGTAAATCGTCTCGTTCAAAGAAACCGACGTCACTCGTCTCCACGCCGGCGCTCCCCTCCCCGTCACCAATCAGTGCACACTCGATGAAAAGTTTGTAATAATGCTCCGAGAGAGGTGGGTGTGGATGTTCATGCATATCGAACAAGGCGAGCAACCGTACTGGAATCACATCCAGGCCAGCCTCTTCCTCTACTTCTTTGATGATATTCGAGGCAGGAGAGCGATTCACTTCACAGAAACCGCCGGGTAAGGTCCACAACCCATCTGACCGCTCCTTCACGAGCAGGATTCGGTCATCTTTGAAGATGACGCCTCGCACATCAAGTTTCGGAGTCGGATAACCGTCCACATGAACGAGTTGTAAGATAGCCTCGTTCGATAAGTCCGAGTGCCGTTCATACATCTCTCTTACGATTTCTTGTAACTCTTCGTACCGTTCTCGGTCATATTGATCACGCGTGAACGTCAGACCGGCCTGAGACAGCGCCTGAATCCGTTTCGCCCACGTCAGCCATTGAGACATATAGATCCCCCTATCTTTTGTCCTACATGTCTTTTTCGGCAAATTGATGCATTCTTCCTTTTCATAACTCACATTCTCTGACATCAGTTTTCAATCACGTATACTAAAAGAAAATGGAGGTGAGATGTTGAGGATACGCTATGAATTAATCAGATTCAGAAAAGATCTCGCACGTTATACCATGTCCGACTTGCGATACAAGCATGCCCCGAGCATCTGGTCCATTGGACAAATGTTTGACCATCTCATTTTGGTCGCAGAGGAGTATTTAGAAGAGGCCGACCGCTGCCTACGTGGTGAGGGTGAACTCGGTGAAGAGAAGACGTCTTTTGGAGAAAAGTTGTTCGAACGGGGAGACTTTCCACCGATAAAAATCGAGCTCCCACCTGAGATGAATCAACCACCGAAAAATACTGACTCGAAAGATCGATTGCGAGAACGCATGACCATCTTAATCTCAAAGATGGATACGTTGGAATCCCGTTTGAACGATGCAGATGACAATCGAAAGACGCTTCACGGTGGGTTCGGCTGGCTGAATGCGAGAGAATGGTTCAACCTCATCGAGATGCACACGCTGCACCATCGACGACAACAACACGATCTAGAGACATGGCTACGACAAAAAGACCTGTGAACGGCGAATCAGCCAAATCACAGGTCTTTTGATTAATCGAGATACACGTCCTCGATTTCACCGAACGAGTCTTCGTCAAAGACGAACGAGCCGTTGGCATAGCGATCGAGTAGCGTAAGGGTTTTTGTCTTTACTTGTTTTGCTTTTTCTTTTCCGACGATATGAAGCGTCTCATCCCCATGTACCGGAAGCACACGACGGATTTGGTGCGGTTTTGATTTGACCTCACGAATGAGCATCGTCCCCCGAAGGTTGCGGTTCGTACAGTCGAACTGGTCCTCGAGCTTCATCTTCTTGACCGCTCCCCGTTGCGTCACGAGAACGAATAATGGTGGCGTGAAGAAGGAGAAGGCATCGGCGACGAGGTCACCGTCTTTCAGGTTCATCGCCTTCACACCGGCTGCCCGCTGTCCGACGACAGGGACATCATCCTCTTTGAACCAGAGCCCGTATCCACGCTCTGAAACAAGGAACAACTGCCCTGGACCGTCACTGATCCCGGCGAAGACGACCTCGTCGTCACCTTTCAGCTTCAAGGCCATGAGTGGTTTCGATTTCCGCTGCGCGTCGTAGTCGCGTAACGGTGTACGTTTGACCATCCCGTCTTTCGTCACGAAGAGGCAATGGGCGTCCGTATCAAACGTCGAGACGACGTCTGCCGAGATAACCTGTTCCCCTTCAATCGGAACGAGGTTGGCCACGTGTTGTCCGGCATCCTTCCACTTCGATTCTGGAATCTGATGGATCGGGATGAGGAGGTAGCTGCCCTTGTTCGTCCAGACGAGCAAGTGGTCCGTCGTCATGGCTTGAGTCGTAAGGAGTGGACGATCCTTTTCTTTCATCTCCGGTAAAACGTCACTCGACGCTCCATACGAACGCATCGAGGCACGTTTGACGTACCCGTCACGGCTGACGAATACCATCGTCTCTTCGACAGCAATCATAACTTCCGTCTTCAGTTTTAATTCCTCAACTTCCGACTCGATGACCGAACGACGGTCATCTCCGAACTCGTCACGCAATGCCGTAAGTTCTTTCACGATCAACTTCCGTTTTGTCGCGTCCACGTCGAGGATGTTTGAGAGGCGGGCAATCTCTTTTTGGAGCGCCTTTGCTTCTTTTTGCAACTCGACGATGTCCGTATTCGTGAGTCGATACAATTGGAGCATGACGACGGCTTCGGCTTGTCGTTCCGTGAATGAGAACCGCTCCATCAGTTTCTTCTTCGCGTCCGCCTTGTCTTTGGCGGAACGGATCAATTCGAGTGTCTCATCGAGGACCGAGATGGCTTGTTCTAAGGCATCGACGATTTCAGCACGTTTCTTCGCCTGCTCGAGTTCGAACGTCGTCCTGCGCGTCACGACCTCTTCGACATGCTTCAAATAGGCATCGATGATTGGGATGATTCCCATCTGCTTCGGCGTCCGGTTCACGATCGAGACCATATTATAGTTATAGGCGAGTTGCAAGTCCGTATGCTTCAAAAAGAAGTGAAGCACACCTTCTGCGTCGGCCTCTTTCTTCAATTCGATGACGACCCGAAGTCCCGTCCGATCTGTTTCGTCACGGACTTCTGCGACGCCTTCGACCTTTTTATCGAGGCGGAGCTCTTCCATTTTTTTGACGAGGTTCGCCTTATTCACTTCATACGGAAGTTCTGTGATCGTGATCTGTTCACGGCCACCTTTTAATTGCTCAATCTCGGACTTCGCCCGGATGATGACCTTCCCTTTACCGGTCTCGAACGCCTTTAGGATACCGTCTTTACCCATGACCGTCCCCCCGGTCGGGAAGTCAGGACCTGTGACATACTCGAGCGCATCTTTAGCGATATCGACCTGGCCATTCAAACGTGCGATGGCAAGGTTGAGGACTTCTGTCAAATTATGCGGTGGGATCTCCGTCGCATAACCGGCTGAAATCCCTGTCGTTCCGTTCATGAGCAGGTTCGGGAGGAGCGACGGCAAGACGAGCGGTTCTTCCGTTGAATCGTCAAAGTTCGGCGTGTAATCGACCGTATTCTTCGCAATTGACGTCAACATGACACCCGCAATCTTCGAGAGACGGGCTTCCGTGTAACGCATGGCCGCCGCCGGGTCACCATCCATCGATCCGTTGTTCCCATGCATGTCGATGAGCGGATACCGGAGTTTCCAATCTTGCGAGAGACGTACCATCGCCTCATAGACGGACGAGTCACCGTGCGGGTGATAGTTCCCGATGACGTTCCCGACCGTCTTCGCAGACTTCCGATACGGCTTATCGTTCGTATTCCCCTCGTGGTGCATCGCATATAGAATCCGGCGCTGTACAGGCTTGAGTCCGTCACGTGCGTCCGGTAAGGCGCGGTCTTGGATGATATATTTTGAGTAACGCCCGAACCGGTCTCCAACGACCTGTTCGAGAGATAGGTTTAAAATGTGTTGAATCGTCGACATTGTTACATCACTTCCTCAATCGCTTTAGTCACATGTTCATTGGCGATGATCGAATCATCTTCCTGGAGTCCGAAGGCGACGTTCTCCTCAATCCATTCACGACGGTGCGTGACATTGTCGCCCATCAGGACAGACACACGCTTATCCGCAACGGCCGCATCGTCGACTGTGACACGGATGAGTGTACGAGTGTCCGGGTTCATCGTCGTCTCCCATAACTGGTCCGCGTTCATCTCGCCAAGACCTTTGTAGCGTTGGAGGATATAGCCTTTCTTATACACTTTGACGAGCTTCTCTAGTGCCTCTTCGTCCCAGGCATAGTCGAACTGTTCGGACTTGCCTTTCCCTTTTGAGATGCGATAGAGCGGTGGCAAGGCAACGAACACGCGGCCCGCCTCGACGAGCGGTCGCATATAACGGAAGAAGAACGTGAGGAGGAGCACCTGGATGTGTGCACCGTCCGTGTCGGCATCCGTCATGATGATGACCTTGTCGAAGTTACAGTCGTCCAAATCAAAATCGTGACCGACCCCGGCGCCGATCGCATGGATGATCGTGTTGATCTCTTCGTTTTTCATGATGTCCTGGAGTTTCGACTTCTCCGAGTTGATGACCTTCCCGCGCAGCGGCAGGATAGCCTGGAATGTACGGTCCCGCCCTTGTTTGGCTGAACCACCGGCCGAGTCACCCTCGACGAGAAAGAGCTCGTTCTTAGCAGCATTCTTTGACGTCGCAGGCGTCAATTTTCCGTTCAAGATGCTCGAGCGTTTCTTTTTCTTCCCGTTACGGGCCTCTTCCCGTGCCTTGCGGGCCGCCTCGCGAGCCTGTGCCGCACGAATCGCCTTCTTGATGAGCATCGTCGCCATCTGAGGGTTCTCTTCTAGGAAGATCGTCAACTGTTTCGCCATGACGCTGTCAGCGCTCGCACGTGCCTCCGGTGACCCGAGTTTCGACTTCGTCTGCCCCTCGAACTGGAGGAATTCCTCCGGGATCCGGACCGACACGATGAGCGTGAGTCCCTCACGGACGTCGCCGCCGTCGAGATTTTTATCTTTCTCTTTGAGTAAACCGTTCTTCCGTGCATATTCGTTCATGATTCGGGTCATCGCCGTCTTGGCACCGACCTCGTGCGTTCCACCATCGCGTGTCCGGACGTTGTTGACGAACGAGAGCACATTTTCGGAATAGGCGTCCGTGAACTGAAACGCGAGTTCGATCTCGATCTCATTCTCGACCCCTTCGAAATAGACGATTGGGTGGAGTGTCGCCTTATCGTCGTTCAAGTATTGGACGAACTCGGCAATCCCTTCCTCGTAATGGAACGTCTCTTGCTTCTCCGTACGCTCATCAGTGAGCGTGATCGTCAATCCTTTTAAGAGGAAAGCCGATTCACGGAGGCGTTCGGCGAGCGTGTCATAGTTATACGTCGTCGTTGAGAAGATGGTCGCATCCGGTTTGAAATAGACACTCGTGCCGGTTTGGCGTGTCTTGCCTGTCTCAATCAGTGTCGTTTGAGGCACACCGCCGTCTGCAAAGGTCTGTTCGAACACTTTTCCGTCACGATAAATCGTCACGACGACCTTGCTTGATAGGGCGTTGACGACCGAAGCACCGACGCCGTGGAGTCCACCAGACGTCTTGTATCCACCTTGTCCGAACTTTCCTCCAGCGTGAAGGACCGTAAAAATGACTTCTGGGGTAGGCTTTCCAGAGGCGTGCATTCCTGTCGGCATCCCGCGGCCGTGGTCACGGACCGTGATGGCATCGTCCTTATGAATCGTCACATCGATTTGACCACCGAACCCAGCGAGCGCCTCATCGATCGCGTTGTCGACGATCTCATAGACGAGATGGTGAAGTCCGCGATGGTCGGTTGACCCGATGTACATCCCCGGTCGTTTCCGCACGGCCGTGAGTCCTTCGAGCACCTGGATGGCGTCTTCATTGTAATTAAATAGATCTGTTGACATAGCAGTCACCTCAATTTCGAACACACGTTCGTTTTTCTTTCCTATTGTATAGCTGTTCATCGATTCTGGCAAGCCTCCCTTGTCAGCCATCGCTGAAAAAAAGGAGACCTACCAAGGAGGTAGGTCTTATCCGAGTAGACGAGCATGCTCCACGTACAGGCAGCGGTTCTCGATATAATCGAGCCCGGCGTCACGCACGATTTGCTCCGCCTCAGCACTTGAGAGACCGAGCTGGTTGAAGACGAGCCCGACATCCCCATGTCGTACCGCATCTTCCGCGACACCCGCTAAAAATTCGCTGCGACGGAACACGTCGACGATATCGATTCTACCCGGGATGCTCTCGACGGACGGATACGCCTTACGACCGTTCCACTCCTCGAGCATCGGGTTGACAGGGATGACGGTATACCCGACACGAAGCAAATACTCCGCAATCTGGTTGGCCGTCTTGTTCGGGTTGTCGGACACACCGACGACCGCGATGGTCTTCGCTTCAGACAAAAGTTGCTTCAAACGCTGATCATCCATCCAAAATCCCCCTTTGGTTTACGCTTACAGTGTAACGTTACCTTCCTTCCTGTTTCAAGTCTTATTTTCATCATAAGGTATAATGACTCAACATTACAATTTCAAGACAAACCAATATGGTTTACATAACAAATTATTGTCTACCATTTATTTTGCTATAAAATCAATCAGTCGATTAACCACTCGATTGAGATACAATCACGCAATTCATGTACATTGCGTGAAATATCTATTTCACGCAATAATACATACGAGATAAGAGCGTTTTTTGAATCCGTTTTTCGGACATTTATATAAATTTGTTCATTGTTTCGTTATACTAAAAGAAAGGAGGTGTGCGATGGGAACAACCTATGAAACTCGTCGAGGAACACTATATAATGAACGTATTACTTTTTACGGCAACGTTATCGCCTGGTTGGTTCACTTCCTATTTTGCATCTTGTTTTATCGTCTGGATTTGACTCTCTTATTCCTATCAAATGGCTTGAGTGTGATCTACTACACGATTTCATTCTATTTTGTACATAAAAGGTGGTACGGAATTTTCTTTGCCGGACTTTTTATCGAAGTCGTTTACAACGCCGTCATCTCGACTGTTATACTCGGCTGGGAGATCAACATGCATTATTTTATCCTCATGATGGCATACGGTGTCTTTTTCATGCCAAGCGTATCAAGAGGCCAACGCATCTTGACCACGGCCATCGCGATGCTGATTTATAGCCTTCTATTCATCTATGTATCTGACGGCATCGAGACCTTACCGATACAGATAGAACAAGCGCTCGGACTCTTTTGTATCCTATCGACCGTGATGATGATTGCAGGGCTCTCCTTTATCTTTGAGTCAGCCGTTGTCGAAGTGACAGATGAACTCGAACAATCTAATGAGCGGTTGCAAATTCTCGCCTCGACGGATGGATTGACCGGACTATTGAACCGAAAAGTCGGGCATGAACAGGTTTCCAAAGCAATCGACAAAGCCGCTCATGAAGGCGTTCCATACGCACTCGTCCTCGGTGACATTGATCGATTCAAATCATTTAACGAGACTTACGGACATGATTGTGGGGACCGGGTGCTACAACAAGTCGCCAGCATCCTATCCGACGTCGACGGCATTGTAGTCCGATGGGGAGGCGAGGAATTCCTGATTTTCTTTTCGAGTCCATGCGATAACTTCCTTACAATCACCGAACAATTGAGACAGCAAATCGAGTCGATTCCTCTCTATTACGCAGGAGAACGTCTTCATGTCACAATGACATTCGGACTTGCGGTTCGTGTTGGTCACGATACGGTCGAAGAGATCGTCAAAGAAGCGGACAACTTCCTTCGTGAAGGGAAGCGTAGCGGAAAGAATCAAGTGAGAACTACATGAAGAAAGGAGCATTCTATGAGTATTTTCCGTCAACTTGGACAGCGGCAGACACCGACGACGACGAAACGCTTCGAGTTGAACGGGTTGCACCGACTACCCGCATTCATCCAACAGTTTTTTCATCATTTAGCAGCGAAGCATTATTCCAAACAGACGGCCCAGCGCTATGTGTATGACGTTTTAGATTTCTTTCGTTGGGTCGAGCACGTGAGTGGAACGGAGTTAGAACCTGAAACGATTGACTTGCCATCATTCACAGAGATTGACTATGCCGGAGCAGAAGCGTATGCGACTTATCTTGCCCTCGAGCTCGAAAACGCTCCGAGCGTCATCAATCGGAAGCTTTCAACGTTACAGTCACTCTTCAATTACTTAATCGAGACCAATCAGGCAACGGTGAATCCTTTTCAAACCGTAGAACGTCCGAAACGCGGCAAACGGAACCCCGTCTATTTGACGGAATCGGAGTGGCTCGACTTCTCGACGCTCGTACGTAGCAACGTCGGCATGACGAATCGCGAGGCGAGTTGGTACGAAATGAATCGCGCGCGAGACTTTTTAATCATACAGTTACTTGGACTGACAGGAATGCGCGTATCCGAGCTTGTCGGACTCAATTGGTCCGATATAAACCTTGAGACCGGAACGATTCGGGTCATCGGTAAAGGCAATAAGGAACGCTTGATCCCCATCGCAGGACCACTTCTTCCGCTCCTCACTGAGTATCGCCACACGTCGAGCGAAGGGGCGGTGTTCCAAAATGAGAAGGGACAACGAATCGCTGTACGGACGGTTCAGCATATGTTGAAAGGGCATATTGACCGCTTAAAGCCTTACTTGCCGTTCTTGAGCCATAAACAGGTAACGCCACATAAGCTCCGTCACACGTTCGCTTCGCGTCTCGCCATGGGGGGCGTCGATGTGCTCACGATTCAACAGCTTCTCGGGCATGAATCTGTGGCAACGACACAAGTCTATGCCCATATCGGAGATGAACGGAAAAAACACGCAATATCAGGTTTACAATAATATGTTATGTAAACTATATATCCAAATATAACCACCACCTATATAATGGGTAGTGGTTATATTTATGTGCTGGACATTGACAAAATCAAAATGGCATCATCGATGACCATAAAATAGGCATTGTCATAAGTGAGACGTTCTTCCGATTCTAAATCGAAAATCACGACCCCGCTCGTAAGTCCTTCCGTATATTCATGGACGAGATAGCGGCGACCGATGACGCGTTCGAACGGTTCCACGTCGATATAACGCGCACCGGTTGCGAGGTCAATGACTTCTGAGTGCATATCCGTCTCATCAACTTTGATGAAAATCGTCGAACTTATATCGTCGTAAGTGAAATCAATCGGTTCATAAGCACCCCAATCGACGACCGATACTTCATGCAAGACATCGGGAGCCGTCAAATCATAGATGACTTCCTTATTTAACGAGTCAACAAAAGCGGAGAATCGAAGCGTCCCTTCATTTTCTCCGAGATATTGGACCGTGTCCCCTTCCCCTTGTAGACGAAGGACATCATCGAATGGCAATTCGTCCCGATGATCCCATATCGCCTCGACCGCCTCTTCAAGTGGGCAAATCAATAATGCCTCGGAATGGTCAATCGGGTCGTCAGGAGAGATGCGCCCATCATCGAGTGCATTATAATAGTCAAACTCATCGAGTCTTGCGTTACAGACGATGTATGGAACACCGGCGAATGTGGTCGTAAACAAATATAATTCTCGGAATCGTTCCGTCTTACCGACGAGGCGCTCATCTCGGATACGCTCCCGTTGATTGGTCACCCGGTCATAAAGCCATGCTTCATCCGATGATTCAAACACCGTCAAAAAGAGGAAGTAACGATGATCCAATACCCAGAACAATGTGCTATTCCCACGCTTCTCAAACGTCGTGACAACTTCTTCGGTGCCTGACTTGTAAGAGAAGGCAATCAATTCTGTCTTGACTACCCCTTCACCGTCTGGAACCTCATTTATAAAGTAGACGATGTCTCCATCGACGAAAAGCTTGGGATAACCATAATCCGCGTACTCCCTTCGGTTCAATTGTGTGATCACACCGTCCTCTTCGTCAAAGCGATAGAGCGAGAATGTCGTTCGATCCATCTTCTCGCGATAGTAGACAGAGGAAGGGGTAATGGCGATCACATCTTCATGATCGATTGGCATGGCTCGTGCGTCAACGATTCTCATAAAGCACCTCTCTCTTGTCCGGATTCAGCGGGTTCGACTGTAACAAGCCCAGGTGGTCGTTTCGGGAACGTGATACGAAGATGAGCATATTCAATCACATCCTGATGCGGATGATTCTTGTCGATCCAGCGAATCCGTTGTTGATTCGCGAGAGCATGTCCAATCTTTTCTTCCATTTGGAATTTGGAGATGTCACGAAACGCGACTTCTTGAATGTACGTCTCTTCATCGGTCTCAAACTGTTGCCAGATCCCCATGATCAATTGACCGAGGGCTGAGACACGCCGTTCAGGGAGCGTGATTGTCCCTAGTGTTCGACTCACTTCCTTCAGACACTCGTTCGGGTCGTCCGAGGCGGCAAATAGTCGTTTTGCCGTATTGTTCATGACGCGATAGCGACGTTTCCCACTTTCGAGCCTGAGCACCTGCGCGTACGGTTCAACCGGTACACCATGAAAAAAGGTTTCGGTCCCACCCCATGCGAATCCAAACGACGGATCGAACTTCCGGATTGTCTGCATGAAGGACATCATAAAGTCCTCGACTTCTCGCCTTTCGAGTCGAAGCCATTCGGCCAGGGCGAGGGTTCCTTTCTCTTTCGAAATCCGATCCACCGGGAAGAAGAGCTCACCATCCGATAGACGATGAGGTTTCAATTCGACACCGTCCGCACGATAATCGGTCGACGGCCTCCCCCCTCTCCCTGCGTATATAACCCACTCATCCTCTGTGCTTTCGATGGCATAGGCTTGATGTGCCCATGGCGGCGTCACGTATAAGGCTGGATACTCTTCAAAGGTGTCAAGGTGAATGTACGACCGGTCATTCCAAAGGTGGGCGACGAGACGCACGACCTCCCCTGTCTCCGAATCTTTCGGAGCGATGTAATTTCCCGTATCCCCGATAAACGTCAAGATATGAAAACCATATCCGTTATAAAGGTGACGCACAATCCGTTCAAAGACGGCGGTCACCATGCGTTCAAATAACGGATGGTCTTCATTCCGATCGAGCGTTGGCGAATCGACCGTACACATGAGCCAACCCATCCGCTCATATAAACGGACTCGGAGCGGATAAGAGATCAATGGAGAAGAACTCGCAAGAATCTCAGTCAAGCGGATATTGGACATGTTTTCGACTTGCAAGGTGAAGCCGCTACGCCTTAACTGTTCCTCCATCTTTTTCTTCCAGTTGATCGTCTCCATCCCATCCACTCACTTTCTTTCATCATCTCATTGTGAATTTTTCCCGATTCTCGTTTTACACAAACGCTTTTCGCTTCATTTGCGCGCTCAGCCGATGAATCGCCTCGTCCAACAGTTCACGACGAGTCCCGATATTCATCCGTTCGAACGCTTCACCTTGAGGACCGAACGGACCACCCGGTGACAAGAAGATCCGAACCTCATGATGAAGCCATGACTTCCGCTCCTCGGCAGACATCGGTAACTCCGAGAAATCGAGCCAAAGCAGATAACTCGCTTCCGGACGGGTCGTATGGAGCATCGGAAGGTTTGATTCGATGGAATCGATCACGTCATTCATTTGTTGCTCCAATTCTTCTCGCAACTGGTCGAGCCAACGTTCCGCGCGGTTATCGGTATACGCGGCGATGATAGCCGTGTTCGCGAACGGTGTCGGGAGCACATGATGTTTGTTCTGTACTTTCGTGATTTGCTTCCGCCACTCATCGACCGGACAAATGATGTAGGACGCAAATAATCCGGCGATGTTAAATGCTTTTGAGGGCGCACTTACCGTGATGATACGCGAGTCGAGTGTGCCGATTGCGGTATGTTTATGAGACGGGAATGTCAAATCTGCATGAATCTCGTCAGCGACGACAATCACCTCATATTGATCCGCGAGTGCTACGACCTTTTCTAGTTCCGCTCTCGTCCAGACACGCCCAACTGGATTATGTGGGGAACAGAGTAGGAAGAGTTTCGCTTGTTTCATCGCTTCCTCGAGTGCGACAAAATCCATCTCGTAGCGCTCGTCAATTTTTTTCAACGGGGCATCGAACACTTGTCGCTTGGAACCGACAACGAGTTCGTGGAATGGTGGATAGACAGGTGACTGGATGACGACGCCATCTCCGACTTCAGTCAACGCCTCGACGATATGCGTCAACGCAGGCACGACACCGCTAGAGAATAACACATGGTTCGGGTCAACAATTAAATCGTGACGTCGGCCGTACCAATCGCTCACCGCTGTTTGCGCTTCAGCTGCGAACAATGTATACCCGAATTCCCCTTGAGCGGCTTTTATAGCGAGCGCCTCGGAGATGGACGGTGCAGTACGGATGTCGATATCCGCTACCCATAGCGGTAACACATCTTCTGACAAATGGAACCATCGCTCCAACCCATCCCACTTCACTGAATTCGTACCTTTACGTTCAAGTTGTTGTTGTAAAATTGATTTCATGTTCATCCCTCCTACTCTTACTGTATCAAAGTTGATTCGACTACGTGCCAAAAAAAGCATGGCAGTTTTTTGCCGACTTCGTTATACTCTATCGAGATAAGAAAGGAGGCACATCAATGCGTGTTACCGTCATTCGAAACAAACGAAGAAAAAGAGCTGCCTTTTATGTCACACCGGAAGGAATCGAACTCCGAGTCCCGGCTCGATTGCCAAAACGTCTCGTCGACCGCGCACTAGAAGAGCACGACACATGGATTCGTGAGACGTTGCAGAATCTTCCTCAACAGATGTCCGTTCTTGATCGCGGACTTGTGCTTCACGGAGAGCATTACCCGGTCAGAAGAGACAGCGGGCGGACGCTTCGGCATGACGGCACGTCTTTTTGGGTTCCGGAAGCATGGGACGACGCTACACTCTGGAAACAGTATGAGATTTGGCTTCGTGAACGTGCCTTACACTATGCGATCGAGCGGGCACCAATTTATGAAAAGATCTTAGGCGTTAAAGCGAAAAAGATTCGTATCGGTCACCAAAAGACACGCTGGGGATCATGTAGTTCGAACGGAACCATCTCCATCAATGTCCGCCTCATGCTGGCGCCAAAAGAGATGATGGACTACGTCATCGCCCACGAATGGGTGCATCTCGTTCACTTCGATCACTCCCCTTCTTTTTGGAGAACTTTACAAACGATCTATCCGAACACCGCTACAGCGAAAGATTGGTTGAAACGACAAGGACATACGTTACGACTCAAAAAAACCGACTGACCCCGTGTAAGGTCAATCGGTTCACAGGTTGGATGTAAATGTGTCGGCCGTATCATGTAGCTCGGCTGCTGCCTGCTCGAACGTATGGAATCGCTCCATCGTCTGTTCCATCGTTTTTGCACTTAACTGAATCTCTTGATTGGACGCAGTGACACCTTCTACAATTTTCCGAAGCTCGACGTTCATCCCTTCCGTGTTCGAGTTGACGTCGATGACCGCACGTTCAACCATACGAGAGAGGTTGCGGACCTCAGTCGCAACCACATTAAATCCAAGCCCGTGTTCACCTGCTCGTGCCGCTTCGATGGCAGCATTCAGGGACAACAGATTCGTTTGTGCGGCAATCTCTTTGATCGACGAGGCAATTTTCGCGATGTCATCGGCTTGACGACGCAAGTTCTGAAGGGCATGGAGGTTGTCCGCGGCATCTTTCGCAAGCTTTTCAATCGTTTCATTCAATACTTTCGTATCTTGCATGCCTGTCTTCGCCCGTTCATCGAGCACATCGGTCATCGATTTAAAGCGATACGCATAATCCTCAATCACTTGTTGCCGTGCGGTGATGTCCGATGCAATCTTGACGACACCGACGACATCATCTCCTTCAAAAATCGGCATATACGTCGCCTCGAGCCAAATGGTTTCCCCTTTTGCATTCTCGCGCTCCACTTTATCCGAGAAACTGAAACCATTCCATAATTTCTCCCAAAATGCCGAATACTCTGGACTATTGACAAAGGAAGAAGGGCAGAACAAGTGATGCTGCATGCCAATCATCTCCTCGCGTCTGTATTTCATTGCTTTCGCGAACGTGTCGTTCACATCGACGACCCGGCGTTGACGGTCGAATCGAATCATCGCCATATTCATTTCAATGGATTGAAAAACGTCCTCAGATTGAATTCCTTTTTGGTTCAAAGTACTCATTATAGATAGCAACCTTTCTTATTCCTAGGATGTTCGTACTAAATCGTGAATTTCAGTGTAACGTATCCCATAACATACCATTACTCTCTTTTTATACAGAAGGTCAATATCTTGGTTTTGAAGTATTTACCAAATGAAAAGACGCCGAGGGGCGCCCTTCACTCATCTAAATCTGGGAAATAGGAGAAGAACGTTTCCGCCCCTGCACTGCTCAGTTTGAACGTTTGATCGCGTGATTCATCCGTCACATAGACATCTACTTTTTTAGACCGTTTCTTGAAGCTTAACTGAAACTCTTGCCCTTTCCATCCCTCGATGATGGTGAGAAGGGGATAGTCCCCCACTTCTCCAGCTCGATCCACTGGTTCTGCCTCCTCAAATGCGTTCATCAAATCAGACATGTCGGTGCCAGCTGCACGCAATGTATCCGGATAATTCAATGTGGCCTCCGCATCTAAAGGTTTTTTATGGAGAAAGAAAAACGGACCTCGCGGAACGGAAGGATTTGCAATGAGTCCTGCTTCAGTGGATTCTTTAATGGACTCATTCGTGGCAAACTCGCCCTTCGTGTACGTCAAGCTGACTTCTTCTTTCACACGCTTTCCATTTTTCATGTATGAGAATATGTAAAGCGGTGTCTTAACCCCCGGCTCTAATGTATCCGTCTGGAGGACCCGTTCGACTTGTAATCCTTCGAACTGGATGGGGACATGTGCGCCGTCTTTCTCATCCCATACAAGGAAAGGTTGAATAGATGTCGTACCGTTCGTAGTTTCGAAGTAAAAGTGAGCGGCTTTCAATTTGTCATTATATCCGAGTGCAATCTTTGCGGTTCCCATTTGCGCATTATATGGTTCAATGGTCGAGACGGGAAAGATTCCTTCCTGTTCACCTACTGTCAATGCAATCGCGCCATTCAAAGGAGAGGTCAAATGAATCATCGTGTCTTCGAACAGGTTGATGGGCATCCCAAGGTACTCGGATGGGTCACTCTGTTCTGCGACGTGTTCTTCCTCTTTCGTACCCGCTTTCATCTTCGGGACGCTCGGGACTTTGATACCCGCTGATAAATCGAGGAAGTCCGGTAGTTCATCAATCTTCCCTAATTTCATGTTGGAATAGTCTCCATCATAGCAAATGGTGTAGTTTTCTTTTCCTTTCAAGAAAGTCACCAATTTATATGAGCTCGGATCATAATCTGATATCATGACTTTCCGATTCACCGCATATGAATTGAAAACCGTTACATCCCCTTCAATCTGTGTAATCGGCTCGCCTGAGCATGCATCGAGGATGTGCGTCGTCCATGTCTCCGATTCGGCATCCATCTGATTCGAATACAAATCGCCCACGTTCCATTGCTCAGGCATATAGTCTAGCTGCACGACATCCATTTTTTCACTACCACAACCCGATAAAATCCCGACTGCGCTTAACATCAATAGCATTCGTTTCATCATGACCCTTTCACCTCCGGAAATACATCCAAGAACCGTTCCGCTCCTTTGCTTGATAATTTAAATGTTTGATCG
Source organism: Exiguobacterium profundum (assembly GCF_042652865.1). Taxonomy (GTDB): domain Bacteria; phylum Bacillota; class Bacilli; order Exiguobacteriales; family Exiguobacteriaceae; genus Exiguobacterium; species Exiguobacterium profundum. The sequence continues at coordinate 791,357 of NZ_JBHSHG010000001.1, forward strand.
CGAAGTGGATCCGTCAGATAAACATCGATTTTTTGAGATCGTTCCTTGAAACTTAACTGAAATTCTTGACCACCCCAACCATCGACGATCGAAAGACGCGAATAGTCAGTCACATCTCCAGCACGTTTGACAGGTGTAGCATCCTTGATTACAGCCATCAAATCAGATATGTCGTTCCCTTCAGCTCGTAGCACGTCCGGGTACTGGACATCGATTGCTCCGTTTAAAGGTTTCTCATGAACGAAAACGAATGGATCAGTTTCGCCAGCAGGATTTGATTCGCTTGCGTTGCGGACAGCATCATTTGTCGAAAATTCACCATTCAAGTAAGTTAGACTGATCACTTCATTCACACGTTTCCCACCTTCAACGAAGGAGAACGTATAAAGAGGCGTCTTAACACCAGGTTCGAGAATGTCCCCCTGTAATGCCTGTTCTACTCGTAGTCCTTCGAATTGAATCGGCTCGTGTTTATGCTCTTTTTCATTCCACACGACTAAAGGAAGCATGGTCGTCAATCCATCATTTTTCTCATAGTAAAAATACGCTTCTTTCGATTGTTCGTCATACCCAAGCGCGATTCCCACTTCTTCCGATTGGGCACTAAATGGCTCCAAATGTGAAATGGGGAACAGTCCTTGTTGATCTCCAATCGATAAATCAATCTGGCCATATAATGAGGGTGTCACATGAATCATCGTCCCTTCGAGGAGACGGATGGGAGCAGGATAGAAATGACCTTCGTCTTTCTGTTCCATTTCTTTCAATTCTTCATGTGTACCCGAGCGAATCGTTGGCGTACTCAAGATGTCGGTCCCTTCTTCCGTATGAACGAAGTAAGGGAATTCATCTATCTCTTCCGCCCTGATTTGTTCAGAAGCACTGTCATAGCAAACAGCGTATGGTTGATTTCCTTCCATATACATCACGATTTTATGTGCATCATCGAATTTTCGATTCAATTCATACGAGCGATAGACGGTGACGTCCTCTTCGATTCGTGAAATTGCATTCCCGGAACACGTATCGAGTAAATCAGGAGTCCACTTCACCGACTTGGCATCCATATGACCTGATTGAAGATTTTTCACATTCCAATGCTCCGATATGTGATCTAGCTTTACGACATCCATCTGTTCATCATCACAACCTGTCATCAAACCAATACAGCAAATGAATATAAGGATTCGCTTCATAATGTTTCCCTTAGGCGCGGAAATATGTCTAAGAACGATTCCGCTCCTTCGCTCGATAATTTAAATGTTTGATCGCGGAGCGGGTCCGTTAAATAGATATCAATTTTTTTCGAACGTTTTTGATAGCTGATTTCGAACACTTGACCCTTCCAACCGTCTGTTAAAGTCAAATATCGATATTCTGAATCTTCTCCGCGGCGATCGACGGGGTCTGCCTCATTGATGATGTCGAACAATTCTTTCGCTTCCTCTTTCGTGGCCTCACTATACTCTGCGAATTCCATCGCCCCTCCATCGTATGGTTTGCGATGGACGATGACCCTTGGCCCGGCTTCTTCAACAGGCAACCAATCCTCAAACATCGGATCCGGTTCTTCTCCTTCTTTTAAAAACAAGCCAGGAGCGAATCGAATCGTCATCGTTTCGGTCACATGTTTCCCGTTTTTCAGATACGAGAAAGTATAGAGCGGAGTTTCCTCTTCTTCGTTCAGTTCACGAGCTGTCGCGACAGTCTTGATCTCTAACTCGGAAAAGACGGTATTCTCTTTTGACTCCGGGTCCTCTAACTCATCAAACTCAATCGGTTGAGGCATGAAAAATTGACCGTCAAACGAGTAAAGAATATATGGACGAAACGTCTTGTTATCATATCCGATGGCAATCTGTTGATTCGGCATCTCAAATCCTCGGGGCTCGAACTGCGCAATTGGATAACGGATCACCTTGCCACCGAGTTTCATTTCAAGTTCGCCGTAGAGCGCCGGTTCGATTTCCAGTAACGTATGCGGGAACGAGGTGATGGAATTCCCGTCAAAATCCAATCCTTCTGCTTCCACCAACTTGTCTTGTAACGCAGAAGATGTCTGATGAATACGAGGGAGTCGTGGAAGTCGAATTCCGTCACTTGTATTCACAAAGTCTGGAAACGAGTCAATCGCTTCCGCCATCAGTTGATTGGTGTAGCTTTCACGACATACGGCATACCGTTCGTCACCTTCTAAGTACGTCACGACTTTCATTGTATATGGGGTCATGGCTGAAACAGGCTCGGTTCTCCCTGCAATCGCCGTTTGATATACCGTGATGTCACCCTTTAATTCGGTTGCACGCTCCCCTTCGCATGCAGCCAATACTTCTTTTGACTCATGAACTTTAATCATCTCTCCTTCTTTTGAATAGCTTTCCACGTTCCATTGATCCTCTATGTAATCTAGTTGAATGACTTCTATATTAGATGCCCCACAAGCGCTTAAAAATGAAGCACTAAGTAACATCATGATTCCTCTTTTGTACAAAATATCCCCTCCTATAATCTCATCATCCAATTTTACCATTATCTAACTATCCTATACGAAAAAAATCCGCTCACGTTTCATGAGCGGATGGTAGAACAATCATTTACTTTGGTCGATGGCACGTTGCAATCGGGACTCGACGTCTAACGCAACGGCTTGTAACGATTCGTCATCGATGAGGCGAATTAATTCAGTCGGTCTCGGCATACCAATTTGGGTATGGTCGTCTTTTTCGAACACCGCGATTTTGCATGGAAGGAAGTAGCCTCCTTCTAACTGTTGCGACAGCACTTCTTTTGCCGCCTTCGGATTGCATACTTCTAAGATACGATACTTCCCATCAATCCCCTCTCCCTTTTTCTCGAGCGTCTCACTCAAATCAAAGTCCCACAGCACCCCGAATGATTCTTCTTTCAATGCTTCTCCGAGACGAATGACAACATCATCCACGGTACGGTCAGATTGTACGGTATAGTCAAACATCTTCATTCCTCCTTATCTGGTTACTCATGAAATCTGTACCCGAACGAAGTCATGCTCAATCAAAAAGAAACTGTATGTGATTTGAAACATAATCACGCACTCGAACGTATAAAAGGAGATAATAGTTAGAACCAAACTGATGTAAAGGAGAAGTGGTTGTCGTGACGGTCACGGTATTCACGCATACGAGCTGCAGTTCTTCCAGAAAAACGATTGATTGGTTACGGGAACAAAAGATTCCCTTCATCGAAAAGAAATTGACAGACCAAGGTTTATCCTTCGGAGAATTCAAAGAGATGTTGAGCCTGACGGAAAATGGGACGACGGACTTGTTGTCGGTCCAAAAGAGTGTCTATAAACAAGCGGCAGAGAAACTAGATGAGATGTCGATTCGTGAGCTATATAGCTTCGTCGCCTCGAATCCTCAAATCCTGAAAAGTCCGATCGTCTTCGACCATCATCGCATCCAGGTCGGTTTCAGTGAAAAAGAGATTCGGACGTTCATCCCGAGACATGACCGCATCGCTGAACTGAAACGTCTGCTCCATAACGCATAAATCGTGTCGCTTTCGCGACACGATTCTTTTTATGCCTTTTTCAATTTTGCCGCCAGTCGATTCCCGAAGGATTGGATGGACTGAACGAGGAGGATGAGGACGAAAATGGTCACGTACATGACTTCCGGTTCGAAACGAAGGTGTCCGTATTGATAGGCGATGTCCCCCAGTCCACCTGCCCCGACGAGTCCCGCCATCGCCGTCGCTCCAATCAACCCGATCGTCGCAATCGTCAATCCGAGAACGATAGAAGAACGTGCTTCACGGATTAACACATACCAGATGATTTTTCTCGTCGAGATGCCCATCGCTTCATACGCCTCGATGACCCCGCGGTCGACTTCGAGTAGTGCCGACTCCATGAGTCGCGCAATATACGGGGCGGTGAAGACGATCAAGGGGAGCAAGACGCCCTGCACGCCGATTGTCGTCCCCATGATGAACCGTGTGAACGGTAAGATGAAGAACAACAGAATGATGAACGGGATGGAACGGATGACGTTGATAACGCTCGATAAGCCACCATAGACGAATCGGTTTGCGAGTCTGCCATTCGGTCTCGTCAAAACGAGCAACGTCCCGAGCGGCAATCCGATCAAGGTCGAGATCAAAAGCGCGATGCTCGTCATCGTCAACGTTTGAACCGTTCCTGTCCAGATTAAGTCACCCCAGTCTGTCCAAAACTGTTGCATGGTTTGACACCTCCCTCACATGTACGCCGCTCGTCTTCAAATAACGGACGGCGAGTTCCGTTTGATCATGATCCCCGTCAAGATGGACGAGCAAGTTTCCGACAAGCCCCGCCTTTAACTTCTTGATTCCGCCTCCGATGATGTTCGGTAGGATGCCGAACCGCTTGGTCAATTGTGCCAGGACTGCTTGTTCTGTCTGACTGCCGATGAACGACAAGTGGACGAGCGTTCCCCGAGTCTGGAGTTCCGAGACGACTTCTTCCGGCACGTCGAGGTTTGTCTTAAGAAACTTCTGGGTCGTCTCGTGTGACGGATTGGAGAAGACGTCTAGTACGTGTCCTTGTTCAACGATTTGGCCACGATCGATGACGGCGACCCGGTCACAGATTCGTTCGATGACTTCCATCTCATGTGTGATCAAGAAAATCGTCAATCCGAGCTCGCGATTGATTTCGAGCAGTAACTCTAAAATCGACTCGGTCGTCTCAGGGTCGAGTGCACTTGTCGCTTCATCACTAAGGAGAATATCAGGCTCGTGGGCGAGCGCTCGCGCAATGGCGACACGTTGTTTCTGTCCACCCGACAATTGTTCAGGGTAATGGTTCCGATGTTCGCTCAGTCCGACGATTTGGAGATAGCGGTCGACCCGTTCACGGATGACCTGCTTCCCCAGACCTTCGAGACGAAGCGGGATGGCGACATTCTCTTCGACGGTCGCAGTCTTCAGCAAGTTGTAGTGCTGAAAGATCATACCGATTCGCTGGCGTAACGTCGACAACCCTTTCTTTTTGAGGAGCGTGATATCTTGTCCCTCAATCTCGACAACCCCTGATGTCGGACGCTCCAAAAGATTGATCATCCGGATGAGCGTACTCTTACCGGCACCACTTCGTCCGATGATTCCGAAAATTTCTCCTCTCTCAATCGTGAGGGAGACATCATCGAGTGCCGTGATTGTGTCTCCGTTGACCTTGAACTCCTTGGTGATTTGTTTCAGTTCAATCATAAGACCCCTCCTTAAAACGCCGGCACGACCGAACCATTGAATTCTTCTTCGATGAAGGCACGTACTTCCTCTGAATGATAGTAAGACTCGAGCGTCTTCACGACTTCATCTTCTTTATTGGCTGAACGGACGACGACATAGTTCGGATACGGGTTATCGACCGTATCTTCATGGAAGAGGGCATCTTCATTAATGGATAGACCCGCTCCCATCGCGAAGTTCGTGTTGATAGCTGCGAGTGCCACTTCCGGGAGTTGCGTCGGCAGTTGGGATGCTTCGAGTTCAATAAATTCGAGGTTGAGCGGATTCTCAGCAATGTCGCGCTTCGTTGCTTTATCCGTCAATCCTTCTTTTAATGTGATGAGCCCAGCCGTTTCATATAGTCGTAACGCACGGAGCTCATTCGCCGGGTCGTTCGGGACGGCCACTTTATCACCTTCCTTTAAGTCCTTGATATCCGTCAATTTCTCTGAATAGAGCCCCATCGGGAAAGCGACCGTCTTGAAGACGTCGTCAATCTTATACCCCTTGTCCGCTTTTTGCAGTTCGAGGAACGAGAGCGTCTGATAGCTGTTCACGTCGAGACTCCCTTCATCGAGAGCCGTGTTCGGCGTGTTGTAATCGTTGAATACTTTGATGTCGATTTCAAGCCCATCTTCTTTTGCGAGCTCCTGTACTTTCTCGGCGATCTGTTCGTGTGGTCCACCAGTGACGCCGATCGTCAGCTCTTTCGTGCTGAGCGTCTCGCTCGCCTCGGATTGTCCGCACGCTGAGAGTGCGATGGCCGCAAGGATAGATGTACCTGCCAAAATGGTTTTTTGTTTGATGTTCATGAATGATTCCTCCTCCAAATGAAAAGCCCGCTACTCAAAAAGAGCGGCGGGCACGACACGTGAAAGTCGGACACGCTCATCTCCCAGACGTCTCGTCTGTTGGAATTAGCACCATGATCATTTCTGATCTGGTTGCCGGGTTTCATCGGGCCAGTCCCTCCACCACTCTTGATAAGCAATCGGTTCTATTATTTTGTTATTATATTACTGATAAAAGAATTATTTGTAAACTGTTTCTTGAAGATTTCTTAAAATTTCTTTTAATTGCTCGGTATCTTCGACCTTGTGAATGCCTTGAATCGTCATTTCTTCGACGACATAATCGACCAACTCATCGATTTGGTCAAAGCGAATCCCAAGTTGTTCAAGTGACGTCGGAGCGGCGATGGCGTGTAGCCAATTCTCGAGGAATGAGGCGTCTTCGGATGAAGCCAATCGTTCTTGAACGATCAGCCCAAAGCCTACTTTATCCCCGTGCAACCAGTGATGCGTCGAATCAAAACGACTGAGCGCATTATGCACCGCATGGGCGACGGCGACACGAGTGCCGGCATCGCCGAACCCACCGACGGCACCTCCAATGGCGAGGACATGATCGACGATAGATCGGATGTCCGTGTCATAACGGCGGAAGTCATCTTCACGAATGGACAAATCCATCAACGCTCCACACTGTGCCGCAAGCGAAAGCCCCGACTGAATCCCTGCGTCCCTTGATGTTGTTCCGCTAATATATCGGGCTTCGAACCACTTCGCGACCGTATCAATCACACCGGCTCTGAAATAGTCATAAGGTGAGTCGCGTAACAATCGTTCATCCACGATGACGCGCTCGATGACGACGGGGAACGTATCATATCGTAAATATGTACCGTCTTCTCCATAGATCACGCTGAGCGGGGTGAAGGCGGCACAGTTTGACACAAGTGTCGGAACGACGATGAGCGGGACCGACTGGGTAAATGCAATCCGCTTCGCCGTATCAATCAATTTACCGCCACCGACGGCAATCCATACGTCAGGTCGATACGCTTTTAATCGTTTGAGTTCTTCGTCTGAACATTCCCCGTTGAATCGTACACTCGGAACTTCTGCTAGACGAGGGGACACGCGAACCGCTTCATCGTATCCGTTAATTCCTTTCAAAACGAGTGCCTCCCGATTCCCAATCAAAAGATAAAGTTTATTGAGTGCATCGTTCGAATGGTCGTATTCCAGCACCGCTTGTCGAATCATTGATGGACCTCCTCGTAGGCTGCAAACAGTCTTTCAATCCGTTCTACCGCTTCATCAATCTTCTGTTCAGATGATACGAGGCCAAACCGGATGTGGTGCTCCCCCTCCGTTCCAAAGAAGTAGCCAGGTGTGACGGCGACGCCCGCCTCATGTAGTAACTTCGTCGAGAATGATTTTGCATCGCCTTCAGGCACTCTCGCCCATACGAAGAAAGAACCTTTTGGTGCCTCAATCTCCCACCCTGCCCGGCGTAACCCGTCAATCAATCGGTTTCGTCTTGTTTCGTAAAGCGAGGCTAGGTCGTCACGTATGTCACGCGGGGATTCTAACGCCACGATGGCTGCCTCTTGAATGGCAGAGAACACAGAGACGTGGACATGATCTTGGTACGTATTGATCGCCTCGATGATATCTGCATTTCCGACTGCGAACGCGACACGCCATCCCGACATGTTGAACGCCTTCGACATCGTATACACCTCAATCCCGATTTCTTTTGCCCCGTCTGCTTGGAGAAAACTTGGCGGGACATGCCCATCAAAGCCAATACTTCCATAGGCGAAATCGTGTACGACCATCAGATCATGGTTTGTGGCGAATTTAACCGTCTCCTCAAAGAAGGCTGGCGTCGCGACAGCGCCGGTCGGATTGCTCGGGTAGTTCAAATACATGAGTCGTGCATGAAGCGGATCGAGCGTGGTGTAATCCGGGAGATAGCCGTGCTCTTCCTTCAACGTCAAATCGATGATGTCCGCTCCGGCGAGACGCGCTCCCGAGATATAATCGGGATAGCCAGGGTTCGGGAGCAAGATGCCTTCACCCGGCTCAAGAAGACACTGAGGCAACGTGATGAGACCCGATTTGCTGCCAATCAAAATCGCCACTTCTCGCGCCGGGTCGAGGTCGACTCCGTATTCACGTTGATAGAATGCGGCCACAGCTTCTTTTAGTCGAGCCTGTCCCCGGAATGGTCCGTATTGATGGGTCGTCGGGTCGGTCAATGCTCGTTCCAGTGCCTCACAGATCGGAGCTGGTGTCGGTAAGTCGGGTGTGCCTTGTCCGAGTCGGATGACAGTCTTGCCACTCGCCTCGACTGCCGCGACTTCTTCTGCTAATCCGACAAAGTGTTGTGTCGGTAACGATTTTAATAACTTGGAACGTCTGTCTGCCATGATGGGTCCTCCTAATACGAAAAAACACCCCTTTCTGAGGAAAGGGGTGCTCGATACAGACGTATGTAGTCAACCACCTTTCCATCTCTCAAGGTCACCTTGCTGGAATTAGCACAGTATTTTGCAATCTGTTGCTGAAGCTTCATCGGGCCAGTCCCTCCGCTTCTCTTGATAGAAAGTGTCATTCGCTATGTAATTTTTGTATGTCCCTAAGTTAACCAGACATTCCCAACGGTGTCAAACATTTTTTTCAAAGAGAACATCTATTGAATCCTTTTCAAAAAACATTCATAGTAAAAGAGTAGAAAAATTATATTTGTATGAGGGGATAGAGCATTGGAGCTTAATCGTCAACTTATTTGGAAACTGAGTGTAATCGGACTGATCTTGCTCGTCTTATGGCGTGTCATCAGTGAACCGGATACCATCTCACGTGTCTTACAATACACGTTTCAGTTACTGACCCCTATCATCATGGGGATCGCCATCGCCTTGTTACTCAACACCGTACTCTCTTATATTGAAGAACGGTTCCACTTGAAGCGGTATCAAGGACTACTCATCGTCTATATCACGTTCATCGGCATCTTGGCGATTTCGGTCGTCACGTTGTTCCCGCGGATTTACTCGAGTCTGTCATCACTCATTAATGAGTTACCGGTTTATATCCGTCAAATCGACGTGTTTTTAGGTGAAGTGAACAATTACTTGAAAGACTATAACGCGACGATCGCCCAAGCGATTGATTTTGCGCGCTTCGAGGATCGTTACTCTGGATGGGTCGAGACGGCCGTCCTCTCTTCCGTTAGTTATGTCTCTAGTTTTACAATGACATTGATCAACTTCTTGATTGGGATTGTCATCTCCATCTATTTGTTAAAGGACAAAGAAGTCTTCGCTCGTATGTTCAAGCGTCTTCTCTATGCGCTATTACCCGTCGGCACTGCGAAGACGACAATCGATATCTTTCAAGAGATGGATTATATCTTTAAGCGATATATCATTGGGAAGTCGCTCGACTGTCTGATTATTGGAGTGCTAGCAGTCATCGGACTCTTGATCATCGGGGCCCCATATGCCCTACTTCTCGGAGTCATCGTCGGCGTCTTAAACTTCATCCCATATGTCGGACCGCTACTCGGGATGATCCCAGCGTTTATCATCACCTATTTCTATGATCCGTTCACCGCCGTATTGGTACTCTTGTTCATCTTCTTGTTACAGCAGTTTGACGGATTGTGGCTCGGACCGAAGATTCTCGGAGATAGTGTCGGCATCACACCATTTTGGGTCATCACATCGATTATCATCGGAGGAAGCCTGTTCGGCCTCATCGGGATGTTCGTGAGCGTGCCGATCACGGCCATGATTCAAGTCGTCTTGTCTCGCCTCATCGATTATCGACTGAACCGAAAAAATCTAAACGAATTACTTTGATTCACCTCATAAATTTGTTGACACATTGAGGAAATGTGTCATACAGTTGAGGAGAAGAACACAATTAACAGAAAGGAGAGGTTCCCATGTCAGTAGTATCTTCGAAACCATTCACTCAAGTTCATACTGATTGGCAGGCACCTCTTCGATTGATTCATATCTAAGACGCCTGCCTATCGAGGCATGCATAAACAACGTGGGACGTCGTATGCCTTCATGCATATGACGTCCCTTTTGTGTCTAAAATTAAATAAAGCAGGTGACCTGTATGTTTCAATCACTCAAGCGGCTCGACCGCAACATTTGGATTCGTTTTTTAGGGGAAACGATTACGGGAATTATGATGTTCATGATTGCCCCATTCCTTGTTCTCTACTATAGTGACCAGTTAGATAGCTACCTTCAAGTCGGAATCATCATGGCGACTGGCCCAATCATGGCGCTCCTCGGTTCGATGATCGGAGGACGGCTAGCAGACCTGTATGGCCGAAAACCAATCATGATGATCGCAATCATTGGGGACGCACTTGCCCTCATCGGATTTGCGTTCGCCGACTCGTTCTGGCCGCTTCTTTTATTGAACGCCATGCTCGGACTGACGAACTCGCTCTTCCACCCTGCCGCAAGCGCGATGGTCGCCGATGTCACAGAGCCAGAGCATATGAACGAAGCGTTCGGACTTTTACGGATGGGACATAACATCGGCGCTGCATTCGGTCCACTTCTTGGTAGTGCGGTGCTGTTCATCGACCGCGAGCTCATCTTCTTTGCGGCGGCATTCGTCTTTGGACTATATGCGATTGCGCTCGGCACGTTCATACATGAGTCGTTGCCCGAGTTTACGGAAGATGAGACTCCAAGCAACCGGGAAGTGTTGCGCGTCTTTTATAACGATCGCGTGTTTCTCGTCTTCATCTTTGCGGGTATATTCATATCAATGGGATTCTCCGTCGTCGAGAGCATGCTACCACTCTTTTTAAAAGAATCGCTCCCGACGTATACCGCACAACAGAACCCATTCCCGTATCTGTTAGCACTGAATGGAATCATGGTAGTTCTTTTCCAGTTCCCGATTGCTTCAAAACTCGGGAACAAGCCGTTCGGTAAGGTCATGTTAGTAGGAGCGACCGTATTTGGTATCGGTATGATCTTGCTTGCGATTGTGCCTAGAGCCTTGTTCGCACTCGATACCCCTTACGTGCCACTCGTCGGGATCTTACTCGCCGTATATGCGTTTTATACGTTAGGTGAGATGATCATGTCCCCTGTTCAGCAGACATTCATCGCCTTGATCGCACCGGAGAATATGCGTGGTGCCTATAACGGTGCAGCGAGTATCCAATGGCTGATCGGCGGTGTCACGGCACCAATCATCGCAAGTGTCTTTTTTGACAATCGTGCCGGACACATCGCTTTGATCCTCATCGGTGGAGCGAGTTGTTTATCAGGCATCATCTATTGGCAGCTCGGACGTCATGTCCAAGCGACGGAAGCAAAGCAAAAGACGGCTTAACCGCTCATTGACCACACTCTCTGATTTCGGAAGTGTGGTCTTTTCATTCTTTTCATCTTTATTAAAATTTGAAATTATCATTCAATTCACTTTACAATCATAATAATCCTTTTTATGATAAAACGGTTAAGGAGGGATCTTTCATGGAAAGGATCGATAAACAGACAATCGTGGACAGTGTTCCACAAAAAGGCTTCTTCGGACAACCGAAAGGGTTGTTCACTTTATTCTTCACTGAGTTTTGGGAACGTTTCTCGTACTATGGCATGCGGGCCATCCTCGTATTCTATATGTACTATGAAGTTTCTGAGGGAGGACTCGGTCTAGACCGAAACGTCGCACTCTCAATCATGTCCGTCTATGGCGCGCTCGTTTATATGTCTGGGGTCATTGGGGGATGGCTTGCAGACCGGATTTTCGGGACGTCTCGCGCGGTATTCTACGGTGGTGTGTTCATCATGCTCGGACACATCGTCCTCTCGATTCCAGGTAGTGTCGTCTTCTTGTTCATCTCGATGGCGTTGATCGTCATTGGTACCGGATTATTGAAACCAAACGTATCAAGTATCGTCGGAGACATGTACAGCGAGACGGATCGCCGTCGTGACGCTGGATTCAGTATCTTCTACATGGGTATCAACTTGGGTGCGTTCATTTCACCACTCATCGTCGGTCAAGTACAAAAAGACTATGGATTCCACTGGGGCTTTGCGCTCGCGGCAATCGGGATGTTCGTTGGACTCGTCGTCTTCGTATTGACACGAAAAACGAACCTCGGCTTAGCTGGTTCGTATGTACCGAATCCGTTGACGCCTGATGAGAAAAAGAAAACGATAAAAATCGTCAGCATTGTCACCATCGGAATTGCCATTTTGCTTGCAATTTTGATTCCACTCGGATGGTTCACGATCAATACGTTCATCTCACTCGTCGGGGTGTTCGGTATTGCGATCCCGACGATTTACTTCATCATCATGTATCGCAGTCCGAAAACGACTGAGGTCGAGCGCTCGCGAATCATCGCCTACATTCCGCTCTTCATCGCCTCCGTCATGTTCTGGGCGATTCAAGAGCAGGGTGCAACGATTTTGGCGAGCTATGCTGATACACGGACTGACTTAGAGTTCTTTGGATTCACGTTGTCACCAGCATGGTTCCAATCACTGAACCCACTGTTCATCATCTTACTGGCGCCGGTCTTCGCTTGGTTATGGGTCCGACTTGGTGACCGCGAACCGAGCATTCCGACGAAGTTTGCTTTCGGGATCTTGTTTGCGGGGATCAGTTTCTTGGTCATCCTGCTCCCTGCATACTTCAGTGGTCCGGATGCCCTCGTCAGCCCACTCTGGCTCGTCTTAAGTTATTTCATCGTCGTTCTCGGAGAACTAAGTTTGTCACCGGTCGGGTTGTCGGCTACGACTAAACTCGCACCAGCTGCATTCTCCGCTCAAACGATGTCGCTCTGGTTCTTATCGAACGCTGCGGCGCAAGGGATCAACGCACAGCTGGTCAAGTTCTACACACCTGAGAACGAGATGCTCTACTTCGGCGTGATTGGTGGCGTCGCCATCATCTTAAGCTTGATTCTGTTCGCACTTGCACCGAAAATCAAAGTGTATATGCGTGGTATCCATTAATCATCTAAAACGCCAGCCGATTCAATCGGCTGGCGTCATTTTTATTTTCGCACTTGAATGAGCGACAAGTAGCGATCGATCATATTGTGGTTAAAGTAGTCATGGAAGTTGTCTTGTTTCAGTGACTGAATCGATTCATGGAATGTCGCAGGCAGCGATGCGATTCCTTGGCTCTCGATTTGCTTCGCTGAATACTCGAACAAGTCGTCCTCGTTTGGAGAAGACGGAACGAGCTGTTGCTCGATTCCTTCAAGTCCGGCATAAATGAGCGCGGCAAGTGCCAAATATGGGTTCGCACTCGGATCAGGGTTTCGGACCTCTACACGAGTCGCACTTCCACGGGAAGCCGGAATTCGAATCATCGAACTGCGGTTCGATGGGCTCCAGCATATATTTACAGGTGCCTCGAATCCAGGAACGAGACGCTCGTATGATTCAGGTAGTGGATTCGTGAAGATTGCTGTGGCACGGGCATGCTTCAAGATTCCCTCGATGAAATGACGTGCCGTTTTCGACAATCCGTAATCCGCATCGACTTCGTCGAACGCGTTGGTCGTCGGATTTCCGGACTCATCATTCTTCCAGACAGAGATGTTCAAGTGCATTCCAGAACCGTTCACATCACGCAACGGTTTCGGCAAGAAGGAGACCGATGCCCCTTTCTCCTTCGCCGCAATCTTGACGATTTCTTTGAAGAACTGAATGTTATCCGCTGTATGGAGTGCGTCATCATACTTGATGCCGATTTCATGTTGCGCAGGGGCGACCTCATGGTGCACTGCCTCAATGTTGAACCCGACACCGCTGAGACGGTTTGCGATGTGCTGTCGCACTTCATATCCTTTATCCTCTGAACGTGTCGAGAAATATCCGGCCTCGTCATAAAATTCCCCGTTCTCGTCAAAGATGAAGAATTCTGGCTCTGCCCCGACGAATACCGAGTAGCCATCACGTGCTGCACGTTCGAGTGCATCCTTCAATACATTACGTGGGTCGTATTCATATCGCTCTCCCTCCGGAGTACATACGTCACAGAAGAATGCCAAAATATTTTCCTCGCCGTCTTGCTCATACCGTGGACGATCTAAATCCGGTCTCAAGAATAAGTCTGAGTTTTTGATGGAAGAGAACCCGTTGATTGAAGAACCGTCAAACATCGTTTTTCCCTCAAAGACTTCAGGCAACAATTTTGCCGAAAGCGTCAAGAGTTTTAAATCACCGAGAACATCTGAGAAATATAGATGGATTTGGGTGATGTTTTTCTCTTGTACCGTTTTCTCAATATCTTGTTGCTTCTTTTTTGCGTCATCCTTGTCTGTTCCGAATAGATTTGCCATGATTCGTTAAAACCTCACTTCAATGGATTTGACAGGCAAGCTGTCTTTACGCACCGTTCGTACGCTTCTCTATAGTTCATAACCGAGTTCGATTTTTTCTAAACATGGAATTTCAGGAAAGGCAAAGTGGCTACGTGCGACAAGAGTTGATATGATGGGTAAAGAATGTCACAGAGAGGGAGAACGCGATTGTATATTTTTATGACTGGTGGAACCGGATTTTTAGGAGGGCGACTCGCCAAAGAATTGATTCAACGGGGGCATCGCGTCTGTATGTTGGCGCGAACACCGGATAAGGTACAGGCACAATTCACCGCTGAAGAACAAAAGTCGATTGAAGTGTTACCAGGCGACTTGACGTCACATGCGCTCGGGGCCAATGAAGAGTTCATCGAGACACATAAAGGGAAAATTGATTTATTTCTACACATGGCTGCACTCGTCAAATTCGATGAAGAATTACGTGATGAATTGTTCGAGACCAATTTAACCGGAACGAAAGAGGCCCTTCGATTAACTAAGTTAATTGACTGCCATCGCTTTTTCCATGTGAGTACGGCTTACACGCTCGGCGCTAAAGAAGTTGGCGGGGAAACACTGTACGGTGTGTCTCAGTCTTTTTTAAATCCTTATGAAGAGAGCAAGGCATACGCCGAGCAGGCGGTCTGGGAGTCACGGGATGAGCTTGACGTCTCAATCTTCCGACCGGCCATCATCGTCGGAGACTCGAAAACAGGAGAGGCTGACTCAAAATTTACGATGTACGGATATATGCGCGCGCTCGAGCTGTTCAAACGGAAACTGGAACGTCGTGGCCATGACTTCGAATCGATTCGATTGATCGGCTCTGCGACGGGCACTTCTAACCTTGTCCCTGTCGATTATGTAGCGGATGTACTACTCGCTGCCATCGAGCACGCGAAGGCGGGTACAATCTATAACGTGACGAACGATGCACCTCCAAAAAATGAAACAATGCTCGACTATATGAAAGAGTCCCTATCATTCCCGCATTTAACGATCACGGAAACGCCCACATCGACACTAAGCTCAGTCGAACAGTCGTTCAATGATATGGTAAAAGTATTTAATCCGTATTTGAATCGGGACATTAGATTCCGTGACGACAACACGAAACAATTGCTTCAGGATGCCGGATTCGCTCCGCTCCGTCTCGATCATCAATCGTTACGTCGCATCGTGAATGCCTATTACAAAGCAAAATAAAAAATGGACCGATTTTTCCGGTCCATTTTTTATTTATCGCAAACAAGTACGATTTTACCGCCTTTGATTTCACGTTCGAGTGAATCTACCATCTCTTTTGTGAGTCCAAGACTCTCCATCTGTTCCATGCGATCTTCTGAATTGCTCGTGAATTTCGAAAGCAACGACTCGAACATCCCTTTCTCTGGGATTCGGTATGGTTGTACACCAGCCTCTGCTGCCAATCGAACGGTCAATTCCTCATCTTTGGCGAACAAGTAGATGTGCTCGTTCACACATCCGCCTGACACCATCTCATTCACTTCATGGTCCACCGTCGTCATATCATTCACTACTCTTGTCTCTAACATGCCCCATCCTCCTAAACGTTCACAGTCATATAATTCACTGTTTTTGTTATTCCCGAAAAATGAGGTGATAAACATACAATCAATCCATTTCTTCGTTCGTGATCCATTCTTCGATGTCGAAATGTTGCACGATTCCCTCGATTCGATCGTACTCCCCTTCCCTTTGAGTCCTACCCTCTAATCGAGCGGTCACTACGAACTGGGAATCGACAGTGTGGATACGAGATATGCGATATCCGGCTTGTTGTAATAATCCAGCGATAATTTCGACTTTCTCTCTCTCACCTGAACGGAATGTATGCATCCATCCCACCTCTTTCTATTTCATTCCCTATACATGCTATCATATCGTTTCTGACGTGTGATGCTATACTATGGATAGAGAAAAGGAGTGAGTTCTGTGCCAAAACAAGACTTAAATACAATCATGCTTGAATATTTGAACGAGAAAGAAGATTATGAAGCGTTTGCCACAAAGCTGAAAGCGCTCCTCAGTGAATTGTTGACAGAAGCCGGCATCCAGTTCCATTCAATCGTCGCCCGTGCCAAAGAAGCGGACAGTCTATATGCCAAACTCTCACGCAAGCCTTATCAATATCGTTCCTTACGTGACGTACAAGACTTGGCCGGGATACGGATCGTGACATACTTTCATGACGACGTACGCGCCGTTGCGCAAATTTTAGAAGATGAATTCACCATCGACCGTGAACAGTCCATCGATAAGTCGACGTTGCTCGACTCCAATGAGTTCGGATATCTGTCTGTCCATTATGTCGTGGAATTAAGTGAAAAGCGACTTGCTCTCGGTGAATATCGCCGTTTTGCAGAAAAAGAGGCGGAAATTCAAGTCCGCTCGATCCTACAACACGCCTGGGCCGAGATTGAACACGACCTCGGTTACAAAAATCCGAATGCCGTTCCTCCTGAAATCAAAAGAAGTTTCAGCCGGGTCGCTGGTCTATTGGAGATTGCCGACTCCGAGTTCGTGAACATTCGAAAACAGTTGCGAACATTCGAACAAGAGACAGTCGAACAAATTCTTGACTCTCCTGAAAAAGTGGCCATTACCCGAGATAATCTCAACTATTATATTGCGAATGATCAAACGGTCGAGAAACTAGACAACGCGATCTTCCAGAGCGAATGGCTACTCGAGACGGATCTCTCTGCCATCGTCGAGTTGACGAGAATGTTCCATTACGCCGATATCCGTACGTTTAAAGATTTGAATGACACACTTTCGACTTACTATACTCAAGCCGTCCAATGCGCAACCTTGTTGCCATCTTCTCTGTTACCGAGACAAGGCATGGGTGTCGTCTATGCCGTTCTCGCTAAACTGTTAGCGGAAGGCGACGATCCGCAGATTGAATTTTTCTTTAGACGGTTCTATCCTGACTTGAAACATTATGAAGACATCATTCAGCAAATTCGAGCAAAAGACGAGCCCCTATAACTTTACAGACAACATGTTTTTAATGTAGAATGTTTCTATGTTCTGAAGTATATATGAATAATATTATCGCTAGGAGGTAGTTTCGAGGATGACAACACCCGTACAGACCGCTTCACGTCGACAGCTCGTCGCAGACGCTGAACGTGGAATCCGGATGAACTATCGTGGAGTGAAAAAAAATCTCCGTTCGATGTTCTCACAGTATTTAACCCGCAATGAATTCTTCATTCTACGTTCTCTTTGTCAACAGAGTCCTCAAATCGCCTCTGCTCTGTCAAATGAGTTTCAATTTTCAGCTTCGATGATCACTGCGCTTGCCGATGAGTTGACGAAAAAAGGGTTGATTTCTCGCGAACGCAGCGAGCGTGACCGCCGTGTCGTTGAACTTCAGGCAACGGATGAAGGTCGTGAGTTGTTTGAGACATTAGAGAGCATGAAGATTGAATATTTGATGGATGTCTTCACTGATTTTTCAGATGACGAACTTATTTTACTTTCAAAATTATTAGATCGTATGGATGCTTAATCCGACTATAGCCCTTCACCTTTACGGTGAAGGGCTATTTTTTGCGAAAAAAAGAGATGCGACCCATCGGTCAGCATCTCTTCATCTTTACGTTTCAATCAAGTGTGCCGTGACCACGATCCGGTCCCGATACCCAAGGTTCTCGTCATACGGTCCTGCACAAGTGATCAATTGAATTCGTTTCGACTGAGTCGCCGCAAAAATGGAGGCGAGCGGCACTTGGTCGAGGCGATACTGTTTCACACTGACCACTTCATACGTTGCGACTTGGTCTTTCCGTTGGAGCGTCACCAGTTCTCCGATCGGAAGTTGATCCAGATTCGCAAAGATAGCTGGACCATTCAGGTCATCGAGATGACCTGATAGGACGACATTCCCCGTTGCGCCTGCTTTGGCTCCATATTGATACCAACCGACATGACTCACGTCAGACGGTGTAGCCATTCTTCCGGCCTCATCCTTGCCGACCGCTTCAATGGATGTATCAACATCGATTGAAGGTATGACCAGCCGGGCAGGGACGAAACTGTTCGAATGAAACGTTTGACGATCGACCTGCTTCGAGGTCAATACCTGTGGTTCGGCAAATTCAGCCGTTGGCATCACGAACGGTTTGTCAGGAGCTTCCGCTTGAGCGCCCCATACGAGAAATGTGATTGTTCCTAAGAAAATCAGTTTAAGCGTCTTGCTTCTGACGACGAAAGACGTAGAATCCAGCTGCTGCCGCTCCAACCACTGCTGCCGCGAGCAACCAGTTCATTGAAGCTGTTTGAGCAAGACCACCTTGTCCTGTTTCAGGAGCCATCGCCATTTCCCCACCATCAGCGGCGAGAAGGACTTCAAACGCTGGTTCTCCTTCAAGGAGTCCGATTGCGAATGCTGTATAGTTTTTGCCACCTTCGAGTGCGACACCGTCAAGTGCTTTGACGACGTCAGTCGCTCCAGCCGGGCGGACTTCAAGGTCATACGTTCCAGCATCGAGTGTGCCGTAATCACTTACTGCTTTGAACTCGAGGTTTGAGAAGAGTGGGTCGCCACCTTTAGGTGCGACATCAACCGCTGGTGCATCTGGTGCGAAGTGAGCGACACGAACTTTCGATTTACCATCTTCAAAGTTTGCATCGTCTTCCATTGCAGCGATTTCGATGTTTTCAAGTTGACCGATCGCAGCGGCTGTATAGAACTTGCCTGCCTCGATTGAAAGGTCTGCTGCGACGACGACTGTTTCAGCGTCACCTGCCGGCTTGATTTCAACGTTGTAATCCCCTGCAGGAAGTGTCAAGTAGTCTGTGAGATCCTTGAATTCTGCTCCCTCGACCGCGACTTCCCCATCCACGTACACGTCAACTGCCGGTGCATCAGGTGAAGCATGTAGCACACGGACCATCGCGTTTTCATGTCCATCCGCGCTAACCGGTAAGACGAAAGCGAAAGCCAGTGCTAGAGTACCCAGTAAAGACATCAACTTCTTCATGTGAAATTTCCTCCTTTTGATCTTTGGTAACCCACGACGTGCATACAACAAATGTGATGCAGTGCTACATGGTGTGCTACATCTGATTGCTATGTAGCTCGGTGACATCTTAAACTTAAGACAATCCGACAATGACGTAAAGGGGACACTATGCCCTGAATGTGCTCCAATATGCTAACGGACGAAAGCGCTACCTTTACATAAAATGTAGTTCCCTTCCACCCAAATATAAAACCACTCAGTCTGCGACTAAGTGGTTTTGTTTGCCCATTCGATATCATTGACAAAGACGGCATCGACTTGAAGCGCTAAACAACGCTCCAGTTGGTGTTGTGTTTTAATCGTATATGGTCTGATTGGAATCCCTCGATGTTGCAAGGAGCGTACTTCTTCGTCTGTGATGCGATCGATGTGCGGATGGACCGAATCCGCTCCGACTAATCGAAGATATCCTGAAATGTCATAAAGCGGCTGTGCAAGCAGAATAGCCGCCTCGATATCCGGTCGCATCTGTTTCAATCGGTGAATGGTTTCGTGATTGAATGAGGAAAAGAGGATGCGGGACGCATGAATCCCGGCGGACTCGATCGTATCGATGATGCGAGATTCAATTCCTTCATATCGTAGGACATCCGTCTTCACCTCTAAGTTCAAAATGACCGATTCCTCATTCACAAGGTCGAACAGCTCCTCGAGCGTAGGGATGTGTTCTTCTAGACCATGACGTACTCCAGCATTAAACTGTCTGAGCTCATCATAGGTATAGAGTGAAACTTGTCCTCTTCCGTCAGTCGTCCGCTCGAGCGTCTCGTCATGGATGAGAACGAGGACACCGTCCTTTGTCATGTGAACATCCGTCTCGATTCCGTCTGCCCCGGCCTCGAGTGCGAGCTTGAATGCCGACATCGTATTCTCCGGTCGATGTGCCATCACGCCACGATGTGCAAATCGTTTCATTTGGCAACTGTCTGATATTTTTTGGTCAAATATCGAACGAGTGGTTGGACCGAAATGGCTTGACCTGTCACTTGTTGAATGAGTTCGTTCGGTGTGAGACGTTTTCCATATTGATGAACGTTCTCCTGTAGCCACGCTTTGATTGGTTCGATTTCGCCTTCTGCAATCAACGTCTCAAATTCCGGAAGGGCTGATTTCAACGTTTCCGTCAACTGGGCCGCATAAATTAACCCCAGGGCATAGCTCGGGAAGTATCCGAATGAACCGCCTGCCCAATGGACGTCTTGAAGGACTCCTTTAGCATTTGACGGAACATCGAGTCCGAGATATTCTTTATACTTTTCATTCCATGCTGCAGGAAGCTCATCGACGGACAACGTCCCTTGGATGAGTGCCTTCTCGAGCTCATAGCGGATGATGATGTGTAGACTGTATGTCAATTCGTCAGCCTCGATCCGAATAAGAGATGGTTTCGCTTCATTCACACCTCGATAGAAAGTGTCGAAGTCGATTGCACCGTATACCGGATGAAGCGATTGTAGTTTCGGATAGACGCGACGCAAGAACGCTTCGCTTCGTCCGATAAAGTTCTCAAAGAAGAGCGACTGGGACTCATGAATCCCCATCGACGCACCGCCACCTAGTCCGAGTTCATCGAGCATCGGGTCGATTTGTTGTTCATACGTCGCGTGCCCCGCTTCATGCATCGTACCGAACAGTGCATTTCTGAAATCTGCTTCATCATACTTCGTCGTAATCCGGACGTCGCGGCGGTTGATGGTGATTTCGAACGGATGTACTGTCGCATCCAATCGACCACGTGATAAATCGTATGCGACGACATTCATCCAGTCATGACAAATGGCTTCTTGAACATCCGCCGGCATCGACCAGTCCATAGAGAGTGATTCTTTTGGGAGCTGCTGAATAAGAGGAACGAGTTCGTCTCGGAGCGAGGCGAACAATTCGTCTAAGAGCTCGACCGTCATGCCCGGTTCGAAATCATAGAGCAATGCATCGTACGGATGTTTCTCATAACCGAAATATTCCGCAAATTTTTGCTGGAATCCGATAATCTTATTAAGGTATGGAGCGAACGCGTCCCAATCATCCTGATCTTTCGCTTTTTCCCACGCCGTCTCAGCTTCTGAGACGAGCGTTACGTAAGCTTGATACTCATCATGCGGAATCTTGGCATTCCGTTCGTATTGCGTCTTCGCGACTTCAAGTGAACGCGCTTCAATGTCAGATAGACCCTCTTCATCCGCCATCCGTTCCAGCAATGAAGCGAACGACTCGCTCGTCTGTCGTTTGAATGCCTCGGTCGACAAATAACCGATTGTCTCTGCCCGGAGCGGTGCCGACTGTTCAGGCATTTGTGTACGCATGTCCCAATATAAGAGAGAGATTGCTTCATCGAAGGCACGCAGTTGTTTAAAATGTTCACGCCATTCTTTTGTTACTTCCATCTGTCTTTCACCCCTATGTGTTATTCTGTTCTCTTTCTACTTTATTATAGCTGTCAACCTTTGCCTACACCAGTTTACAAATCTTCTCGCTTACTGTAGGAAAGTGGTTTTGTGGCAGGACCCTCTAATACAGCCCCTTTTGCATCGAAACGAGAACCGTGGCATGGACAATCCCATGACCGCTCGGCATTGTTCCATTTCACTGTACAACCGAGGTGCGTACAGGTCAGGTTGACGACATGGCACTGGTTATCCAAATCTCGATAGACGCCCTTGGTCTTCCCATCAACTTGCACGATTCCTCCCTCGTCTAGCTGCAGGTCTTGTACATCTTTTCGTTCAAGCATCCGATTTACTGTCCCTTTCGTGAATTGAGCGGCAGTATCTAAGTTTGTTTTGAGAAATGCACTGATATCACTAGGTTTAACCGTTTGACGGAGCGGTGAGACCAGCTCAACGAATTGGTTCGCATGACCTGTGAGTTGGTCCGCGAGCAAGGTGCCGGCAGCGATTCCGTTCGTCATCCCCCATTTCGAAAATCCAGTCGCCACAAAGAGATCTGGTTCTCTCTTGAACATTTGCCCTACGTAAGGAAGTCCATCTAAGGTGATAAGATCTTGGGACGACCACCTATGAGATGCCCGATGCGTTCCAAAATGTGCCTGTGCGTCATTCTCCAATCGATCATATCGTAGACGCGTATCTGTGACTTGCCCAGCGGTATGCCCCTCACCTCCAACTAGTAAATAGCTTTTTCCGTTTTCACTATAGGATCGAAACGAGCGATTTTGCTGTCCAACCTCTAAATACATCCCTCTGAGTGGTCGACTTTCCACTTCACAGGCAACGATATACGATCTTTCGATTGAAAACTTCGACACGTACAACCCGCGCAGGTCATTGAATGGATAGTGGGTCGCAATCACGACTTGATTTCCCTGTACCCTTCTACCGTTAGATGTAGTGACTACTGGACGTGGTCCCTGACTCACTTCCGTCGCTCTAGAATTTTCATAAATCTTTCCTCCGAGACGAACAAAACGTTCCGCTAATTCACGTAAGTATTTCACGGGATGGAATTGAGCTTGGTCATGGATCACCAACGCCTGCTCGATCGAGAACGGGAGAGCCTTTCTCACTTCTTCCGTCGCTTCTCCTCCGTCAATCTTCAAACGACGATACGCATCCAGTTCTTTAGTAAGTTCTTCGTTCGGTTCCCTAGAGTAAAGAAACGATTGTTCATTCGCGTAATCGCAGTCAAACCCTTCTTCAATTTGTTTTTTTAGATAGATGAGCGCTTCTGAGTTGAACTCGTAATATAAACGAGCGATGGACTCATCAAAATGACGAATCAACTTTTGATAAATCGTCCCATGTTGAACGGAACATTTTGCCGTCGTATGTCCCGTCGTCCCATGTCCAATCTCTAACGCTTCTAGAAGCGTCACTTGTTTCCCTCGCTTTTGGAGTTCATAGGCGCAGACGAGTCCCGCAATCCCTGCCCCGATGACGACGACTTCGGTCGATTCCGAAACGGAAAGGGATGGGTACGGCGTCCCAGTATCATGTTGACGCCAAATGGAGTTCGTGAACGGATAACGATGCATGATGCATCCTCCTCTCTAAAAGTGACATCTTTACCCTTATACCCGAAACGCAGTTCTTTCATCGCCGATCAATCATTGACCTAGTTCTTTATTTTATTAGCGAAAAAAAAGAGCGTTTTCTATTATGTTTATAGAGTAACCAAAAAAGGAGGGACTTTTGTTGACCCGTAGAAGGAGACACCGAAGAAGAACGTACATCATGCGAAGAATGATTGCCGCGGTCGTTTTACTCGGAATCATCGCACTGATCCCGACGTTGGTCGGATTTAAACAAGATAAAGAAGCACCGACATTAGCAGAAGCGTCCACACCAAAAGCTGAACCGATGAATACAGGTCCGCTTTTCCCGGATATCGACATGGGTTCATGGAGTCCGAGTGAGACGAAGATGATTTCGGATGAGGAAATCTCGGTTGGCGCACTAACTTTCGTCAACGTGACCAAACAAGAGATATTGATCGATAAAAACGCCAATGATCGTGTGTTTCCAGCCAGTACGACTAAATTGATGACGGCACTGCTTGCTTATGAGAAGGCATCTGCAGCGAATGAACTCGACCAACCAATCATTACGATTCAACAGTCGACACTCGATATTCCATGGGACAGCCATATCGCGCATCTTGCCATCGGGGATACATTGACAGTTCGTCAAGCACTTTACGCCACGCTACTTGAATCCGGAAACGATGCTGCGAACAGCCTTGCGGAATACACGAGCGGGTCGACCGAGGCCTTCGTTCAATTGATGAATGATCGAGCAAAGGTTTTAGGATTGACTGGAACGCATTTCGTAAATGCGCATGGCTACTCGGATCCGAATCATTATACGACGGCGAACGACATGGCTAAAATCGCCTTCGCATTCAGTACATACCCGGAGTTGATTGAAATTGCCGGGACTTATGAATTTAAAGCCGAATTTAAAGATAAAGACGGTAACGGCAAACGTCGTTGGTGGTATCACCTCGGTTCATCGGTTAATGAACGAAGTGTCAACTACTCCAAGTTTGTGACCGCCACGAAGACGGGTTATACGGACGAATCCGGATATACCATGGTATTCATCATGAAACATAATAGCGAAACTTATATCTTGGTTACGATGCAGGCGAAGTCTGGACAAACATTCCCGACGATGCGACTCGTTGAAGAAAAAGCATTCAAATAAAGAAGTAAAGAGCATTCAAAGATGCTCTTTTTCTTATGATTATAAATATGTTTTCTGAAAATTTTCCCATAAATATTACATTCATGTTACACAGGAAAGTCCTTAGCATTTCAAATATTCAGAATATTTAAACTTTTTATCTGAAAATTTTAGCCTTCATCCGTTGGTATAATGGGCTTTAGAGCTATTTTTATGAAAAAGTGTCAGTTTGCAATCATTTCAAAGGTTCTGTAAGGTAAAGCACAAGTTCGCATTTTCAACTTTTGTTTTTAACTGTGTGATGTCTTCACACAATCGCGAACGAGTTGATTAAATAGATCTTTTAACTTAATAGGAGGTAATTCAATGCTATGGCAAGAATGGGTATCAATCGCGCTTTATCTCGTGATGATGCTTCTTATCGGATACGTTGCATATAAACGAACGACCGATTCATCAGATTATATGTTAGGTGGCCGTAAAATGGGGCCAGGCGTTACAGCCATGTCAGCCGGAGCTTCGGATATGAGTGGTTGGATGTTAATGGGACTACCGGGTGCAATGTATGCAACTGGACTATCAGCAATTTGGTTAGCCGTTGGATTGGTCATCGGAGCTTACTTGAACTACTTGTTAGTTGCTCCACGACTTCGCGTCTTCACAGAGATGGCGAACGATTCGATTACGATTCCAGACTTCTTAGAGAATCGGTTCCGAGATCACTCGAACTGGCTACGGATCCTTTCTGCATCCGTCATCATCATCTTCTTCACGTTCTACACGTCAGCTGGACTTGTATCCGGCGGGAAGTTGTTTGAAAGCTCATTCGGATTAAATTATCAGACAGGTGTCATTGTCACAATTAGTGTCGTCATCTTATACACCCTCTTCGGTGGATTCACGGCAGTTAGTTGGACGGACTTCGCACAAGGTGTCATCATGTTCTTGGCGCTCGTGCTCGTACCATTCGTCGCTTTAACAGATATCGGTGGAGTAGACACTGCTGTCAACTCTGCAACGACAATCAATGCCGATTT
The DNA here is from genome assembly GCF_042652865.1 of Exiguobacterium profundum. GTDB lineage: Bacteria > Bacillota > Bacilli > Exiguobacteriales > Exiguobacteriaceae > Exiguobacterium > Exiguobacterium profundum. The sequence goes on from NZ_JBHSHG010000001.1 coordinate 817,007, forward strand.
GTTCGACCTCTTTAAAGGGACGACGACACTCGGGATTATCGGTCTCCTCGCTTGGGGACTTGGTTACTTCGGTCAGCCACACATCATTGTTCGCTTTATGGCAATCCGTGATGTGAAATCATTGAAAACGGCTCGTCGTATCGGGATGAGCTGGATGACAGTATCTATCATCGGTGCCGTCATGACAGGGTTCGTCGGAATCGCTTATTTCCGAGGACAAGGAAATCCACTCGGGGACCCGGAAACAGTCTTCATTCAATTCTCTGAAGTCTTGTTCCACCCGTTCATCACTGGTTTCTTATTGGCAGCCATCCTTGCTGCGGTCATGTCGACGGTATCGTCGCAATTGCTCGTCACATCATCTGCATTGACAGAAGACTTCTATCGTAAATTCTTCAACAAAGATGCAAGTGAGAAGACGATGGTCCTTGCCGGACGTGTTGGTGTCTTGCTAGTAGGAGTTGTAGCGACGCTCATGTCACTCAACCCATCAAGTACAATCCTCACACTCGTCGGATATGCATGGGCTGGATTCGGTTCTGCATTTGGACCAGCAATCCTCTTGTCACTTTACTGGAGCAAGATGACGCGTCAAGGTGCCCTCGCTGGTATCCTCGTCGGTGCCATTACCGTCATTCTCTGGATCGTCACTGGACTTTCGACAGTCCTTTATGAAATGGTACCTGGCTTCTTCTTGAGTATGTTGGCAATCGTGCTTGTCAGTAACTTTACTAGCCAGAAAGAACAAAAACGTATCAACCGTGAATTCGGTGAAATGGAAGCTGAATTGGCAGCTGCGAAGAAAGAGTAACGATTCACACAAAAACTCGGTTCCCTATAAAGGGACCGAGTTTTTTGTTTTACATCGATGCTGCGATTAACCAGACACGAATCACAAACGGTACGAGAACCAACACGAACATTGCGTTTCGCATCCACCGATTTCGGTTCCAATAGTACGCCATTAGTACGAAGGGATGCAATGCGACCAATTCGTATGGATTGAACCAAAACCATGTGAGAATCAATACGATTAAAAAGTACAATACTGATTTTTCTTTCGACGTTCGGTATTCACGCCACATATCATAGGCGCCTTTAAAGAAAGCAATGAATGTTGCAATCCAGAATACGATGACAATCACATTATCAAATCCACTAAACAACTGAGTAACCACCTTTTAGGAAGGATTTTCTACATAAAAACCGCCCCAGTAAATATGACGGTACGTAAACTCTTTTCCACTTTCTACAGTAATCACAATTTCATCTTCCGTCAACACGAGGACATGAACCGGTACCTCACCCTGGCGAAGCATCGGGCTAAATAATTGAAACTGTTTGTTCAACCATTTGCGCTCTGAAAAGTTTTGATAGTGATGTAGAGAAAGCATCGGATGGCTCAAGTATGCAGCTCCAACTATTGCGACAGCGATCGGTGGCGCGCCGATTTCCATCATGAACGAGAAGACGAGAACAAGTGATAGCACCCCATACGCGAACTCTACTAATTCCATGAGAGAAGCTCGGCTAGCTATCACATATTGAATCACACGAAACATGAGATACAAGATGATACTGACAATCAAGTACTCAGAGAATGGCGAATGTCGGAACGATACGTCCAAATAGAACAAGACAGGTAACAGTAGGATCCATTTCCATAGATGTAAGGCGAGGTAAAACAATGATTGATCGATGAAACGACGATTGTGTACGAGCCGTTGCATATCCATGTTTCCCACCTCCGCTTTGATGATGTGACCTTACGATACCATTCCCTATTCTTTCGAATGATAACTAGCAATTACACGTCTAACGAAGTTTTTCTTTCCTCTCGATTAACGTCGCATTCAACAGCCCACCAAGCAAGATGACAGAGGCAGCGAGATAGAACCAGATCAATAAGACGATGAACGCACCGAGTTGACCATAAAACTGCTCGTAGTTTGCGAATTGTGAATAGTAACTAAACACGTTCGAGACAAGCAGAATCCCTACTGTTGCAAAAGCGGCTCCGGCCCAACTATTTTTAAATGTTCCGGACACACTTGGCAACCACTTATATACAAATACGAATACAGTGAATAGAAGACCTGTTCCGATGATCCATCTGAAGTAAAACCAAATCTGCGCATATGTCGTGACAATCTCATCGATGAACAACACGTATGAAGAGATTTCTCGAAGTGCCGTCTCAATCACAGGGACGAGCAATGAAAATGGCAACACAAACATGAGCGCCAAGGTGATGGCGATATCCTGTAAGACGCCCCTCCAAAAGGCTTTATTACGAACAGCCCGGTAGGCATCGTTCAATGCCCGCACGAGAGATTGTACGGCCATCGATGAGATCCAGAGTGCTGGTAAGATACTGAATGATGCCAATTTCAATTTGGAGTTGTCGAATACGGCTTCAATGTTCCCTTCTAATAGCTTGTAACTGGCTTCAGGCATGATGAGTGATAACGCTTGAATCACATCGCCACTCGTAAACGGTAAAAATCCAACAATACCTAATACGAATAATAAGAACGGGAACGTAGATAAAATGAAATAATAGGCTAACATGGCCGCTTGATCAAAAAAACGTTCTGTAAAAAATCGCTTGACGATTGTCAAAAATACTTGTTTCATCGATACTCTCTACTTTCTTTTTATAATATAATGAGGTATTTGAAATAATAAGTTCAAAATGAAGAGGAAGCCCCTGTTTGCCAGGGACGTCCCATTGATTGATGATCCTTCAACTAATTTCTTCTTTCTTTGTTTCCCACGCTTCAATATGTTCTTTACCAGGAAGTTCGACACCATCTTTAAAGAATTCCGGGTCTCTTCCTTCTTTCTTTTGGACCATATAGTCGTCGAGGAGTGTCTTGGCAACTTTACTCAATCGGAAAATCGCATACATGTTGACGAGTGCCATCAAGCCCATAAAGATGTCGGCAATCGACCAGACGAGTCCCGCAGATCGCACCGACCCGAACATGACCATCCCGACAACAGCAATCCGATAGATTATCAAATATCGCTTCTTCTCAGATATGAACTCGATGTTCGTCTCTCCATAATAATAATTGGCCAAAATCGAACTGAAGGCAAAAAGTAAGATGGCGACAGTCATGAGAGTCGTCGCAATCGGTCCGATTTCAACGAGAAGCGCCTCTTGGGCAAGCTCAATCCCTTGGAAAGCTTCAGAGCCTTCCACTCCTGAAATGAGGACAATCATCGCTGTTGCGGTACAGATGAACAAGGTGTCAACGAATACGCTAAGCGATTGAATCAATCCTTGCTTGACCGGGTGACTCACCTCAGCGGTAGCTGCGGCGTTCGGGGCAGACCCCATACCTGCCTCGTTCGAGAAGAGACCACGTCGAATTCCTTGGAGGACGGCTGCACCGACCGCACCACCGAACAACTGTTGGAAACCGAGGACACCTTCAGAGAAGATGGCGGAGAACACCTGTGGCACGACATCAAGATTCGTAAGGACAACCCAAATAGCGAGTAAGATATAACCGCCCGCCATGATTGGTACAATGATTCCCGATAAGGTCGAGATGGAACGAATCCCACCGAAGATGACGATAGCGGTGACAACGGACAAGATGATGCCGACCCAGACCGTATCGATCTCAAATACGTTATTCACGGAGAGTGCGATTGTATTTGCCTGGACGGAGTTGAACGCAAAACCGAACGCGAACGTAATCAAAATGGCAAATACGATGCCTAACCAGCGTGCACCGAGAGCCCGTTCAATATAGTACGCCGGACCACCGCGCCAAGCCTTGCCGTCATGCACTTTATACACCTGGGCGAGCGTACTTTCAACAAACGCCGAAGCTGCTCCGATCAAGGCGATGAGCCACATCCAAAATACGGCGCCAGGTCCGCCTAAAGCGATTGCCGTCGATACGCCGGCGATGTTCCCCGTACCGACACGGGCAGCCGTTCCGATGGCGAACGCTTGGAAAGATGAGACCTGTCCTTTCTCATGCTTGATTCCTTTCACGAATAAGAGTTTAAACATTTCCGGTAACATTCGAAATTGAACGAACCCCATCCGAATCGTAAAATAAAGACCTCCTGCAATCAATACGAAGATGAGAAGGTACGACCATAAATAGTCATTGATTTGCATAATCAGTTCACGAATATCCAACGAAATCGCCTCCTTTTATCGGGTTTTTACCCGCTCTGAATATGACGGAAACAGTATGTTCACCGCACTTCCTTTAGAATTTCTTCACAGAGACGATGTGTCTCGAGACTGTCTTCCGCGACAACGGAGGCGTTCGGTTCCCCACGAAGTAAACGTAAGAAGTCTTCCACAAGGTCGATAAACCCTCGACGTTTCAAATTCGACTCCCATGGGTCGAGTGACCATTCCTTCACACCGTCTCGTCCATAGTCTGTAATCCGCTCCACATCACGCGTGACCCGCTTCACGGTCGGTGACATGACTTCCATCACTTCTTCGGTGCAACTGTTGTCTCGGTTCATCCAACCGATTGCCTCGATTCCCCCTGCCTTGAAATGAATCATCACTTGTTTCAGCACATCCCCTTCAAATCGAGGTGTGACACGTAAACGTTCGATAGGCTGAAGGTCGGTCAAATAACGGAGCGTATCGACGACATGCACGAAATCCTCGATCACAAATTCACGAAGCGATGCCGGTTTATACGTTCTGTTCTTTTGAATGAAGACCATATTTTTTTCTTCGACTTGTTTGAGTGCCTGTGTGGCCGTGGCAAATCGGCGATTGAAGCCTGTGACGAGATGGACGCCTTTCTCTTTAGCAAGTGCGACGAGTCGTTCCGTCTCTCCAAGAGTGAACGTGATCGGTTTGTCGATGAAGACATGCTTTCCTTGCCGTAGACAATACTCGGCTTGCTCATAATGAACAGCTGTCGTCGAATGAATCATGACCGCATCGATTTCTGTCATCGGCACGGCGTGTAGGTCTGAGTACCCTCCTTTGAAACGAAAGGTCGAGATGATATCGTGTAACTTCTGTTCATCCCTTGAGACGAGATACACATCAACGTCCTTTAATCCGGCATATACAGGTAGATATGCTTTTTTGGCGACATCCCCGATGCCCACTACTAAAATATTCATTTGCTCACTCCTCCAATATTATGTAGAAAGCCCGAAGCGATTGCCTCGGGCTCACGTAATAGATACAATCTCAAAACTTGTGATCGGTTCACGAATCGCGTCAGATACAATCTGGTAAGCCGCATGTAATTCTTCTTGATTATTTAAGTCCGGCACACGGTCCATTTCTACCTCGACCGTCCGAGTGTTCTGTTCTTTCACATGTAACTGATATTCGACTGTATACTTTTCCATCATCTGTCCCCCTCTAATTATACATATGTTATGTATATCCTGTTACACGGATGATGAAACAAGTGAGTTTGTTCTAAGAAAACAGAAAAATGACCGCTCAGGTGAACGGTCATGGATTCATCATTCTGATTTCGGTTTTGCGTCACGGTCCGGACGTGGGCGACGCTTTCCGAAGTATTGGTAATATTGCGTTTCGATATTTCCGTTGTACAGCTTCCGACGCTTCGTCGCCGGGCGCCCGTATGCCTTCTCGAAGTCTTCATAACTCGTCAACATATAGACACTGTAACCAGGGTATTTCGCATATTGTTCCCCGATCCGTTCGTACAAGTCGATGATTTCTTCTTCTGACTGAAGTCGTTCCCCATAAGGTGGGTTTCCGATGATGACCCCGTACTCTTCTTTCGGCTTCAGTGCGGCTGCGTCACTATGGACGAATGTGATCGCATCACGGACGTCAGCGAGTTCCGCATTGTCTTTTGCAAGTTTCACCATCCGCGGATCCAAGTCGATTCCATAGATTTTTAACGGTTTATCCCACTCCGCCTTCTCATTCGCTTCATTTATTGCCGCATACCAGGCTTTTTTCGGGATGCATGTCCAATCCTGTGCGAAGTATTCACGGTTGATACCCGGCGCGATATTTCGTCCAATCATCGCCGCTTCGATGGCGAGCGTCCCTGAACCTGTAAATACGTCATAAAACGGCATGTCCGGACGCCAGTTTGTCAATTGAATCATCGCCGCTGCCATCGTCTCTTTGAGTGGAGCTTGCGAATGAAGCTCACGGTAGCCTCGACGGTGAAGTGGACCGGACGTATCGATCGTGATGGTCGCCACATCTTTCAAAAGAGCGACTTCGATTGGGAATTTCGCGCCTGACTTCGGCAACCATTCTCCCTCTTTACGATAGCCGCGTTGCATCGCTTCAACGATCGCCTTCTCCGTGATTTTCTGACAGTCACGAATCGAGAACAGCTTTGATTTGACCGAGCGTCCGTCGACCGTGAACGCCGCGTCCCACGGCATGAGGTCGGTCCATGGTAACGCTACGACCCCGTCAAACAATTCTGTAAACGTTGTCGCCTTGAACTCGGCAACGACGAGTTTGACCCGGTCTGCTGTCCGCAACCACATGTTCAGACGTGGGATGTCTTCCATTTCCGCGTCGATATAAATCCGTCCGTTCTCGACTTCGCACGTGTATCCTAAATCCCTTACTTCTTTTGCCACAAGTGCCTCAATTCCCATCGCTGCCGTCGCAATCAGTTTACGTTTTGCCATCTAAATCGCCTTCCTTCTACATAAATATCTTTCAGTCATTTTGTAAGTTGTAAAAAAATCATGAAAAAAGGAGCTCAAGTATATGTGCTTGAACTCCTTGTCGTTGTCAGTTGAGACTATGTTGTCCTGTAAGCCATGTTCTGTACTCCGGTGCTCATAACGGTCTCCCTGGCACGATGGAGTGACAATCATCTATCTGCGCACACCGGCGCCCTCCGTCCCGTTCGATTCCGGTCTGGAAGTTCCCCTACCATAGTTTGGGTTTCTCGCTCGTGGGGTTTACCTCGTTCCACTCTGAACGTTTCCGATCAGACTCCGTCACTGTGGCACTTTCAAGAAGCGGACACCATATCCGAGGACTTAGGTGTTTCTTCTGCCGTCAACTTGCGTTGCCTACACTTATCGTTTCGTGTAGCACGATCACTACAGCCATCACAGGCTGTGCGAGCATGGACTTTCCTCAAGACTTGCGTCCCGCGATTGTCCAGACTTCATAGTCACTTCAACCATTGTAGCTGAAATTTGAACGGTTGACAACTTAAATTCGAAACTTGATTTTACGTTCAGTCAGCGCTAAAATAAGGCGTGTTCATTGAATAAGGAGGGATTTTGATGCATCAGGATGCAAAAAACGGTTGGATTCAACGTCTGACTTATGTAATAGAAATCGATGACATTAAAGTGCTCCACCCGAACAACGGCGTGTTCGCCTTCTACCGAAATAATCGTCTCGTCCGAGGGTTTGAACCGTTCGACATCAAGGCACCGAACGAACTCTCGAAACGACCTTATCATTTTGACCATCACAATTTAGCACATCTCGAGGAGCGCTTCCCGGACGCCATTCCAGTGTTCGATGAAACGCATGAGACGCGTCGCGCTTGGAGCGACCGTGTCCGAGTCGGTCTTTGCGAAATCATCCGAGATGGGAAACTCAGTTTCGAGCATATTGATGACCAAGGGAACGTATTAGAAGCGAGTATCCGTTGGTGTGGAGAAGCCATCACCATCGATTAAATAGAAAAAGCCGTCTCTCCGTTAGGAGCAGGCGGCTTTTTATCTTACAAGGTCTCTGTGACCGGAGGCTCGTCTTCGATGATCGGTGGCTCAAAAGATGTCGTCACCACTTTTTCGCGAAGGTCCGTCGGCTTCAGAATGACGGTCAACTTTTCCGCCGTATCCCCTCTTACCGGGAATGTCCCAGCGATGTGGAGCGCTTCGTACAAGACCTTCCCATTTGAATCAAGTAACGTGACCGTGCCTTTTCGCGTCGTGTGAATCGAGAACGTCCCTTCTTCCGACACCTTCACAGACACTGTCGTCTTCAACGTGTTGACATAATCAATCGTTCGGCTCGTGTATCGCTTATGTTTTCCATCCGTGACTTGACCGACGATGCGATATTGTCCGCTCGGTAACCAATCCCCGCTCGAATACATCGTGAACGACCGATTTGGTGTGAGCGTCTTGACTTTCTTGTTCCCTTGATACAGTGTGAACGAGGACTTTAAGTTCGAATGGTTCATAACACTCAACTTGACATCATTCACGTATCGACTCTTCCACACCGAAGGGGCAGAGATGTGAATAGGGCGAGCCGTTGCCTCTAGCAGTTTCATCGCATTCAATTCCGTATAAGACTTTCCGGAGGCTTTTGGCATCTTCGCAATCAACTGGTCGATCTCACCAGGTGTCAAATAAGGATTGATCGATTTGACGAGCGCGAGGCTCGCCGTGACCATCGGTGCCGCCATCGAGGTCCCGTCCATAAAGACAAAGCGGTTGTTGATTCCTAGAGAGAGGATGTTCACACCTGGCGCCACGATTTTGACGCGATCGTCCATATTGCTAAAGCTCGCGAGACGATGTCTAGAATCGATTGCACCGACCGCGATTACCTCTTTCATGTTTGCAGGAAAATTGATCGTCTGTTTTCGATCATTTCCAGATGATGCGACGATAATGACCCCTTTCGCTCTTGCCCGTTTAATCGATGTGGCCAAACGACTATCATAATCATCCCCTCCAAGCGAGAGGTTGATGATGTTCGCCCCTTTCGCTACAGCCGTATCCACTGCATTGGCGACCGTCCAGGAGTCTGTTTCATCTGAATTCACCCCGTAAAACACATTATAAAAGTGATAGCGAACGTTCGGCGCGAGTCCGGCGATCCCAAAGCGGTTATGTTTCCCGGCCATGATTCCGGCGGTATGCGTACCATGAATATCCGCAGTATACGGACCTTTCATGGAATTGACGACACGAGGAACGTTCTTCAAATCCGTATGGTTCCGGTCAGCTGACGAGTCAATCAGCGCCACAACGATATCACTTGCGCCTCTCGTCTTACTCCAGGCCAAATCCGTACCGATTTGCTTCACATAATATTGACTCGTGACTTGTGGTTCTGAAACGACGTAGCCATGTTTCTTAAGGATGACTGGCTGTGCTGCATCTACTCCGACCGGCAATAAAAGGGCAATCGCTGTCAAAAGGGCAATCTTTTTCATTCCTTCCGCTCCATTCCAAACTGATAAAGTGACTCCATTATCTCAAACTTTGGATTAGATTTCCCTTTTTTTGAATAAAAAGTTGTCGCTAAGTTTACCAATAGCTCGGCTCATCCGGGTGCAGCATATCAAACTCGACAATTCGTCCAATCGTCAAGTACGTATAGTAGCGCGCCAGTTCCACCCGGCTTGGGTCGGGACGGAATCCTTCGAGGTCCTCTCCAAGTGGAGACCCGTCAATGGTCTCAAACTGCTGGCAAAAAAAAGACTCCGTTTCAGCGTCCCAGACGATGCGATCTCCGATATATCCGCTTCCGAAGCGAATGTAATCGATGATCGACGGAACGATGACTTCTGCTGGCAAGCGTTCGCTCATCCGACCAACGAGTTCATATCGCAGACGATCTGCCTGATCGGCTTCCTCAAGGGATGCACATTTGAGTACTTCTTTATTGATTTCAATCAATACGACATAATCCCCAGATTCGATGGAGAGCTTCATTGCCTCACCTCACTTTTTCATTCCTACATCCGATTCTCTACAAGTCATTATTCGAGATAAATGGTGGGAATCCTGTCCATTCCTCATTTTTTTCCAAATCGCAGTTGAGTTCACAACATTCTAACTGTTTTTGTTATACTAATCATATGAATTAAGAGAGGAAGTGCACCATGGCCAAACGACCGCTGACCCCTCGAGAAAGTGAGTTGATTGCGACCGCGTTATTTGTTGTCGGAAGCGTTCCCTATTCAGGACATATCGATCGTCTCGAATCCCTCACCTTACGTGATATCGCTGATGACTATTTGAATGGAACTGCCACTTCCGCAGACGCGATCGACGCACTCGACCAATACATCTACGTCCGGCGTCATCGTTTTAAAAACGTGACCCCTCACAACCTTTGGACATTGGATGATCGGACTGAACAAGAAGCATTGCGTCATATTTCCAAACGACCCGAATTGAAAAAGGGTCAGACGTTGCATAAACGGAATCAACCGTTTCAAGCAGGACAAGAAATCGAGTTCAAGGTGGACAAACATGTCGACCGTGGACAATTCCGCATCTACATCGGAAAACTTCAAGGGTATACGTGTAAAGCCCAGTCAAAAGAACGTGAAAAGCTGAAGTCAGTGTCAGGATGGATCACACATATTGACCCGAAAGACCGATTGGTATTTGTCAACGTGACAGACTTCGGACGGATGCCAATCGAACCTGCAATGAAACAAGAACTTGAATCGATGAGCGCTTCGATGCTCGGTTGGTTCGCCACGGCAACAATCCCTTCTGAAGAAGAAGCGCTCCTTGCCAAACGGATGATTGCCACGTTGCAGCGGCGCGATCAACCGTATTGGTTCACGCTGACGACCGCGTTGAACCACCCTCGCCCAGAACATGTGAAACGCTGGGGAACAGTCGTGAATCTTCTCGTCAAAGCGAGTAACGGTGACCAAAAGGCCATCCAAACATTAGAGACTCAAGAAGACAAATACTTTAAGGATGCGTTCATCCGCGCCCTCCGTGCCCTTCATCAAGAGATGACGAAGCAATAAAGCTGATACGATTCGAGGTGACTCCGCATGGGTCACCTCGTTTCGTGTCGAACCTATTTAGGAAAGGAACGACCGCTATGCGTATACTCATCGTAGAAGACGACCCCTCCATTTTACGCCTTGTGAAAGAAACGTTCGAGGATGCGGGTCATGAGGTGTTGACAGCGACCGACGGGAACACAGGCGAAGAACGTTTCACGATGCAACCAATCGATGCCGCGATTGTCGACATCATGCTCCCAGGGCTTGACGGTCGTGAATTGTGTCGACGACTCAAGTCGACTCTCGATATTCCCGTCATTTTACTAACCGCTCTCGATGAATGGGAGGATAAGCGTCAAGGATTCGTTCATGGGGCAGACGACTATGTGACCAAACCCTTCATCCCTGAGGAGTTACTCTTTCGATTGCAAGCCGTCTCGCGACGTTATCAACGTTCGGCCGCTTCACAAATTCAAGCTGGTCCTCTTCGACTCGATTTAAGAGAATACGAGGTGACGCTTGAGGGTCAGCTGTTCTATCTCCCTAAAAAAGAGTTTGAACTATTATTTCAACTCGCCTCTTTTCCGGGAAGAGTGTATCGTCGTGAGGAGTTAATTGATTTGGTATGGGGATTTGATTTCGAGGGGGATGAGCGAACAGTTGATGTTCATATCAAGCGACTTCGTAATCGGTTCGATCACCCTGCTTTGTCGATTCGAACCGTACGAGGTGTCGGATACTCGCTCGAGGTGAACGGATGAAGACACTCTACACGCGAATCATCGTCACGATGTTCTTGATTTTACTTCTATCCGGAGCCATCTCCCTGTTGATCAGCAATGTGGCTTATTACAAGTGGTGGCAACCTTCCTATAGCGAGAAGACGGAACGGGTCGCCAAAATAGCGGAGTCGTATGTCGAGAACCATACCGATTTAGACTATGATGCCTTCTATACTTTCTTAGCTGCGACCGGATATCAACTGGTCGTCGTGGATGCGACTGACGAACGTCGACGTTTTGGCGGTGCCTTTCGGGATGAGACTATCTCTGACAAGGTGATCCAATCCGTACGGAACGGGTCTCCATATCAGGGAATGCGTGACTTTCCGTTTCATCTCTTCTTGCTCGGATTGTTCGATAACGAACTGACGAACACATATGGATTTACACTTGAAAACGGGGACGTCATCTTTATTCGTCCGGATTTGAGTGCCCAAATCCGCGAGTTACATCTGTTCGTCGGTCTATTTTTCGCACTCGTCACCCTCTTGGCATTTGGCTTGATTGCCATCTCGACAAGGTCCCTGGTCCGCCCGTTACAGACGCTCACGAATGCGACCACATCCGTCGCCATGCGTAAAGCTCCGGAACATCTCCCCGTCGAGCGTCAAGATGAAATCGGAACGTTGGCACGACAATTTCAAAACATGTCAAATGAGATCGATCGTACCGAAGCGAGACAGCGACGATTCGTTTCGAATGTCTCCCATGAATTTCAATCTCCTTTGACCTCCCTAGGTGGCTATGCAGAAAAATTAGCTGACGGTACGGAAGGTGAATCAAGAGAATATGCGCGTGTCATCGAACAGGAGACGAAGCGTCTATCCCAATTGACGAAACAACTGCTGCTTTTATCACGATTGGATGAAAATCCCCCGATTCTCGAGACGAACGTGAATGTGCTTCAATCGGTATCCGAAGTCATTCAAACGAACGCTTTCATTCTTGATCAAAAAGGGATCGCCGTCGTTACCGACATCCCACAAGACGTAGTCTTGAAGAGTGACCCGGTTCTACTCGCACAAGTTTGGAACAATGTATTGATGAACGCCGTTCATGCTTCACATGATGGAGGCACAATTCACATCACCTGTACCGTCGACCCAGGTATCGTCATCTCGGTTACGGATGAAGGGGTTGGGATGGACGACGAGACAAAAGAGCACCTGTTCGACCGCTTCTATCGCGGGGACACGGCTCGAACGACTCAAGGGACAGGTCTCGGTCTTGCCATCACCTCAGATATCATCGACCTACATGGCGGAAACATCACAGTCGAGTCAAACCTCGGAACCGGCACCACGGTTCATCTACATTTTTGATGTCGTTCATATTCTGTTCATATTGATTACGTACACTTCCTTCATCAGCACTTGAAGGAGGTTTTTTTATGCAGTTAGGTTGGAAAGAGATGTGGAGACAGAAAAGAAAGTTTTCCATGTTGTTCGTGATCACATTATTGATTGTCATGTTGACGACACTCATCACAGGGCTAGCAGACGGTCTCGCATATGATAACGGTTCTGCCTTGCACGAATTGAATGCTACGACGTATCAACTTGATCCGGACTCAGAAGGTCAATTGACACGATCGTTTATAGACGTCACAGCGGATACTTCAAACGAAACGATGAGCGTCCGACAGCTCACGGTCACGATTGATGGAAAAAAAGAAGAGGTCACGCTATTCGCCCTTCCAAGTGGAAGTAATATTGGCCCAGGTACTTATCTAGAAACAGGTGAAGTCTTGTTTGACCCAAGTCTTTCAGAACAGCTTGGAACAGGTGACACGTTGACCGACTTTGCGTCCGAATATCGTTTTACGATCGCCGGTGAGGCGCCTGGACGCTACAGTCATGGACCGGTGATTTACACGACGAACGAGACGTGGTTCGATTATTTGGATTACTCCGAACAACGTCCATATGTATCGGCTGAGATTGGAACGGAATCCACGATGTCCAATCCGCTCGTCATGAGTCAACAAGATTTGATTGAGTCGGTTCCTGGATATAGTGCCGAGCAAAGCACATTCACGATGATGCGTGCTTTTCTACTCGTGATCGGAACGTTTATTTTGACCGCATTCTTTTATTTGTTCACGCTTCAAAAGTTACCTGAACTCGGAATTCTGAAGGCAATCGGTCTCTCTCCTCGAATCATAGGACGGGCACTGCTCTTTCAGGTCATCGTCATCGTATCTGCCGCAGTCGCCACATCGATCGGGTTCATGTACGTCGTCGATGCGTTGATTCCATCATCGTTACCGTTTCTCGTCGACTTCGGTCATGTCGCGCTATTCGGATCCATGTTCATTTTCTTATCTGTTCTTGGCGCGTTGTTACCGTTATGGAAACTACGTCAAGTCGACGCAATTGAAATCATAGGAGGAAAAGCATCATGAGGTTAAGCCATGTATCACATCAGTTTGACGGTCAGCTCGTATTGAATGACATCGAGTTAGATGTATCGCCAGGGGAATGCGTTGCCATCGTCGGTCCGAGTGGTAGCGGGAAGAGTACATTGTTATACATCCTCGGTCTATTGCGAAAACCAGATCAAGGAGCATTTTTGATGAACGAACGGGACGTATTCGAATTAGATGAGGAACAACGTCGTCTGTTACGTCTACATGAAGTCGGGTTCGTGTTTCAGCAGGCCCACCTGATTCCCTACTTGACGGTGCTCGAGCAACTTGAGCTGATTCAGGAGAAGAGACAGATGGATGCGAAACAACTATTGACCGACCTCGGCTTAGGACACCGCCTGCATCATCTCCCGTCGACATTGTCGGGAGGTGAAAAGCAACGTGTCGCCGTCGCACGTGCCTTGATCAACTCCCCGCAACTCATTTTGGCAGATGAACCGACGGCGAGTCTTGATTATGAGAATGGACGACGTGTGATGGAGTTATTGGCCAAACAAGCACATGAAGAAGGGAGACGTGTCGTCGTCATCACACATGATGAACGCATGCTCGATGTGTGTGATCGCGTCCTTCGTGTGATTGACGGTACCTTGACCGAGCTCAACAAGGAAGAAGGGCATCACGACCAATTTGATGCAATTGATGAGTGAGCCATCCTCCAAGGCGAATGGCAACAAGGATTGATCCGTTCTCTGAAATGGTCGCCTCTTCGATACTCATCAATCGTTCGATGATATGATTCGATTCGAGTCGAATCCCCGAAAGACAGGAGAGTGCGCGAACGATTTCCTCTGGTCGACATTCGACTAGACGCGCAATCTCTTGTACCTCGGTGAGGAGGCTTGTTTGGTTATATAGAAAATAACGGTCGAGAATAACATCAAATACGAGTCCGATGATTCGTTCATCTCCTTCAATCGTCCACGAGAACGTTACTCCCCGTTCAAGCATCCCCTTTCTGTCGCTCAACACCATTTGTATCATTCGATAGATCTCTGACCTCTCCATATAGATATCCCCACCCTCCTGCTGTTGTCACTCCATCGTATCGTTCAAAATCATGTCTTTCCATGTGCCTTGATTCCTGATATTCACACGATTATGTTCTGTATGCCCTCTCCTTATGTAAGAAAACAGGACCGTATCGATTCGTTTCGGGTACAATAACGTTGAAAGGAGTCGGTATTAATGCAACGAAAATGGAAAATTGGATTGGCATCACTTTTCACAGGCTACTACGCGGTCAGCTACTATGCCTTCAAACGAATGACGCGGGGCAAACGAAAGACTCCGGAGATGTTACTCGCTCCATATACGGACGAAGATCGCAACTTTTATCATGACGTACCGTTCGAGCATGTCTCGATTCAATCTCGTGATGAGTACCGCCTCTACGGGCGTATCTATCGGAATGAGGGGTCAACAAAATGGATTGTGTTCGTACATGGATATACCGCATCACATAGTTTCATGGCCCCTCACCTCGCCATGTTCCATCGTCTCGGCTTTAACCTGCTTGCCGTCGATTTACGTTCACACGGTGAGTCCGAAGGAATTTATGCCTCATATGGTTTCCATGAAAAAGTCGATATGATCGACTGGGTGGACTGGTTGAAGACAGAGGAAACAGTCGATCAAGTCGGGCTTCACGGCGTCTCGATGGGAGCGGCCACCGTCTTGCAGACGACTCCGCTCACGAACGTCGACTTCGTCATCGCAGAATGTCCGTTTGACGATATGAAACAATTGATGCGTTATCAATTGAAAGAGTTACACCATATCCCAGCCGAGCTCATTTTACCGGGAATCGACTATTTCCTTTGGTCTCGTGCAGGGTTCACGATGAGACAAGTCCAACCGAAAAAGGCCGTCACGGAAACGACGACCCCAATCCTATTCGTACATGGTTCAAAAGATGATTTCGTCCCGACGTGGATGTCGGTCGAAATGAATGCATTGAACCGGAAGAACGACTTGGTATTGATCGATGGCGCAGAACATACCGATTGCATGATCAAGGACGCTCCTGCGTATGAGGAGGCGGTCACTCGCTTTTTGCATCGACATGGATTGGACCGGCAATCAAATCAAGTAGCACATGTAACACCATGACCGGCCAAAGGACACCCATCCCTAAATATAGGATACCTAGTCCGAATCCAACGATCCCTGTCGTGAAGACTCCCTTTATCCCTTGATAGGCATGGGCCACACCGAAAAGGGCGCCCCCGATTAAGGCGAGAGTCAAATCCGGGACCTCTATATAGAGGGAGATCGTGTATAGCAGGACTCCTCTGAAAATGAATTCCTCGGTCACGCCTGCAGTGACCGAGACGGCACCCCACGCTTGTTCCTCAGGTTTTGTCCGAGGGAGGAGCAGCTTCTCTAAATCGAGATCATAGTAAGGGCGTAACACATTTCGGAGACGTGCTGAAGTTTTTACCAACAGATAAAAGACGAGCGCCACGGTGACCAGGATGCATGACAAGTAAAAGACTTGCCATGCCTGTTCGTTCCCCGCTTCTGGTCCGAACCTCAATCCGACTTCTGATGGCGGTACTTGAAATAAAAAGATGAGGGCAACAATTAACAAGGTCAGCCCCCATGCCGATTTCACGGTTTGTTCATATACCCATGCCCGTCCTCTCGTTTCAATCAAGGGACGAATCAATTTGGCATTGAAGATTTGAACGATCAGCATGTAGCCGATAATGGCTGTAAAAATCAAACGTTCAAGCATCCATATCCACTCCTGTCCTTCCTCTTAGCTATATGCTACACTATTCGGGTATTGTCTAAAAGCTAGGAGGCGGTATCTTGAAACGTATGATGCTGCGACTGACCGGTTTCATTATTGTGCTCGTGCTTTTGCTCGGGGCAGTCGGCTGGCTCGGTCAACATGATAAAGTGAACAATGGATTGTATCGAACCTATTATGGAGAGAACGGTGTTCCGAACACACATCTGGCCGTCTATCAAGACGCTGCTGAAACATATGACGTGGACTGGCGCCTACTGGCTGCCGTTCACCGTGTAGAGACCATCTTCTCACACAGTTCGTCGATGCGTTCGTCTGTCGGCGCGATCGGACCTTTTCAATTCATGCCCCGTACTTGGCTCGGTTGGGAATATGATACCGATGACCAAAAAGGCGATGTCCCAGAAGACGAAGTGGATTTGACGGACCTTGCCTTGATTGAACAGTATGGCGGACTCGGTCGCGACGGGAACGGCGATGGAAAAGCTGACCCACATAGTCTAGTTGATTCTGCGCACACGGCGGCGTATTATTTAAGTGAACACGGTGGAAAAAAGACAGATTCAGTCACATCCGTCCGAAACGCTATCTTCGAATACAATCGAAGTGAGCAATATGTCAATGATGTCATGACGTACTTCGAGAACTATGAATCAAGCGTGACGTTCATGCCTGATGAGCGTGATACGCTTAGTCAACGAGTTGCTTATTACACGATTCGATATGTCGAGTGGTTTAAATCGCTCGGCTGATGCTTACATGAAAAAGTGAGGAATGGAAATGAACACGCATGTAGAAGAAGTAACCATCCGCGTCAAATCAATCTTCAATGAAGATAAAACGAAACGCTATATGCGAACGTATGAGTTCACCGATGTGGAGGATGGCGTCATCTGCGCCGTCATTATTTACTCGCCGCGGATGAGCGATGCCTTTTTGTCTGGCACGACGACACAGCGTGCTTATATGTTGATGCAAAATCATTTGTCACAACCGATTCGAGAAATGCGGGTCATCAGTCTCGTCCCGACACTCGCCATCAATGACAACCTTCCATACGTGGAGTCTCAACTCGATGAGACGAACTACCATTACGTCGAAGAGACGTTACAAGAGGTAGAAGCAAGCGGCGGGATGATCATCGTCGGTTGGGGGTCTCCAGGTCGCTTGATGCACCACGCGACATCTTACAAATCGCTCTTTGCGGATTATGAAGCGAACATGTATTGCATCGGTACGACAGCAAAAGGCGAGCCACAACAGATTCGAATGGCAAACGAGAATACCGTTCTCGAGGCGTTCAACAACGAATCGGTCAAACCGAAGTTTCGTATCGTGAAAGAAACGAAAAAAGACGACTCTCCGTGAGTCGTCTTTTCATATGCCAATCCAAATGGAAAGACCGAACAGTATGAAGAATATACCGGACCACATGTAATCGGACGGTTTGATGTCAATCCGCTCATAGACGGTCCGTTTTCCACTTGTGAAACCTCTCGCCTCCATGGAGAAGGCGACACGTTCAGCACGTCGGATTGAACCTGCCATCAGTGGAAGAAGTAGTTTCGGGACATGCCGAATCCGCTCCCATTTCGTATCAAGAGGTACACCGCGAAGACGATGCGCGTATTGTAGCTGATGCATCTCCCGTTGCATTAACGGAAGGAAGCGGAATCCGACGAGCGCACTATAGGCAATCGTCGGAGAAAGCCTTGCCTGTTGCATCAAACTCATGACGAAACGTTTCGAATCGGTCGTCAACATAAAGAGGAGCGACAGTACGGTGAATGCCAACACACGTAGACTAAGAGACATGGCGATACGTGCCTCTTCTTTTGAAATGTCTTGACCGAGAAGGGTTACCCACGTCTCTCCCCCAAGCTCCTTCCCAAACACGAGCGTCGTCCAAAACGTCCCGAGTGCCGTGACGAGAAAAGGAATCAAAAACAGGCTCCACTTCTTCCATGAAACGTCCGTCGCCAGTAATTGAATCGTCAACGTACCGACAATGATGACGAGCGGGGTCCACGGGTTATAAAACAAGGCCAGCCCGAACATGATGATCGTCATCGTCCCAAACTTGATCGTCGGATTCATATCATGGAGTGACATCGTTGCCGTCCTCCCGCTAGTCGATAATGACGAAGTCTCTCCGTGTCCCCCCAAAGCTCATCCCCGAATGGTCCTGAGAGTTCCCCATCCTTCATCAAATAGAACGTATGGGCGATATTGGCGAACGATAAGTCATGGGTCACGAACAAGATCGTCTGTCCCTTTGCCGCATGTCGCTTCATCAAAATCTCTAGTGCATGGAGTGACGGCTCATCCTGACCTGCCGTCGGTTCATCGAAGGCAAGCAACTGTTTGTTTGAGAGTAACTGAATCCCGACGGCGAGTCGTCGCTTCTGTCCATGACTGAGTGACAATGGATGGAGGACTCGTTTGTCCTCGAGGGTTAGCTCATCCAATACGACATCAATCGATTTCTCATGACCAAACTGTAGCTCTTGCTCGATCGAGTTCATGAAAAATAAGTGTTCCGGAGATTGGGGAACGAGTCCCACCCGGCGGTCACACTCCGTCAAACTTCGTAAAAACGTCGACTTCCCACTCCCATTTGGTCCCAATATGGCAATCACTTCCCCGATACGAGCTTGAAGGGTCACCCCTTTTAATCGAAATGAGTCACGCACCACCTCGTCGACCACGTAATGCTCGATTGCTTGTCGTGGCGCAGGCGACGGTTTGAATGAAAAATCATCGACCGGCTGAAACGGTTCGTTCCGTACAATCCGTCCTTGGTCGAGTTCGATGTGCCAATCAAAAAAGTCTCCCCACAAGTGCGCGCGATGTTCGACAACGATGACGTTCACGTTGTCTAAGTGATCGAGCCAGTCGACGAATCGATTCGCGGTCACTGGGTCAAGGTGCGTCAACGGCTCATCGAGAAGCAACCATTTTGGTTGTCCAACCATGGCGCAGGCGACGGCAATCCGTTGTTTCTCCCCGCCTGACAAGGAATCGATGAGACGATTTCGGTAATCGGTCAGTTGGAGTGACTCGAGAATCTCCGTCACACGCTGATCGATTACCTCGACCGGTGTCTGCAAATTTTCGAGTGTGAAGATGAGTTCCTCTTCCACCCGTTCCATCACGAACTGCGTGTCCGGGTCTTGAAATACGGTCCCGACCTGCTGATTGATTTCGCCTGGTGCGTATTCGTCGTAAATCCGTCCAAACAGTTCGAGTCTGCCTTCTAGGACTCCATCACAATTCTCTGGATAGAGACGGTTGAACAGCGCGAGCAGGGTCGACTTCCCGCTTCCGCTCGTTCCTGTCAAAATCGTGCGTCCAGGTCGTATGGAAAGTGACACATCTTTTATGATGGTGTCCTGACTTTCGGGGAACCGGAATGAAAGCGATTCTGTCTCAACCATGGACGTTCCCACTCCGAGCGATCGCATAGCCACGAAGTGACCCCGTCTTGAGCAACAGGTCACTGAGTAACTTCCCACCGATTCCTGCGATGACCATGCCGCTGACCGCGCGCAGCCCGAACATCGTCGCCACATATCCTGGTTCAAGCATCGCAAATCCGCTCATGAAGTAGGTATACACGAAACTCGTGACGGCCGAGCCAAATCCAGCTAGCATGAGAACCCATAGCTCATATCGACGATAGCCTGTCATCGCAAAGACAGCTTCAGCCCCAAGACCTTGGACGATGCCGACCAAGATGATGCGTGGTCCGATCGCATTTCCAATCAACATCTCAATCGTCGCTGCCATCACTTCCGAGATAAAGGCAGCACCCGGCTTCCGGATGATGTACGCCGAGATGATCGACACGATGAACCAGATACCGAAAATCCATTCATAGGCGATCGGCCCGATCAATCCCGCCCATAAGTTCCCGATATGGACGAACAGTAAGTAGACGACGGCAAAGACGACAGACAATACGGAGACGAGAACGACCTCTTTCAATTTCCACGATTTAAGCATGTCGTCCTCCATGTGACGGACTGTTCACACTGAACGTCACCGTCATGACGACGTGTCGATTCTTCTCGCGCGTCCGATTGAACGCCGCCTCATAATACGAGAACACATCATCCAAATTCCCATGAATGCCGGATGCGTAGTGCATGGAGTCATTATAGACACCGGCCTGTTTCGCTTGTTCAATTTCATCATAGATGAGATCCATGTAGTTCTCTGCACCCATCGGATAGAGCGCGAATTGTGAAGAGACATACTGTTCTCTTGAGGACCTGTTCAGTTGTTGTGGTGGGGCATCGAGTGCTTCATCCCCTGCCGAATCTCCCGGACATCCGACGGAGAAGGTTCCGCTCATCGAGACATGGCGTCCT
Source organism: Exiguobacterium profundum (assembly GCF_042652865.1). GTDB lineage: Bacteria > Bacillota > Bacilli > Exiguobacteriales > Exiguobacteriaceae > Exiguobacterium > Exiguobacterium profundum. The sequence goes on from NZ_JBHSHG010000001.1 coordinate 838,045, forward strand.
TCTTCCGAAGCCAGGCTCAACACGGTCCGTGCGACGTCGAATACGTGCTCGGCACGACCACGGATCACGGTCGATACATCATCCGTATGTCGCCAGACACCCGTCATATTTGTTCCTTTCAATGCCCCTTTGATCGTCCCGATAAAGTCATCTGTCATCGGGCTAAGCGTGAAGCGAAATCCGACAATCTGACTCGTGCCACATGATTCATTCATCTTGTTTCCCCCTCTTTATGTGTTTGCACAAAAAAAGCCGCATTCATGAGAATGCAGCAACAAAATCTATACAAACTTGCATAGAGAAAGTGCCGCACTTCCTCACGCCAGTATTACCTGGATCGAGTTATAAGGGATCGGAGCCATGCTCACATCTCAGCCGAAGCACCCCTAGTGCAGTCATTGATATGCGGTTACTTATGCAGTCACAGTATAGCGATGTTTCGTCAGTTTGTAAACGGTCAATCTTAATAGGTGACGAGTTGGCCATTACCAGGGAGTGGGTCATGGAACGAATCCCATGCCGCTACCATCTCCTTATCCGTCAACAAGCAGGCGTCAAGTGATTGTTCGACCGTCTCCCGGTCCATCCGTTGTCCGATGAGAACCAATTCGTTCTGTCGGTCTCCGTACGGCTCGATGTAATCTTCACGCAGTTCAGGTTCTGTTGCGAACATTGCCTCTCGTTCACTCTCCGGAAGGGTCGCTAACCAACGACCGGCATGTTCGAGCGTCGATGCGTATCCGGCCTGGGAGAAGAGACAGGCAAGGTCGTTCCGTGACGCGATCCACAAGAAGCCTTTGGCACGGACTATTTCTTCAGGATAGTGCTCCATCCAATTCATCAAGCGCTCAGGGTGGAACGGTCGACGACGACGGTAGACGAACGAGCTGATGCCATACTCCTCCGTTTCCGGCGTATGTTCTTCTGCCTCAAGTTCTTGAATCCATCCCGCCGCACGCATCGCCTGATCGAAATCGAACAACTGGACGTCGAGTAGATCGTCTAACGCTACGTCGGAGTATGTTGAAGTCAATAATCGGGCGCTCGGGTTGAGTGTCTTAAGTAGCCCCTTCATCTCCTGCAGTTCCGCTTCAGACACCCGGTCTGCCTTATTCAACACGATGATATCCGCAAATTCGACTTGGTCGACGAGTAGGTCGACGACTTCACGGACATCTCCTGTATCGACGGCTTGTTGACGTTCCATGAGCGATTCACCAGAATTGAAATCTTTGAAGAAGCGGTACGCATCGACGACAGTGACCATCGCATCGATATAGACACGGCTCGTCAAATCGATTCCGAGCGCATCATCGGCATACGTGAACGTCTGCGCAACGGGAATCGGCTCTGAAATCCCAGAAGACTCGATGATGATGCCATCGAGGTCACGATCCTTTGTCAACTCATAGACCGCTGTCAGCAAATCCTCACGTAGGGTACAACAGATGCACCCGTTCGAGAGTTCGACTAATTTTTCATCGGTACGGGAGAAACCACCCTGTTCAATCAATTTCTCATCAATGTTTAACTCGCTCATATCGTTCACGATGACCGCATATTTTTTATCTTCCCGGTTATGTAAGATGTGGTTGAGCAGTGTCGTCTTTCCGCTACCAAGATAACCCGAGAGTACTGTAATTGGAATTCGTTTCATATTGATGAACCTCCATTAAATCGTAATCATTACTTTTTATATATTGAAACGACTGATTCGATTTGTCAACAAAAAAACACGCCACACGGACGTGTTTTGAAAAACATGCTTTTATTCTTCCAACGCTTTTCGTTCTGCTTCCGAGCGGGGATAGGCGTTCGCTTGCCACTCCGCCCGATAGATGGAGTCGAGTTGCGTCAACCCGACCTCATCCTCGTCCTTGTCAGAATCGACACTCGGCACCTCGTCCCATTTTGGGTCGAGATAAGAATGATCTTCTTCCCGCGCTCGATTTTCTTGCAACTTTTGAATCCCCATCTTGACCGCTGCCGCAACTGCCAACCCAATACCTGCTCGAACTAACAGTCGTTTCACCATTGCATGTCCTCCTCAACGCCCAAAGCGATACAGCATGTCCTCCTCAACGCCCAAAGCGATACAGCGGCATCCCTTTCACATCCGTATCCGTGATAAATACCGATCCAGCATCCGGATATTCGGCTAACGCTTCCTCATCCATCCCCTCACGAGCCGTCGTGATGGCCAATCGATTGAGCCCATCCCCGATAAAGGCGCATGATGTAACATTCGGTGCAGGAACGTGAACTTCTAACAGTTTTTCACCGGTTGATGGATTCCAGCGAGACACTTTACCTCCAGCGTAATGCGCGATCCATAAACACCCTTCCGTATCCGATATCATACCATCCGGGAAGCCATCCTCGTCTGCGAAATCGATGACGACCTTTCCATTTGATAACGTACCCGCCTTCAAATCAAAATCATATTGGCGAATCGTTTCAGTCGGTGTATCGATATGATAAAAAACGGAATGGTCAGGAGACCACGTCAACCCGTTCGAAAGTGTGAGCTCATTCATGAGTGTCGTCGTCGTACCATCCCGATCGACACGATACAATGTCGCTTGATTCTCTTTGTCTTCGAGATGAAGCGTTCCGGCGAAGATTCGACCGTATGGATCGGCTTTTCCGTCATTAAACCGCAATTGACCGTCCGGATCATCCAACTCGACAATCTTCTTCAAGTCCCGATTGATCTCATCCCATTCATAAATGCCGTCCTTCAAACCAAGGACAACGCCATCCGTCACTTTCGGAATGACGAAACCGACTTGTTTCCCGACTTCAAACGACGAGATTTCATCCTCACGTTCGTCATACCACCACAATGTATGGCCTTCGATATCTACCCAATAAAACCGCTTCAGCTCGGCATCCCAACACGGACCTTCACCAAGCGTATTTCGTACACGAATCCACAACGACGCATCTACTTTCTCCATCACTTAGCCTCCACTCTATCCATTAGTTCAGAAATCTATTCCCCTCTCGCATGGGGACTATGCATGAATCCAGAAAATCGTGTTGGATTTTCACCGTCGTCCGTTCGTTTTGCTATAGTGAAAGAAACGTAGAGAGGGAGTGAATGGCTTGTCGAAATGGGATGAACGATTTAGTTCGGAAGAGTATGTGTATGGGACAGAGCCAAACGAATTTTTACGCGAATGGGTCACGTTTCATCAACCTGAAAGAAAACGTGTATTGGCCATCGCGGAGGGCGAAGGTCGAAACGCGGTGTGGCTCGCCACGCTCGGCTTTGAAGTCGAGATATGGGACGTTTCTATAGCAGGGATCGACAAAGCGAAACGCTTGGCGACGTCACGAAACGTGTCCATTCAGACGAAACAGATCGACTTGAATGAAGCCGATTGGCCAAACAAGGCGTATGACATGGTCATCTGTATCTTTGGCCACTTTCCTCCACACGTCAGAGAAAAGGTGTTTACGGGTATCCAACAAACGCTTCGACCTGGTGGTTTGTTCCTGAGTGAAGTCTACTCTACACATCAACTCGCTTACGGGACAGGTGGACCAAACGACGCCTCACTTCTTTACACCGAAGAGATGTTCCACCAACTCGATGACGATTTCGTCCCTCTCGTCCTAAACGAGACGGTCGTCTGGCGAGAAGAAGGCACACTCCATCACGGTGAATCCGCAGTGATTCAATATGTAGGACAAAAACGGTAAAAAAAATGGCCTCCCCGAGATTCGAGGAGGCCATTGTTTACTTCGCGCCTTCGACGTTCATATGCTTACTGCGGAGTTGTCCACATGCCGCATCGATGTCTGTCCCGTGCTCGAGACGGACGCCTGTGTTGACGCCACGCTTTTTCAAGATGTCGTAAAACGCCATGATGTCCTCAGGCGTGCTTCGTTCATATTGGATGTGCTCGTTGACCGGGTTATATGGGATCAAGTTGACGTACGACTTGTCTTTGATGTCTTCGATCAAGTCAGCGAGTTCTTCCGCATGTACCGGCAAATCGTTCACTTTCGAGAGCAGGATATACTCGAACGTGATCCGTTTGTTCGTCTTCTCGACGTAGTAACGAATCGATGGCATGAGTTTATCAAGCGGGAACGCCCGGTTGATTTTCATGATGCGAGTACGTAATTCATCGTTTGGCGCGTGTAGAGAGAGCGCCAAGTTGATACGTAGATCAAGGTCTGCGAACTTGTAGATCTTATCCGCGAGTCCGCTCGTCGACACGTTGATCTTACGCGGAGCGATCGCAAGTCCACGCTCATCTTTGACGACACGCAAGAAGTCGACCAAGTTGTCGAAGTTATCGAACGGTTCGCCGATTCCCATGACGACGATATGGCTGACGCGGTCCCCTTCGCCCTCTTCATCGAGGAAATGTTGGACGGTCATGATCTGCTCGACGACCTCAGCAGCCGTCAAGTCACGAGTCTTCTTCAACAAGCCGCTCGCACAGAAGCTACATCCGATGTTACAACCGACCTGAGTCGTCACACAGACCGAACGTCCGTATTTGTGACGCATGAGCACCGTCTCGATGTAGTGCCCGTCATGTAATTTAAGTAAGAATTTGACCGTCCCGTCGCCCGCTTCTTGTTTGACGAACAGTTCTTGTGTTGAGATGACATATTTCTCTGTTAAGTAATCACGCACCTCATCACGTACGTTGAGGTCGTCCATCGATTTGACCCGGTCGATGTAGAGCGAGTCCCAAACTTGACGTGCGTGGAAGGCACCGTATCCCGCTTCCGTACACTCGTTTGTGAGTTGATCGAACGTCAACCCGTATATAGATGATTTCATTGTAATCTGTCCTTTCTCTAATCCGCATACGTACCATTGTAGCGGACGTGAGAGACGGGTGCAACTTACGAATAATCTGGAGGCGTCGGTCGTGTGACGAACTGTTCGAACGCATAAGCGACTCGGATTAAATCACGCTCCGCATAGCTCGTCCCCGTGAACGAGAGTCCGAATGGGGCACCGCTCTTTTTCAAATGATATGGGATTGTAATCGTCGGATGACCTGCTTTTGCAGCCATGTCATAGTTCATGTCATGTGGCAGCACGAGTGCGTCCAGTTTATGTGACGCAAGCAATGTGTCAATCCCTTCCGTTTTCGCGAGACGGACGTCCTCGATGCGTCGGTTGAGATAGTTCGCTTCAGTCAGTTTTCCAGATTTGGCGTTCGCTTCTTCAAAGATGGTCTGGCCGTGCGGAATCGATTCAGGATGTTCTTCGTTCCACTCGATCAAATCGGAAAGCGTTTTAAACGGCACGGTCGTATTGGCAAGATACGCCTCGACCCCGAGCTTGAATTCGTCGAACAGGATGTCCGCCTGATTTAGCGCCTCATGCTTTGGTAGCGTGACCTCGACGAGTTCGACCTCGGCTTGCCGAAGCAATCGGAGCGCCTGTTCATACAATCCGACTTCTTCTTCTGAAATGTCTGGTTTGACGAACCCGACGCGCATCCCGACCGCTTGACGGACATCGAGACATGTCACATAAGGCGGTCCGACTGGAGTTTCCCACGTCGCAGGATCAGCCGAATCTTCACCGCACATTGTCTGTAAGGCGATGACCGCATCACGAAGCGTACGCGCCATCGGTCCCGCCGTATCTTGAGAACGTGAAATCGGGATGATTCCGGAGCGACTGATTAATCCGACCGTCGGCTTGATCCCGACGATGCTGTTATGGACACTCGGATGGACGATTGAACCGCTCGTCTCAGACCCGACTGCGAGAAGCGTGAGGTTTGCCGCGACCGCAGAAGCCGACCCTGAGCTTGATCCCCCGACATCCAACCCGTCGCCGTATGGGTTCATCGTCTGTCCACCGACGTCACTCCAACCGTTCGGCATATTTTCTGTTAAAAAGTTCGCCCACTCGGACAGGTTCGCTTTCCCCAAGATGATGGCGCCGTCAGCCCGCAACCGTTTGACGAGCTCGGCATCTCGAGCGGCGAAATGATGTCGCATCGCGGCAGCACCTGCAGTCGTTCGCATCAGACCGTTCGTCTCGATATTGTCTTTGATTAAGACGGGAATGCCGAGTAGCGGTTTGCGTACCCCTTTTCGGTACGCCCGGTCTGCTGCCTCTGCCTCGAATAGGGCGTCTGGATTGATTTGAATGACGGCATGAAGCCGTTCATTATACGTCGCAATCCGTCCTAAATAATAGGCGGTCACGTCTCTCGCCGTGAATTGTCCTTCTTTATACCCACGATGCGCACGTTCAATCGTCAGTTCATGTAATTGGATTTGTTCCATCATGCATTCCTCCTTTATCTCTCCCCCTTTATTCGTGCTCTATGTCTGATTTCCTTTTCGTATCGCCAAGTCGATGTGTTCTTGATACACTTAAGAAAAAACAGGAGGTCCCAATGACTCGCTCCTATGTCTTTGTGCTGCTTGCCGTATTCGGCCTATTTTTCTTACAGCTATACGGTGAAAATGTGCCTTATGGTACGCTCATTTCCATCGGCTTGATTGGATTCATCTTCGTCTTGACGGTTTTTCAGTTGAAACGAAAACCGAATCATTGACGAATGTATTTTGAGGGTGGTATGATGCTCTCACCAACTACATATCGATATCAAGAGTGAACGAGAGATCTGGCTCCGCGACTTCACAGCAACCTGCCTTAGGCAAGGTGCTACGACCAGCAAGGGAAACCTTGGACGATATGACGAAAGCGCTCATGTCATCCGACGTGAGCGCTTTTTTGTTGAATGACGATTTGGAGGGAACGACAGTATGGAAAAAGCAACATTCGCAGGCGGCTGTTTTTGGTGCATGGTGACGCCATTTGAAGAATTACCAGGGATTGAAGGTATCGTATCCGGCTATATGGGCGGACAGGTTGACAATCCGACATATGAACAAGTGAAAACAGGGACGACGGGGCACCTCGAGGTCGTTCAAATCACATATGATCCATCTCTTTTCTCATATGAGCGTCTTCTCGAGCTATATTGGATTCAGACAGATCCGACGGACGATGAGGGGCAATTCCAAGACCGAGGGCCACAGTATGCACCAGCCATCTTCTACCACACGGAAGAACAACGAATCTCGGCTGAGGCGAGTCGCGATGTGTTGGAGGGGAGCGGACGCTTCACGGCTCCGATCGTCACGAAAATCATTCCGGCGACGACGTTCTTCGCTGCAGAAGACTACCATCAGGATTATCATAAAAAAAATCCGAAGCATTACAAGGAAGACCGAGCGATCTCAGGACGTGACGAGTTCATCGAGGAGAACTGGACCGAGACGGTATGATCTTCAATGGACGCGAATTCAATGATTCGCGTCTTTTTATAAGCTCATGAATCGGGAAAAGGAATGTAATGATTCAAACATCCGATAAGGAGGATTCATATATGAAGACTCGTACAAAAATCATCATCGGAATCATCGGTGTCGCCATCCTCGCCATCGCCTGGTGGCTGATTTCCCCACTATTTTTAACCGAGACGGTCGACGAAGGATTGCCGCCGACAGCTGTCGAATCACCGTCTCCAGAAGAAGAGACGGAGGAAGATTCAGCCGAGACACCTGACGCACAACCGAGTCCAACCGAAGTGGTGGGTGTGTTCATGGACGGGGAGAAAAACTATGAGACGACCGGCACAATCCACTCGGTCGAGACAGAAGACGGGACGTACCTCCGATTTGAAGAGTTCGAGACGATGAACGGTCCTGACTTATTCGTCTATTTGACGAAACCAGGACAAGAGACGACCCAAGGCGTCAGTCTAGGAGCGTTAAAAGGAAACATCGGGAATCAAAACTATTTGATCCCTAAGGATGTGAATCTAGAAGAGTACAATACCGTTGTCATCTGGTGCCGTGCGTTTAGCACGACGTTCGGGACGGGAGAACTGACTGGATCAAGTGAATGAACAGACTGAAGGGTGGCTGAATGAATCGGCCACCCTCTTTTCAATTGAAATTGCCTAAAAAAATAAAGACCAATCATCCAACCTCAAATGAGAACATGCTATCATATATGTAAATAAGTGTAATTCAATTGAGGAGATACGAATATGGAGCAGACATTGACACAACCGTACAAACACTACTTTCGGAAACGTTTCTTTCTATTCTTCATTCCAATGATGGTGGTCGGCATATTATCCGAACCGATGATCATTCGGAATCCATTCGAAGAGCTCGAAGACTATGGGGCATTCGTATTATTCTTAGGAATTTATATCCTAGTACTCGGTGGATGGGCAGCGTTTATGACGTCGATGATGTGGCGGCACAGACAATTAAAATAAAAAAGTAATCATTTTATATTGGTACTTGATATTTTTTAATCAATAGTCCACTGTGAACGCTAGAACAAAATTGACAGTTTTTGATTTTTACCATTTTACACTACTGCCGAAGAATCTGAATCCCGGTAGAGTCGTTGAGGCTAGATTATCTGGAGTAAATAGATTTGGTGGAAAAATTAGTTCGACACATCAATATTTATCAAATATATCAGCAAAACTTCAAAGCGACTCAAATCTCTACAGCTCTAAAGATATAAGACAGACAGTATATAAGTACTTGAAAATAACGTATGAAGACGCCCTACATGAATTTGACGAAAATACATGTTCATAAAAGAAGAAACTCAACATATACCGGTACTGGATCATAGCATGGTTAGGGGAGTACGCTCTACTTCTATAATGGGCATCCTTCTGAAATCGTATATGAACAGAATCACCTCAACGCAATCAACGAGAAAACAGGTGAGGTCAAGATGAGTCAAAGCGTTTCCGTGTTAAAACAGGACTTTCATCAGCTTCGTCAGGCCGAGACTACCGACGCCCTCCCACAAATTTTGAGAGAGGCCGAAATTGCCTCTTAGACGTTTATCGTATTTCTAGGTGCCATCATGAACCATGAGCGTTCCGAATGAAACTCAAAGAGTTTGGAGAGGCGAATGAAGTTGGTCCGATTCCCTTTCTTCAAATTCCTCTAAGACTTCAATCTGGAGGAATAGACTGCACTGACCGCACGGCAGCTGAGGCAATTGAAGCAGTTGAAACAGCTAAACTGGATCGAACAACCATCCAAAAGTGAAAAGTTCTCTGGCAAGTCAAAGATTCAGTTGAAAAGACTGAGGGATTTGGTTCGGACCTTGTCATCATCGATGACCTGACGTATATGGTCATTGGCCAACGAGAAGTCAATCTCTTCTTCCATCTCGTCAATCACCTTTATGAACGTAGTTCGATCATCCTAACCTCGAACAAAAGCCCCAATCAATCGAAGTAATGATTGGAAAACAGTGCATCACGACTGCGAAACTGGACCGCCTACTTCAGCGTATCGAAATCATGCATAGCGATTAAGAAAGTAATCAGTCACATTTAAATTGAATGATCCAAAAAGCGTCTTTTAGTATTAACTTATGAAATTAACAAAGAAAAGTATTTTAACTAAATTCTTGAGCGCTTTCTGTATTTACCCCCCTTTGAAACCCCTTCTTTTTCCATCCAATCTAACTGTATTTGTATAAGCACTTTAATAAGAGTGGTTAAATTATCTGAATACAAGTTAAAGAAAAGCTCGGCAAACTTTAATATTCCATGAAATATAAAAATGAGGAAAAAGTAAATGAGACAAATAATCAACGTAGTATTCATATCAAAATTTGAAGTATTTGAAAGTAAGGCAATCAGTGTAACACCAATTCCTATGTAAGGTATTGCGATACCGAATTTTTTAATATTCCTATCTCTTTCTTCGGTAATTGAATTGATTACTATGTTTAATTGAGTCGCCTTTTTTATTTTAAACTCATTTATTAACTTCCTTTCCAATTGCTTTTTATATTCTTTGTTATCATTCACAAAATAAGTAGTGTATCTCTCTAAATGAGTGATATAAAGAAGCATCAAAATGCAAAAAGTAACTACAATACCGCAGATCCATTTTATATTTTCTTCGTCCATGCCTTTGGCATTAAATAGTAAGAATAAAAACCCTAATACTATAAACACTAAAAAAGTAATATTTATCCAAAATTCTTTGGTTATAGCACGCTTTTTAAAATGTCTATAATTACTATAATTTTTTTTGTGATAGATAATGATTTCCCTCAAAACAATTCCACCTTTTTAGTGTTCATTTAAATACATCTATCTATAATAACTAAAGCAACTTGATATAACAATATATTTTTTGTTAAAAAAGTGAATATATTACCTTTTCGTAGTTTTTATTTACAAAAAACACATTACCACATTCAATGTTGATATAGTTGACGCGTTCATCTTCAATTTTCTTCGCATTTAAAAGTAAATTGAAGATGGTTATTTCAAGCTCAACATTATTTTGAATTTATACGAATCACTATTACAAATCACTATAATGAAATTTTTTAATGATGAATTATAAAATTAAATGCAACATCTGAACGTGAATAAAAAAATCCCATGACGATTCCCTCGTGTAGAATGAAGTCACCACAACACACATTCACACGGAGGAATCGACATGAGCTACCCTATCTTACCACAGCGGAACGCGTGGAATAGAGACGTCTCTGGAACTCGGGATGTCCAAATCCATCGCAAGTAGGCTCGGGCGTCATCCCTCGACCGTTTCACGGGAAATCAGAAGGAAACCCGACTACGATTCAAGATGTACACAGGAACGCTACGAGAAAAAGAAGTCCAATTGCGGTGCCAAGACGAAGCTCGACGAGGCAATCCACCGAACAATCACCGAGAACCTGTGGGCAACATGGTCCCCCGAATAGATCGTCGGTCGTCTCTTCGATGGGGAAATCTCCTTCTCGACCATATATCGCTGGTTCTACTCGAAGCTTATCAACGTGCGGACAACCGTACTTCACAAAAAGGGCAAGTGTCAATAGCCGGTAGAGACACAGGGGCAATTCAACGTAAGACGCCAAGCGGCCCAGGAGAGGTGCGTGCACGTAAAACGTTCGGTCACTGGGAGCTCGACACCGAGGTCTCCGGGCATGGATGGGAAATCGAAGGCATGCGTCGCGACGTTCGTCGAACAATAGAACAGGATCTACATCGCCCTTCCAATCACAAACCTGGACAAGGAGTTCAGCTGTCACGGGCGAATCCGAACGTACAACTTTATTTCATTGACCCGTACGCGTCCTGGCAAAGTGGGGGCAACGAGAATGCTAACGGTCTTATACACGAGTTCTTACCGAAAGGAACGAACTTCGCGCAGGTCGATGACGTAAAACTCGCAGAGGCGCTCGCCAAAAATCAACGGGCTGCCGAGGAAATGCCTCGGCTGGCGAACAGCACACGAGGCATTCAACAATGAAATGCTGCACTTAATTTGACAAACCATAACTACAAAAAAATGATGAACGCCATCTCTTTTTATCGAGACTCGCCTAGTTATGTCCCAGAACCCCCTTATTTCAAAAGTTAAAAAGAGCCCAACATTAACAATGTCGACGTAATAGTACATTCTTAATAATTGTCTATTCCGCTTACCTAGTTATGTCCTCACAATTGACCGTGTGAAAAGATTTACGCACATCAAGCCCGGCGAAAGTCATCGGAAATCTCCACAAAATCAACGTATATTCGAAAAACCAATTCATTTCTTCATCAACCAAAGAAGCTAAATTGACTTGACTACAACAGAAAACCTCCCGAAATCAAAAGAAATATTGAGACAGGTGACTCCACAAAAAATCGAAATAGTTCTCCTCATTTTTCTGGATTTCTTATTCATCCAGTCAATTGATCATCTCAAGTCGTTTCCTATCTAATTTTCCAACCGCTGTATAAGGCAACTCCTCCACAAACACGATTTCTCGAGGAAGCTGGTATATTGTCACTTGTTCGCGCAACCAGCTCACTAGTGCCTCTTCTGTCAATACTTCATCATACACCTGTACATATGCCTTCAAAATGTGACCCGCGTACATATCCTCTATCCCGATGACGGCGGCGTCCTCGACATTCGGATGGTCGCGCAAAACCGTCTCGACTTCCCCAGGATAAATATTGTTTCCTGCCGAGATGATCAAATCGTCTGTTCGTCCACACAAAAAATAATAGCCGTTCTCATCCCGGTATCCGACATCACCCGTTTGAATCCAGCGGTTCTTCCTGCTTTGCATGGACCACTTATTTCGTATGCAAAATTCCCCGATGGCGCCTGGCTCGACTTCCGCTCCATCTTTCACTACCTTTAAGTCTCCTCCCGGAAGCCTTCTCCCGAGTGTGTTCGCATCATAATGTAAATCTTCTGGTGTGGCGATCAGATTCAAGCCTGCTTCCGATGTTCCATATAGATTGTATAAGACGCTCCCCAACTCGTTATGGACTTCACGGACTAAAACGGGATGAAGCTTCGCACCACCGGACGCGATACAAGCGAGAGAATGAAGTGATGTTGGATCGTGTCGTAACATTTTATGGATCATGAGCGGGACGACCGTGAGTACTTCTACCTTGTGTCGCCGAATGAGGTCACAGGCTCTTTGTACATCAAAATTCTCCTGAATGACAACCTTTTTCCCTAACGCGAGAAAAGATAAAAGAATGGCGATGCCGTAGCCATGATAAATCGGTGTGGCAATATAGGCAGTGTTGAATGATGGCAACTGCAACTGGTTCAATAAAGCCGTGAATGGAGCTAGAAAGTGAAAGAGGGATGGTTTATGAGTCACTTGTTTCGGTTTTCCGGTAGTACCGCCGGTCAACAGCACGATTTTCCCGCTCGAGGCGGCCGGTAGTTTTTCTTTATGAGGTCGCTTCGACCTCGATAAACTATTGATTGATACCTTTTCCTCATGATAGCTGACAAGTGTCGAACGTTCGTAAGACGAGTTTTCAATTAAGTTTTCAAACTTATCATCGTAAATCAAAAGATCGAATGGCTGTTCTTCTACAAGTCGGTTGAACTGCAGTTGGCTCATCGATGAATGAAGCATGTAGATGTCAGCACCGAGTCGTGAAGCCGCAAACATCCCTTGTACGAAAGACGCGTGGTTTTGACAAAGAAACGCTACTTTTTGTCCCTTTTTGACCCCAAACTGATCAGCGAAATGATAAGCGAGGTGTTCACAGCGTGTCTTTAGCTCCTTAAATGTCACTGTTTCTCGACTATCCACTAAAGCCGTATTTTGACTCCCTACTTTTTCCGTCAATGTAAAAAGCAGCATCAAGTTGATTCCGTTTTGACGGACTGTGACGAATAGACGGACTAGGTTTGATGGTGATAGAAAATGGAGCTGCGACAAGACTTTCAATAACTTAACCATTCTTATTGTCACGCTCCTTTCTCTTAAGTAATGTAGGGACCATCCAGTCTATCGGTCTTCTGAAAACAAGAGACGCTACTTGACCGAGGAACAACCACCACGGCTTATATACTGGTCGTTTTGTATACAGGGCATGTCCAATCAGTTCCGCCACATGTACCGGTGACATGGCAGGTGAATGCTGATAAGCCAGCGTTTGTTTAATCATCGGTGTTTTTACTAGCGGTAGATATAGAGCCGTCGTGGAAATATTTTTGATTGTGAGTTCCGGACTCGCGGAGCGAAACCACGTATCGAACGCGGCTTTTGATGCCTGATAGGCCGCCCAGTGAGGAAAATGATGAAGTAACACATTGATGGTCGACACATTGACGATCTGCCCGTTCTTCTTTTCGAGCACCGGAATGAGCGATAAAATCAATTGAACCGGAGCAAAATAATTGATCGCCATCGTCCGAGTGAAGTCATGGTCTCGATCGAGTGACTCAGTGATGGGACGATTGATGGAGATTCCAGCATTACTGACGAGAACATCCAATCCGTCCGGTAGTTGATGGAGATACGCCAACAATTCATTCCTTTCTTCTACATTTCGAAGATCTGCCGGGAACACGGTCACTGTGGCTGATCCCTTCTCGATTTCAGACTTCATGACGTTCATGTCTGCTTCTCTACGGGCTACGAGAATCAGATGGGCGGTTGTATCCGTTAGTAAATAAGCGAACGCCTGCCCGATTCCTGAGCTCGCTCCAGTAATCAATATCGTTTTCCGATCCAGCTCTGATTTCATTTTCTGATGATTGAAGGAAGGAAATCGAAACAGAAATCTCTCGAGTAACGTGTAGTCATACATATAGCCAGCACCTTTTATTTATATTCGTCTCTTCAAGCTAAAAAAAACCTAGACAATCATTTGGCCATACATGACAAACAGCAGCGTCCACTTTAATTGAAAAGGACCTGCTGTTCAAACCTTCCGTTTATCTTTTATACACTCTTCCCATTCGCATATCGAGTGAAATTGTCGAGGATCGCCTGCCAGCCTTGTCGTTGCATTTCAACCGGATTCATCGACTCCGCATCAAACACCTCGACCACTTTCGTCTGATCACCTTCTGAAGCAAATGAAATTCTGACTCTCCGTTCATCCTCCAGACGATACTGAATGAGCTCATTTACTTCAACTTCCTCATATACCCCTTCAAAATCAAAGCCCATGCTTTGATCTTTTGCTTCCATCCGACTACGAAACTTCCCGCCGACCCGTAAGTCGTTCTCCGCCTCAATTGTGTGCCAATCGTCAGACGCATGATTCCATTGTTTGATATGTTCAGGTTCTGTCCAGAATTTCCAGACTGTGTCGATTGGTGCATCGACGAGCGTTGATATCGTCACGACATTTGAATCCATGATTCGTTTCCCCTTTATTCTACAATTTTTGATCAATCACGAATGCGCTGCCCGTCCTATATGACGAACGCAATATGAGATTACTTCCCTATCGATCACATCTTCTCCTGCTCTCATTTCAACGATTGAAAGATACTTAAAACAAAAACCTTGAATGGCACTCAAAATCGAGTTCATTCAAGGTTTTTTTCATTTCATAATTGAAGCTTAACTCTTGGCAATCCCAAGCATAAATCCAGCGACGACAATCAACCCGATTCCCATGAAAACAAAGACGCGTTCTTTTGTCGTCTTCTCTTCTTTCAAGAGATAGATCCCACCAAGTGTCGCCACGACGACGTTCAATTGGGATAAGGCGAACGAAGTTGCAATCCCCACTTCTCCGCTTGAAACGAAAAGTCCGAAGTTCCCGATTCCCCAGGCGATCCCCGCCAAGATGTTTTTGAATGTGCGAGGATCAAGTTTCTTGACGTCCTTTTCACGAAGACTGAACAGAAGTGCCGCGATAAACATCCCGACGGATTGTGGAAGAATCGCGGTGATTCCTTCTACTTCAAAATAGTTCGTCAAGACGGCATATGTGACGTAACCAATACTCGAAACGAATAGGACGAGTAAACCCTTTTTCAACGCACCGGCACTGTCCTGATCTTTCTTCTGTTGGTATGAAGTCATAGTCGCTCCGATGATAATCAAGACGAGCGCTGAAAACCCTAACCATAGCTCCGTCGATGTCTGCCAGTCCCCGAGTACGATGACCCCAAAGAGAGACGTCCCAACGAGTTGCATCCCCGTGCTGATTGGCATCGCTTTGGAGACGCTTAAGATTTGGAACGATTGGAACTGCAAATATTGACCGAGCGCCCAGAACGCCCCTGAGATAAATCCGGTCACGATGGCGAGTGTCGTGAACTCCGGTCGGAAGACGAGGGCAATCACTGTTGCCATGATCATCGCCCCGATGGTCGTTCCGATTAACTGCTGAATCGGTTTTCCTCCTACTTTCGACACGATGAGTGGAATACTTCCCCACATGAGTGCCGGTAAGAGTGCCAAAAGAATCATTTCCATGAAGCACACCTGCTTTCTTAATATAACGTCTAACATGGAATTCCCACGTCTCCAATTTTATAAACCTAAATTCAAAAAGGGAATTGCCATGTCGAATACTACGATGATATAATGATTTCGAACGGGGCATTAGCTCAGCTGGGAGAGCGCTACGCTGGCAGCGTAGAGGTCAGGGGTTCGAGCCCCCTATGCTCCATTAATTGGTCACATCTCGAATGAGGTGTGGCTTTTTTATTGGTATGGTGCGATTCAACCTCTTTCTGAACGGGTAATGATAGTTAGACTTTTTCATATAAGGGGGAATTTTGATGGAACGTACATCTGTAGAAGAAACATTGACGAGCGTGATCGAATGCATGCGCGCAAGCAACCACTGCTTCTCAAAAAGTTTGCAAGAAGAGGATTTACACATGTTCACCGAATGCATCCGCCTGACTCGAGAATGCTCAGACATTTGTACTTTAGCTTTAAATGCCTTAGAAACAGATTCAGCCTTTTCAAAACCAATCGTTGCTTTATGCGCCCAAGTCTGTGATACGTGTGCGGTTGAATGCGGACGACATCAGCACGACCATTGTCAAGCCTGTGCCAAAGCATGTGAGCGTTGTGCGGAAGCTTGCCGAACACTTGTTGCCGCTTAAGCACGACATTCGTCTAACTTTCTGTTAGACTTTTTTTATTGCTTACGAAAGAAGGTAAACTATGAACCATACCATTCTCGCACTTGACGTGGAGACCGCTAACCGTGATAGTCGCAGCATCTGTTCTGTCGGATGGAGCATCCTTCAAAATGGTGATGTGGTCGAAACCGACCAGCGACTCGTCAATCCGGAGGAAGACTTTGATATGGGTAACATCCGCGTCCATGGCATTCGTCCGAGTGACGTGTGGGATGCACCGGCATTACCGGAAGTACTTTCCTCTCTTTACCCGATTTTACGGGAAGTGGACCTCGTCATCGCACATAACGCTTCATTTGACATGGGTGCCTTGAGAAAGGCGATTGTGAAATATGATCTATTCGATTTCCCTACAATCGAGTACGGTTGCACCGTCAAACTGTCACGTAAACTGTATCCAGGACTCCCGAACCATAAGTTGAACACGATGGCAGAACACTTGAACGTGCCGTTTATTCATCATGATGCTGCGGAAGATGCTCGCGTATGCGCGCTACTTATGCGAGACATGATGCAAAAAACCGGCATCACAAGCCCAAAAGAATTACATCGCTATACGTCCGTGAAAACAGGAACGCTCGCATATTAAACCGGTCATGAAATCATGACCGGTTATTTTTTGAAAATCCATCTCTTCTGGACATAATAACTGACGAAAAAGAGAAAACTATCGACGATTACTTTTAGGATGACCTCGCCTTGTCTGAGCAAGAGAAACAAGAGATAAACAAGAAGTGCTGAAACGGCCATTTGAAGCACGACGAGACTAAAATATTTCGGAAGAGACCGCCGCGCCTTCGAATCGAAGACTACTTTTCGATTAACGAGATAATTGAAGAGAGAGGAAATGATTCGAGCGATGACCGTCGCGATGACGACGTGAGCCGTATCGAAGTATGGGGATAATAAATAAATAAAGAGCGCATACATCCCTACGTCGACAAGGAACGAGGCGACAGAGGATAACGAATACATCAAAAACATCCGATAAATTAAAATCGAGTCGAGAATCGGTCTAAAATGGGATGAATCATTTTCATTCTCATATACGGTCTGGATGGTCGTTTGTTGAATCGGGACCTGCAATCGTTTCGTGAACGTGAGCATATTCATCTCGAACTCATATCTATTTCCCGGAATGTCAATCAGTTGTCGCGCATATCGCATCGGGATGGCTCGAAGTCCCGTCTGCGTGTCTTTTAACTTCAGCCCACTCCCAATCAACATGACGAGCCGTGTCGCCTGATTGCCGAATCGGCTCCGGAACGGAATCGCATCTCCGCTAAAATCTCGACATCCCATGATGAGATGATGTGGTTTATTCAACCCTTCCTCATAGACGTTGACGACATCTTGCGGCAAGTGCTGCCCGTCGGCATCGACCGTGATGACCCCCGTTTTATCCGGATATTTGTCCACCACATACCGTAACCCCGTCTTGATTGCTGCTCCCTTCCCTTGATTCTGTTCGTGCGTTAACACTTGGTCGACAAATGATGCAATCTTATCAAATGTGCCTACCGACGATTCGTTACTACCGTCATTGACCACAATGATGTTCGCAAACCCACTCGCCCTCAACTTCTCCACGAGTGTGACGAGTGCCTCATCAGGGTTATAGGCCGGAATCAAAATCGAATACGCTTGGCGTGTTTCCACTTCATGCATCTGCATCGCCACCCCTCCTTCAATTCCTCTATACCCGAAGCAATGAATTCGCATTCCCAATAAAAAAACATCAGCCCTAAGGCTGATGCATGTACTCACCCGATAAAGATCAAGTAAGACGAAACGAAATAGACAACGACAACGAGTAACGAAGGAATCACATAACGTACCTTCGACGTGACATTTTGTCTTAGCACACTATACATGACGAGGATCGATAGGATGGTGATCCCGACAGCAGATACGAGGTGTGACGTCGAGACATCTGCGAGAATCGATCCATTCCGATAGAAGACATCTGACATGGCGATAATCAACATGTTGAAGATATTCGAGCCGAGAATCGAACCGAATGCCAAGTTGACATTACGTAGTTTGAGCGCCATGAACACAGCGACCGCTTCCGGGAGTGACGTCGATGCCGCAATCAAGA
The DNA here is from genome assembly GCF_042652865.1 of Exiguobacterium profundum. Classification (GTDB taxonomy): domain Bacteria; phylum Bacillota; class Bacilli; order Exiguobacteriales; family Exiguobacteriaceae; genus Exiguobacterium; species Exiguobacterium profundum. The sequence goes on from NZ_JBHSHG010000001.1 coordinate 856,592, forward strand.
AGCTACCGACAAAACTAGAACCGAGTCCTGTGACAACGGCAATTTGATCACCTGTGATGGAAAGGGCTGTTCCTGCCGCCATGATTACGATTGCAGCGATGATGAATCCAAAGACCGCACGTTTCAGCGTGATCTCTTCATATTTACCGACGACCACTTCTTCTTCGACTTCATGCTCCGCGACCGGCTCTGTCGGTTGTTTCCCGATATAGTAGATTCCGATACCGTATAGAATCGCAATCAAGAGCGCGTCGACTCCGATTCCGATAAACGTCATATCAACGCGAACGATCAAAGCAATCAACGTCGTGACGGTCAAGAGTAACCCAAGTCCGGCCGTGTACAGGTGGTCCCGACTCGCATAGTTGAACAATTGCTTCTGTCGGAAGTATAGGTCGAACATCGCTAAGATAAAGATATTGAATAGATTACTCCCAAGCATGTTCCCGATGGCAATGTCGGGGTTGTCAATCATGACAGCCGATATACTCGTTGTCACTTCCGGGAGCGACGTCGCTCCTGCCAATAAAACTGTACCGACGAGCATCCCGCCCATTTTCGACTTTTCAGTCATGACGTCGGCGTACGTTGACAATTTGATGGCGGCGTAGACGGTGATGGCCGCGGCCAGTAAGAAATAAACAAATACCATTTTTTCTCCTCCTTGGGTAAACAAAAAAGACCTTTTTATGGACGACAAAAACGCCCATAAAAAGGTCTTGCGGACTTGTAAAAGCTCGATGGACCGAGTGCGCACGCACTGTAATGACGACCCATCGACCACGATTGTGGTCGCTACTCCCCTTTTTATCTTCCCTTTGACTATAGCATGAAGAGAACTAGTTGACAATCGAGCGACGTATGAGTGCGAGAAGTTCTTGTGGCTCGAGAGCCGTCCGATATGCGAGTTCTTGCATCCCCGCGAGCTTCTCGGGTGACAATGGCGTGGTCCAACCCGCTTCGTGAAGTCGCTGTCGGAAGCACACAATCTCTACTTCATCAATCGTATCTCGCCCGACAATCTCCTTTAACTCATATGCCGTTTGACATAGTGGTGCCGATTCTTGCAACCATTCGTCTTCGACGAAATGGGTCAGCATCGATTCAAGGAGCCTTGCCACTTTTCGATCTTTTGAATTTTTCTCGCCGTAAAACAATAGATGGAGTTCTTGTTCATACAAACCGATTAGGTCTGTCGAACTCCGAAACGGTTCAAATGCTGATAGTAATTCATGATAATACCATGATTGGTCTCGCAGCGGTCGTTTAAAACGTTGCCACACCTTCATCCCTTCCATCTCAAGATCATAACGGATGGAACGGAGATTATGTAGCTTATCCGCCACGAGAAGTGCGACTTCATCAAATTGAAGTGATTTCACCTGCTGAAGTGTCAGTCGTTTTCGTTGTTCCCACGACTCGTCACGATTTTTTTCCGAGACCGCGAGAACGAGCCTGTGCACGTCAGATCCGAATTTTGATAAGATTTCTTGTGGGTCCGTCTTCGTGTCCTCAATCAAATCATGGAGTAACCCTGCCGCCACGACCACCGGTGCTTGATGATCGGACTCAAGAAGCATGGCGACCGAGAATGGGTGTGACAAAAATGGTATGGATGAACCTTTTCGGAACTGTCCTCCGTGACGAATAGACGAAAAACGTAACGCCTCTTCTACGAGCGGGTTCATGTCGCCATCCTCCTTCTTCCGGATAAAAACCCTCCTATTCATTACCCGGAATTAGGTACATATAACCTAAAAACATCCCTAATTTAGGTATATGGTCACATTATTCTTCATAAATCATTTTTTTCGTCATTCCTCCATCTACGACAAGATTATGCCCGTTCACAAAACTGTTTTGACGATCGATCAAGTATCTCACAGCGCGGACGATATCTTCTGGTTCACCGACCCGGCCTGATGGATGTTGTTCATGATCAATCTCACGTAACGACTCATCAGACGTATGAATCCATCCTGGACTGATCGCATTCACCGTCACAGGGCGGTCGCCTAATGAGATGGCAAGTGAATGGGTCAAGCCGACGATGCCTCCTTTAGATGCACCATATGCATCCCAATGCGGTTCGTTCTGGAAAGCACGTGTCGAGGCCATGTTAACGATTCTTCCATATGACTCATCTTGATTCAGTTCTAAAAAGTATTTCGCACAACTAAATGTTCCGACTAAATTGACATCGATGACTCGTTTGAACGTGTCAATCTCAAGCTCATCAATCGGCTTGACCAGCGAAGCGATTCCTCCATTGTTGATCAATACATGGGCTCGACCAAATTCGTTGTGAATATCGTCAAAGACACGCTTAAGTTCAGACGTGTCTCCAAGGTCTACTTGATAAAAGCGTAATCCTTTAATGTCCGGGTCATCTCCAATGTCTAGCCCGATTACTTCATACTGATTTACGAAAGCTTGAGCAATCGCATAACCAATTCCTTGACTAGCTCCTGTTACAATCATTACGTCTTTCATCATTCATCCCTCCTAAAAGACTGTATACCCAAATCCCGATTAGTCGGACCATAGTTTTCGATTCGAAGTCGTGATCACACTCGCTCCCGCAGCAAGTGCCGCTTGGACTTCCTCCTTTGTTTCAATCAGCCCACCTGCGAAAACGGGTATCCCCGTCTTCTCCTTCACACGTTGAATATACTTCGGCACAATACCTGGTAAGACTTCGATATAGTCCGGTTTTGAACGTTCAATGTGCTTGATACTTTTCTCTAATGAGGTGGAATCAATTAAAAATAAACGCTGCACAGTGACCACATCATTTTGCTTTGCCTTGACGATGACGTTTCCTTTCGTCGAGATGACGCCGAACGGTTTAAACGTCTGACAGACATACTCCGTCGCATACTCGTCGGCCTTCATACCTTGAATCAAATCCATATGGATGAACACTTTTTTATCATGCTTCCCCAATAATCTGAAGATGGAGTCCAATCGACTCATATGAATCTCTAATAACACTCCTAATTCGAAATCACTCGATAAAAACCGCTCCAAATCCCGCATGTCCCGTATCGCCGGTAAGATGGATTGACCATTGATCATCAACTATTCCCCCTGTCTCCTTCTCATTATGCAGATAGCCGATTTTATAAATCAAGGTTTACTCATTCAATATATCGGGAAAATAAAATCAACTTGTGTAGAGGGGGATTTGAGTATGGTCAATGAAGTAACTGTAAAAGTCGAAACACCGACTCCAGAACAACATCAAGCGTTACGCGTGAAGGCAGGGATGCCACGACGTTCTGATCGAGGTACGGTGAAGGGGCTTCAAAATACACTGTATGGTATTTGTTTATACTTAGATGATGAGATTGTCGGAATGGGACGCGTCGTCGGTGACGGCGGGATGGTATTCCATTTAGTAGATATCGTCGTAGACCCGGAGTGCCAAGGTCTTGGACTCGGAAAATTAATCATGGAGCACTTGATGGACTGGATTTTACAGGAAGCGGATGAAACGGCCATCATCAGCTTAATCGCAGACATTCCAGCCGATGGGTTGTATCGACAGTTCGGTTTTGATTACTCACGACCCGAATCCGTCGGAATGGAGTATCAATGGAATCAAAGAGAAAGCTAATTGGGGTCATGAGAGGAGATGACGTATGGATGGATTAAATGTCATCGTGTTGCTCGGATTGGCGCTCACCCTCATCTCTGTCCTCAGTCTCCTGATTGAACGATTATTCTTTCCGAGTATTTTAGCGTTTATCGCAATCGGGGTCGGGGTCGGATTTTTCTGGGATGGGAATGAAGTCTTTAAAGTCGCGGGAGAGATTGGAATCATTCTGTTATTTTTCCTACTCGGTCTGAAGTTTCCACTACGTGAACTTTGGAAGCGCATGCGGAAAGTATGGAAGGCGGGAATACTCGATATCATTCTGTCATTCGGGGTATCGTTTGGGATTGCTTTAGCATTTGGTCTCGATTTCCCTCGCGCCTTTTTAATCGGGGCCGTCTTATATGCGACGAGCTCCTCCATCTCTGCGAAACTGCTTGAGCGGCATTCCGAAAAACATGAAGATATTAAAGAGTTTGTGCTCGCATTACTCATCTTTGAGGATATTTTTGCCCCTCTCCTATTGACGGTTGCCCCTTTCATCATTCAAGAAGAACCGGTTGCGATGTCCGATATCGGCAAAGTGTTCGCAGGATTTCTTATATTTGGCGTACTCTTGTTCATTGGTTCGAGCTTCGTATCCAAGCAACAAAAATTTTCGAAGCACTTACTGCGACAAGATGATGCGAGCATCGGTCTGATTGGACTCATTCTCTTTTTCGCAGGAATCGGCATGGTGTTTGGATTATCTGAGATTTTAGGGGCATTTATCGCCGGAATCATGCTCGCAGATATCCACGATGTGAGACCGCTGAAGCGTTTGACCGTACCCGTCCGAGATTTATTCTTGCCGATCTTTTTCATCTCGTTCGGTATCTCGATCAACCTCGAGAAAGGTGTCATTGTGAATGCGCTCTTCTTCGTCTTGATTGTGTGGGGAGTATTATCCAAATGGATTGTCGGACGTATCGGGGGCAGAATCTATGGCTTGACGCGTGTTCAAGCCAATGAAGCCGGGTTCTCACTCGCGCCACGTGGGGAGTTCTCTATTTTATTCACCGCCCTTTCGAACGGGGCCATCAACTTGTTTGTCGGTCTCTATATTTTCGTGTCAGCCATTGTCGGAATCATTCTGTTCCGTTTCTCAGAGTACTTGGCAGAAAAAACAGAGAAAACCCTCACGAAAGTCTTACCTGACGAGAAAAAAGAAGAATGAATTGGCGGACCCATATGCTGGGTCCGCCTACTTTGTGCATTAGTCTTTTGCTAGTTTGTTGTGCCGCTTTTTACGCCATACGATATAAATGATGACGCCGATGAACAGTAGCCCATAGATTGCATAAGAATAGGCATCGAGGTATGAGAGGATATCTTGCCAATTCTCACCGACTTTCATCCCGATAAGGATGAGAATGGTATTCCATAAGGCTGTTCCAGCCGTACTGAGCAGTAGAAATTTCATGAATGGCATGTTCGACATCCCTGCTGGAATCGAGATCAAGCTTCGGACGACCGGCATCAAACGTCCAAAGAAGACCATCCATCCCCCGTAGCGATCGAACCAGGCATCCGCCTTTTTTACATCATTCAGATCAAGTCGTAACCACTTTCCATATTTCTTCGTCCATTTTTCAATCTGCTCGACATCAAACAAGAGTCCAAGGCCGTATAATAATACGGCTCCTAATATGGCACCGACCGTCGATGCCACGATGACGAGCGTGATGGACAAATTCGTCTTCACAGCAAAAAAACCACCAAAGAGTAAGACGACTTCAGAAGGGATCGGTGGAAACACATTCTCAATAAAAATCATGAATGCAATCCCTATGTAGCCGTACTGTTCAATCACAGAAATCATCCAGTCACTCATGTCGCTTCCTCCATTCTTCCCCTCTATACCCGTCCATTTTGCTATATAATCGCAAAGACATGCTACACTCAAAGAAAGGAGCTGATTGAAATGGAAGAAACAGTACGGTGTCCTTGGTGCGGGACGGATCCATTGTACGTCCGTTACCATGACGAGGAATGGGGAAAGCCCGTTCACGATGATCAGAAGCACTTTGAATGTCTGACACTCGAAAGTGCGCAAGCAGGACTCAGTTGGATCACCATCTTAAGAAAACGTGAAAATTATCGATTGGCCTATGCCAACTTTGAGGTGCAGCAAGTTGCCAGCTTCACGGATGAGGATGTGGAAAGACTTCTCGGCGATAGCGGAATCGTGCGAAATCGACGAAAAATCGAGGCGTCGATCAATAATGCGAAACAGTTCATCAAACTACAGGAAGAGTTTGGCTCATTTGATTCGTACATCTGGTCATTCGTCAACGATGCACCGATCCTGAATGCATGGAATCGTCTTGAAGATGTTCCTGCAACGACGGAACTTTCTGAACGATTGAGTAAAGACCTGAAACGACGCGGCTTTAAGTTTTTAGGACCGACAACGGTCTATGCCCACCTACAAGCGACGGGTCTCGTCAATGACCATCTCACCTCTTGCACGTTCCGCTAACTTAAGACCAGCTCTCAAAAATATCTTTACATTCCCCCTCTTGTTGTGACAATATTTTGACAAAGTGATACTCTATCACTGAAAGCGTTTTCATATTTTTTATCTTTCGGGGGGATGTTGATGAACGGAATTTTAGTGTCCATTGTCGTGTACATGGCACTGATGGTCTTGCTTGGGATCATCGCATATCGGAGAACAAGCAGTATCGGAGATTACATGTTAGGTGGTCGGGCGCTTGGTCCCGGGGTCGCCGCCTTATCTGCCGGTGCATCAGACATGAGTGGATGGCTCTTAATGGGATTGCCTGGTGCCATGTATGCGTCAGGGATTTCAAGTGGCTGGATTGTCATCGGGTTGACGATCGGTGCCTATTTGAACTGGTTATTGGTCGCACCGAGATTACGCATTTATTCATACATATCGGATGATGCGATCACAATCCCAGACTTCTTTGAGAAGCGATTTAAAGACACAAAAGGTGTGTTGCGTTCATTTTCAGCTGCTGTCACGTTAATCTTTTTCACACTGTATGCGACAAGCGGATTCGTTGCCGGCGGTCGCCTATTCAATGCCGTCTTCGACATTGAGTTTGTAACGGGAGTCGTCATTCTCGCTTCCATCATTATTCTGTACACTTTCATCGGTGGATTTTTAGCAGTAAGCTGGACAGATTTTGTTCAAGGATTGATCATGCTGTTTGCCCTTATTTTTGTACCTGCAATCGCCATTATGGCAACTGATGGTGTATCAAATGCTTTAGACACGGTACGAAATATTGATGAAGCGTTACTTGACCCGTGGACGGGGCAATCACTTATCGGAATCATTTCACTATTTGCGTGGGGGCTCGGCTATTTCGGCCAGCCACACATCATCGTCCGTTTTATGGCAATCGGAAAGCTCGAGGACATTAAGACGGCACGTCGAATCGGGATCTCATGGATGGTCTTCACCGTTGTCGGGGCGATGGCGACCGGATTGTTCGGTCTCGCCTATTACACACAACAAGGCCTCACCATCGATAATCCGGAGAACGTCTTTATCAACCTATCTGACTTATTATTCCCGGATTTGGTGACTGGTGTATTGTTGGCTGCTCTTCTCGCCGCCATCATGTCGACCATCTCCTCTCAATTGCTCGTCTCGTCGAGTGCCGCGACGACAGACTTTTATCAGAAGTTCTTCCGTAAAGAAGCGGGAGACCGTGAACTCGTCATGGTCGGTCGGATTACGGTCATTCTCGTATCCGTCATATCGATTATTCTTGCACTCGATGCAGACGACACCATCTTAAACCTTGTCGGTTATGCTTGGGCAGGGTTTGGTTCATCATTTGGTCCGCTCATCTTGTTTAGTCTGTTTTGGAAACGAACGACGCGTCAAGGCGCGCTTGCTGGAATGTTGACTGGAGCCTTTGTCGTCATTCTATGGAAGAACTATGCCGCTTCTCTTTTCGGAACGTTTGGGACATTGTATGAAATGATTCCAGCATTCTTCCTGTCGGCACTTGCCATCTATATCGTGAGTTTGGTGACACCGCCACCAAATGAGGTCATTCAACGTGAGTTTGACCAAATGCAAGACATGGTCAAAGAACATATCAAATAAATCTCATGACAGGTCAAAAACGACCTGTCTTTATTTTTTTAGGCAGGATTTTTCTTAATTATCGACGAATTTTAGGGTTATCGTACGAATCTGTCGTGAAAAGGAGAATCGGGATGAAACCAATCAAGATCGTCTCTCGCCTTACCTTCCTGTCTAGCTTTGTTTTATTAATCGCCTGTGGTACGACTCCAGCAACCAATCAAGAAGTACCAGAAGAAGTCGAGGAACCGATTGTCGAGATACCTGAAGAAATGCCGCCTGCCGAACCCGAACCGATCGTCACAACGGCCTCCCTCTATGCAATCGGCGATATTCTTCTACATGATTCGGTATACAACGCAGCACGTACCGATGAAGGGTATGAATTTGATTCTGCATTCGACCAGATCTCTCCAATATTGAATCGCGCCGATCTATCAATTGCCAACCAAGAGAGCATGATTGGCGGGAGTGAAATCGGACTTTCGAGCTACCCGGCATTTAACAGTCCATATGAAATTGGTGATGCCCTACAACGGGCAGGAATCGATTTGGTCACGACAGCGAATAATCATACGCTCGACCGTGGCGTCCGAGCCATTGAAAATTCAATCGACCATTGGAATGCAATCGGAATGCCTTATACAGGCTCCTTCCTATCTGATGAGGACAAAGCGAATATTCGTACGTTGACGGCTAATGATATTTCTTTTTCCTTCCTCGCATACACTTACGGGACGAATGGAGTCGTGCCGAAGCAGCCTTATCACGTAAATTATATCGACCTTGCACAGATGCAACCAGAGATCGAGAAGGCGGAACAGTCGACTGACATGACGGTCGTCTCCCTCCATTTCGGTACGGAATATGAGCCGTTACCGAATAAGAGTCAAACTGAGCTCGCCCAATCGTTAGCAGATCTCGGAGTCGATATCATCATCGGTCACCACCCTCACGTGCTGCAACCTCCGACCATGCTAGAAGGAGTCAATGGCAATCAAACTTTTGTCATCTACTCGCTCGGTAATTTCCTTTCCGGACAACAAGGGGATGAGCGAAACACGGGGGGCATCATCGGGATTGATGTGGTCAAGACAATCGAAGATGACCAATCGACTATTGAATTGAAAAATCCGATGTTCTTTCCAACCTTTACGCAAAAATCATCTGATGGACATTATGAGGTCGTCCCGTTAAAGGCTGCTCGTCCTGAACTTCTTTCCCCTGTTAGCGACCATATGTCGCAATGGTTACCCCAACTCAAAATCGAACAATGACGACCACGAAATCACTCGTGGTCCTTTTATTTTCAAAAAAGGGTTGCCACACGACATCTTATCCCTTACACTGAGTTGTATATTTATAAATAAAGATTAATAATTATTCATAAGGGGTGTTCATATTTTGAAACAGAAACTCGTATTGGCTTACTCAGGTGGTCTTGACACATCGGTTGCGATTAAATGGTTGGACGAACAAGGTTATGATGTGATTGCAGTCTGTTTGAACGTCGGGGAAGGGAAAGACTTAGAAAAGATTCAACAAAAAGCGATGAAAGTTGGAGCGAAAAAATCAATCGTCATCGATGCGGTCGATGAGTTCGTCAACGAGTTCGCTCGCTATTCGATGCAGGCCCATACATTATATGAAGGCGTATATCCACTCGTTTCGGCACTATCACGGCCCCTCATCTCGAAAAAATTGGTCGAGGTCGCACAGGCCGAAGGCGCCGTCGCTGTGGCCCATGGATGTACCGGGAAAGGAAATGACCAAGTACGTTTTGAAGTGTCCATTCATGCACTCGATCCTTCACTCGAAATCGTCGCACCGGTTCGGGAATGGAAATGGTCACGTGAGGAAGAAATCGCGTATGCGGCAAAACATCAAATTCCGATTCCAATCGTTCAAGAAGAACCATTCTCAATCGATCAGAACATCTGGGGACGCGCCATCGAATGCGGCATCTTAGAAGATCCTTGGGCAGCACCTCCGGCAAGCGCATATGAGTTAACAGCGGCACTTGAGGACACACCGCATGAACCGACTTATCTTGAGATTGAATTCAAGAACGGAGTGCCGGTTGCTATTGATGGGAAGAGCCAATCGTTCACTGATATCTTAAAAGAGCTCAATATCGTTGCGGGTGCCCATGGTGTCGGGAAGATTGACCACATCGAGAACCGGGTCGTCGGTATCAAATCACGTGAGGTGTATGAGGCACCTGGCGCCATGACATTGATCACTGCGCATAAAGCTCTTGAAGCCTTGACACTCGTTCGTGAAGTGGCGCATTTCAAACCAATTGTCGAGCAAAAATTGACAGAAACAATCTACAACGGACTTTGGTATTCACCGCTCACAAAAGCACTTCTTGCGTTTATCGATGAGACTCAAGCGACCGTCACAGGAACGGTTCGCATGAAATTGTTTAAAGGGCAGGCCATCGTCGACGGACGGAAGTCGCCAATTTCTCTTTACGATGAGGAACTTGCGACCTATACGTCAGCCGATACGTTCGATCAACAAGCAGCTATCGGATTCATCAAGTTATGGGGTCTTCCAACAAAAGTTCAATCAGAGGTGTTGATGGAAAAGGGAGCGTTCGTCAATGAGTAAATTATGGGGAGGCCGTTTCGAGAAGACGGCGAGCGATTGGGTCGATGCATTCGGTGCATCGATTGAATTTGATGCTCAACTCGTCCTTGAGGATTTAGAAGGTAGCATGGCTCACGTGACGATGTTAGGTGACCAGGGCATCCTCTTAAAGGAAGAAGTCACTCAAATCCTTGATGGATTACAACAACTTAAGCAAAAAGCACTCGCGGATGAATTGAAATTCGAGGTGTATCACGAAGATATCCATATGAACTTAGAAGCTCTGCTTCATGAAGCGATCGGACCGGTTGCAGGGAAGATGCATACGGCACGTAGTCGAAACGATCAAGTCGCAACGGACATGCATCTTTACTTGAAAGAACGTGTGAAAGAAGTGATTCAATTGATTGAATCACTTCAGCGTGAATTGCATGCTCACGCTTCAGAAAACGTAGAGACAATCATGCCTGGCTATACGCACCTCCAACGTGCACAACCGATCTCGCTGGCCCATCACTTGCTCGCCTATTTCTGGATGCTAGAGCGTGATAAGGAGCGGTTTACGGACAGCTTGAAGCGGATTGATTGGTCTCCTCTTGGCGCAGGAGCCTTAGCCGGGACAACGTTTCCGATCGACCGTTCCCGTTCAGCTGAATTACTTGGATTCAATCGGGTTTACCCGAATAGCCTCGATGCCGTTAGCGATCGTGACTTCATACTCGAGTTTCTTTCAAATGCGTCGATGCTTATGATGCACCTCTCCCGCTTCTGTGAAGAATTGATTCTTTGGGCAAGCGAAGAGTATCGCTTCATTACAGTGTCGGATACGTTTTCTACCGGTTCGAGCATGATGCCACAAAAGAAAAACCCTGACATGGCCGAACTCGTCCGTGGAAAATCGGGTCGAGTGATTGGAAACTTGATGGGCTTGTTGACGCTCATGAAAGGACTTCCACTCGCTTACAATAAAGATTTACAGGAAGATAAAGAAGGGATGTTCGATACGGTCAAGACCGTTCAAGGCTCGCTCAGTATCATGGCGGGGATGATGAATGAACTGACGTTCCACCCGGACGTCATGAAACAAGCGACCGAGCGCGATTTTTCTAATGCGACCGAACTCGCCGATTATTTGACGGCAAAAGGGTTACCGTTCCGTGAGGCGCACGAGGTGACTGGAAAACTCGTCAAATATTGCGTGGATGAGCGATTGTATTTACGCGAGCTTCCAATCACGGTGTACCAAACGTACTCTGAATTGATTCAAGAGGATGTGTATCATGCCTTGACCCCTGAACAGGCAGTCGCACGTCGAAACAGTTACGGCGGAACAGGATTCGATGCCGTCCGTGAACAGTTGAAAGAAGCTTCGGCATGCATGAGCACGATGACCTATTCTTAATCATCTTGAACCCGTCACGTTAATCTGTGACGGGTCTATTTATCCTGTTCATTCAGACGTTCAACGAAAGAAGGAAGACCTTTTTCTAGTAGAAGATCGAATACCTCCATCATCTCATCAATGGAATTTTCATTGACGTCTAGTAGATATTGCAAGACGACCCCATCGACTGCCGCAATCAGCCATGAACTGAACGCATTGTTTAGACGAGTGTTTTCTAGTCCGTACAAATGAATCAGGATTTGTTCGATTTGTTTTGTCCATTCTGCATATTTGTCCTTTAATTTCAGTTGTGCATCCATATTACCAAGTAGTACTTCATGAGCAAAATGATACTGCAAGCGGTTCTCTGCATCTTTATGAAAGCGTTCCGCCGTATTTCGTGCAATCTCCATTTTGATACGTTCTTTTGAATAGGCATCGTCTGTCATTTCTTTGGCGATTTGAGAGGAAACAGACAAGCTCTCATTCATTAAATCGTACAATAGATCTTCTTTATTTTTGTAATGATGATAGATGGCTCCTGTCGTCATATTCGCCTCGATTGCAATCGCTCTGACTGTTGCCCCGTTCACCCCACTTCGAATAATGACCGTTCTGGCTGCATCTAGAATTTTATTTTTACCGTCCACTATTATTCTCCCCTTTCGAGTCCACTTTAGAATAACATAGCTCTACCAATGCGAGTGCTCAGGACTAAATTTTGTGAAATAATTCACATTGACTAAATAGGATTGTCCGCCTATACTAAAAACATAACAAACGTTATGTTTGTTAAATTCAAATGAGAAGGTGAATGGAATGAACGTTTGGCCGCATGTAATCTCGATACCACTCTATTTAGGTTTATTATTAGGAATCATCGTTTTTTTCAGAAAGCACTATAAACTGTCCGCCTACTTTTGGCTCGCTTCGTTATTGACCATCCCACTATGGATGATGGGGAATGTTGATGGATGGTTTCGTTGGGCTAAAATTGTAAGCGTTATCATACCGACGATTATCGTTGGTTTCTCTCGAATCGCCATTTACGAGAACAAACAAGGACGGATTTGGAACTTTTTAAAGCGTGACGAATTTTTATGGTTCTTCTATGCCATCTTGTTTTTAAATATCGCAGAAGCCACGATTAAAGATGTGACACTCGGCAACTACTTTAATGCCGCCTGTGGATTTTTACTCTGTGTGACGATTCCTTTCGCACCGACTTTTTGGAAGTTTGCGAAAGAAGGATACGCCGATCTCGTAGCCTATACGACTGGGTCATGGAATTTTATATACACGTCATGGAACGCATGTTTCGTCTATGCAGAATCTCCAACTTATTTTGCCAGCTCGCTCTGCATCTTGCTTGCGGCAGAACTGTATCCGGTCATCAAGGGACGACCAGAGCTTTACATTACCGCTCGTATTTACACGCTTGCAGCCCATTTATTGATTCGCGCATGCTATGACATCTTCCCGCAAGTCATGAACTCTTCGACCTGGTTCAACCCGGAGGTATTGAAATCATGGGGAATGATTAATTTTGTGATCATCGTTCCTTACGTCTTCTGGCATATGTGGCAACTTCATCACAATAAGGCCATCATCAGCTTCAAAAGAGCCAAAGTATCATGATGGAATCGAATATGTGAACGTATGATTTCGATTGCTCAATAGTGAACAATTAACTGATGTAAGGAGGAGATTTGAGTGGGAATTCTGTATGAACGAATCGATCTCGTTGGATGGGGAATTGGGTTATTTGTCTTGTTTAGCTTGATGGCTTTCAATGAATTCAGTCGCACGACTAAATGGGGAGGAATAATGTTATTCTTGATAGTCCCGACTATACTGACCCTATTTGTTTGGCCGACTACCGCAGCACCAGGGAATGAATATGGAACGGGTACTTGGTTCAACTGGGTGAAAACATATTCTGCTCTCGCCGGCTGTCTCGGTTTCATGATTATTCGATATCGGCCCTCGCTATTACGAAAGAAATGGGTCTTATTCTTTCCACCGGGGATTTTGGCACTGAACATTTTAGAAGCTTGTATCCGAGACTTTCAAGTATACTTCTATAACGTTCCCGATGGCGCTTATATCGATCACCTTTGGGTCATGTCCGGACCTTGGAATCTAATGAACGGTTTTGCCGGATTATTGAACATCATCGCCATCTGCGGATGGGTTGGAATCAATATTTCGAAAGATCAATCAAAAGATATGATATGGCCCGATATGATTTGGCCATGGATCATCGCCTATGATTTATGGAATTTTGCTTACGTTTATAATTGTATCTCTGACCACTCGTTTTACGCGGGATTGATTCTGCTCCTTTCGTGTACCATTCCTTCTTTCTTTATTAAAAAAGGAGCTTGGTTGCAACATCGTGCCCACACGTTGGCTTTATGGATTATGTTCGTCATGACAGTTCCGGCGTTCGCCGACCGATTAGCTCCCGTACCGTCGACACATGACCCGAGAGCTTTCTTTATCGTCAGTCTGCTCTCCCTCTTATTCAACGTGGCACTTGTCTCCTATCAATTTTATCGGATCCGTCAACGACATCTTCATCCACTCAAGGATGAGCTTTATGTTGAAACGAAGGCATATCAGACAGCTTTGAGTCAAAACGGGCTGTCTTGAAATAATTCTTGCCAACCCCTTCTCAACATGTTAACTTTTATATTGTTAACGTTAACTGAAAAGGGGTTTACATATGAAGATTCAAGATATGACTCAAATCGCCTTCGGCGCAGCACTCATCGCAAGTATCGGTTTCATCGAAATACCGATTGGACCCGTTCCGATCACCCTTCAAACACTCGCCATCATGACCATCGCCGGCATATTCGGTGCAAGGAAAGGATTTTTGGCAGTCATCGTGTACCTCCTGCTCGGCTTGATCGGACTTCCAGTATTGAGTGGTCAAGGAGGTCTCGCACCATTTGTAGGACCAACTGTCGGATATTTAATCGCCTTTCCGATTGCAGCGCTCTTCATTGGCTGGTTCAGCGAACGCTATCGCTCCATCCCTGCATTGATTGGCTATAACTTTTTATTCGGTCTAGGGCTCGTCTACTTACTCGGAAGTATCGGACTCGAGATCGTTCTCGGTATGTCGTTCATTGATGCGCTCAAAGTTAATATTCCATTCCTCTTCGGTGACGCTTTGAAAGCAGTGCTTGCTGCCATATTAGCTGTGAAAATTTCTCAGAACGTTCAAGTTCGTCGTTCCCTCGCTTCGTAAAGGTTCGAACGTTTCACCCGTTTCCATCTGTGGAATAACTGTAGTATGGAAGGGGGTGTCCCGATGAGCGACTCGACGTTTAAAAAACGCTTACAGAAAGCGACCCACTTTTACCAACGCTCTGACAAAGGGCAGCGTCAAGGAATCGATAAGTCGTCTCATGAGAAACGTGACACAGATGCGTTTGAGCGAAGACTCCGTGAGGCTAAAGCGAAAGTTGGCGAGATTCAAGAAAACATTGACCATATTGCTAGACGTTAAAACCCCGTCCGAAGACGGGGTTTATTTTTTGCGTGGTCGAATGAGGAGGGTGACGATGAACAGAAGCGCTAATGTGACGAGAAGTGCAAGTGATGCCGTATTCCACCCTATCAAATTCAACCCTACACTGATGGCGACCGTGATATAAAATCCACCGAGCGCTTTTTTGACGTGCTGCGAGCTGAAACGTTGTAGCTGTTTCGCCCCAAATGGCGATCCGATCATGGCACCCGCAATCAGAGCAAGACCGTGCAGATAATTCGTTTCAGCACCTGCCACCGTATAACTGATGACACCGGATACGACGATGAGAAGCGCTGCCGTAATACTCGTTCCGACCGCACGCTTCATCTCTGTGTTCAACAACTTGACCTGAAGAGGAGTCAAGACGAATCCACCGCTTACTCCCATCAACGAGGAGATGAACCCCGCGAACACACCGATGATCCCAAGGCGTGGTACAGAGTCCGTTCCGACGCTTCCTTCCACATGCTGTTTCGAACGAAAGAAAGAAACCGCAAAATATGTGAGTAATGCGATATAGACGAGTGAGATGATCAGTGTCGCCCCATCGACTCCTTCTAAATAAAAGACAAGCGGTGTGGCAATCCAGGTCCCGACAATCCCGAACACACCGATCCATAAGGCGTGCGACACGTTCACGTTACGCAAACGGATATGCGAGATCGTTCCTGCCGTCGTTGATCCGAGCGTCAACATCAGGCTAAGGGCAATCGCCGCACTCGCTTCATACCCGAAGACAAGAAGAAGTGGTGTCAGTAAGATTCCACCACCAATTCCAAAGAATCCACTCAAGATTCCGATTAACGTTCCTAAAAGGAGAAACTGTAATACTTGTAAAACGTCCATGTTGTACCCTTCTTTCATTGGTCTCGTCTGCAATCATATCAAAAAGGGGCGTCGAATGCGCCCCTTTGCTTACAATGACCGTTCTAGAAACTCGAATATTTGTTGACGATATTCATTCTGGAATGACTGGTACGATCCGACATGACCTTCGTTATCAGTCACCCAAAGTTCGACGCGTTTTTGTGCTTCAGCCAATTTTTCACTTTCAGAAACAGGAATCGCATCATCGCCTTTACTGTGGATCAATAAGATAGGAGCCTCAATCAACTTGATATCCTGAATAGGAGATACGACATCGGCATCGAGACCGGTGAACCAAGGGGTCACAGTCATGATGACGGGCGTGAACGGAACGTTCGGCAAGTCACTCCATACCGGAAGATTTGTCTCGAGATAATTTCGTAAATCACTAAACGGACTGTCGGCGATGACTGCAGCAACTTCGACATCATCAGCTGTAGAGAGTGCTGTCGCCGCTCCCATTGAAATCCCATACAAGACAACCGGTCCTTCTGAACGACCTTTCGCATATTGGATGGCCGCTTTTAAATCGGATTGTTCTTTAGCGCCGACCGTGACTCGGTCACCCTCTGATATCCCTGAACCGCGAAAATCGAACGTTAAAAATTGGTATCCTTGTTCATGAAATTCTGGAATCAACTCTTTCAACGGTAAATCTTCCTGTTCACGGTTCTTCCCATATCCGTGGGCAAAGACGATGGTCGCACGCGGCGTAGGATGAGGAATCCACCATCCGTATAAGTCATATCCTTCCTCCGATTCGATTGTCACATTCTCGTACTTCAAACCAAGTGATTTCGGGGTGTATGTCAATGTTTCCCGCTCCGGTGACGTCAACTGGTCCCCAATATGAGCCGAGATTCCTCCGATAGCCAAACCGGCAACGAGTAAAATGATGAGTACCGCAATACTCAATAGTTTCATCCAACGATTCATCCGTAACTTCCCCTCGATTCTATTTACTCTATCTCAACCAGCTACGAAGCGCGATGAGCGCATGTTGGACTGGTTCCCATGTGCTAGACGGAATGAGATAACATGTCGCTTCATGGATAGAAAATGTTCGCACATCCTTTTGTTTGACGATGTTCTCGCCGATTGCGCCAAACGGATCGCTGTTCACATCGACATGTTCAAATGTACGCCACTTTCGCTCCCCTCGTTCTATAACAGCACAACCGAATGATTTGGTCGGGCCATCAATTCCGTACTCGGCATAATGCCAGAGTGTCGTCGCATCGAGCGGAGACCCAAGGTGAAGGATTCGTGCGTTTCGCTCAATCATTCGCTCGATAGGTGAACCTGGACCGAACCCGACATCGATAGTATGACCGGACACGATGGCTTCAGCCCCATCGCCCCAGGCGGCAACAGACCACATCGGATGGGAACTACGATATACGTGCGGATAGTTTCGGAACAGTTCCGGCACACGTCCCATGCCACGTGTCGCTGTTTTATCAGCTTCGTACGGAGGCATCTCCGCGCGAATCGTCTGCCACCATTCCACGGGGACAGGTGGCGCTTCCCATTCAGCTGGGTCTGAATTGTCTCCGGTCTGGGTCGCCATCATAATCAACCCAGATGGACCGACCACTTCCAGAATCGCTTCAATGACGGTCTGCGCCCCTCCACATACCCAACCGAGTTTTGAGAGCGACGAATGGACAAACAACGCCTCTCCCGAGCGAACGCCGGCTTCTTTTAACTTTTCGATGAGACTCGACTTCGTCACCATCTTTTTCACAACCATCACTCCACAATCAGCTGGATCGACGACCCGCTTCTAGATTTTTTCACTTCAATCCGTGCATCGACACGGTCTTTCAATTCTTGGACATGACTGATGACGCCGACGAGCCGACCGGTCGCCTGTAAAGACATCAATAGTTCAATCGCCTGGTCTAGAGATTCGGCATCGAGCGTACCGAATCCTTCATCGATGAGCATCGTTTCAAGACTGATGCCCCCACTCAGCTGTTGGACCACCTCCGCAAGTCCAAGAGCGAGTGACAACGACGCCTTAAACCCTTCACCGCCAGATAAATTTTGTACACGACGCGATTGTCCGGTATAGGCATCAAAGACGAGAAGCTCAAGACCAGATTTGGCATTCCCTTTCGCCGTCTCGACTTTCCGCTCAAGCCGGAACTGACCGCTCGTCATCTGATCCAAATGAATGTTGGCCGCATGAAGGATCTGATCAAAAAAGGCGGTTTGAACATATGTCTCAAACGTCATTTTCTGTGGGTTGATTCCCTTCCCCGTATCCGCAATCAATTTGATTGTCTCTAATTTCTGCTCTTCTTGCGCCGTCTGTTCGCGAAGGGTATTCCATTCCGAGATGACGTGTCTATGTCGAGACAAGGCATCTTGGGCTGTGATCAGCTGTTTCGACGCCTGCTCACTGCATTCAGCCACTTCCTTCACTTTCATCTCCATCTCATGCAGGTCTGGTCGCTCCTGATTCTTCAGTTTTTCTTCAATCATCTGTTTATGGTGTCGGAGTCGAACACCTTCTTCCTCCTCACGTTGCAACTGTTCACGAATCATTGTCCGCTTGTCGATTTGATTGGCGTATGATTCATAGCGTTCACGCGTCAGATGTGATGCTTCTAGCTGATTGACCCAAATGGTCTGCTGGGCATCATACTGCTTCGATGCTTCAGTCAACTGTTCACGGATCAATGACAGTCGTTCTTCCTCTTTCCAAAGTGCTTTTTTCACCGTCTCAAACTCAAGGTCGTACGCTTCGACTTGTTTCATCAACATCGAGATGCGGTGCTCAAGGTCGGCTCGCTCGCGCTGCAACGCATCGAATGTCGTTTCTTCACTTTGACCGAGTGCGTACAGACTTTGTTGCGTCATTTCAAGTTCGGATACGACACGCTCCCGCTCTTCGAACTGTTGACGTCGCTCTTGCTCTAACTGTCGGATTTCTGCTGACAGTTGGCGAAGTGTCCGTTCGTTCTCTTGACGCATTCGTTCTTCCCGTTGCAATAGCTCTGCACGTGATCGCCACTTATTGAGTTCTTCTGTGACATCGCCATTGAATTGAATGTCTTTGGAAGCTTGATCTAGTTCTTGTCGGACTGCTTCAAGTTGTTGATGAAGCGAACGATAATCCGCCCTCGCTTCGATTAAGCTTGTGGACAAATCATCAAGACGTGCCACGACCGCATCCCGCTCCGCGATGTTCGTAACGGTTTCTTCGTGTTGTGGGATATCATGATGACGAGAACCGCATACCGGGCATGGCTCACCGTCTACAAGCGTCTCGCTCAGTTGTTTCGCTAGTATTAATTGTTCTTGCTGTGTAAACGTGGTGACCACTTCTTGTTGGGTCACGTACTGTCGTTGAACGTCTTTGCCCGTTCGTTCACATTCGTCGAGTTGTTTCGATAACTCACGTGCCTTTGTTTCAAGAGATGCCAGCTTTACCAATCGGTCGACATGACGCTCGGCGTCGACTGCTCGTTCGCTAGGTTCAGACTTTATGCTGTCGACCAATCGCCGTTCTCTTTCTTGAAGTTCTTGTAACCGAACTTCTTTTGAAAACATGACCAATTCTTTTGCACGATTCATCAATCGGTCACGAAGGGTCACGAGTGTGGCGCGCTCCTTGATTCTTGGCATCATCTCATCGACGATCCGAAGTCGCTCCTTACGAGAGATGACTTCTTCTTTGTCCGTTTCAATCGTTGGTTGTTGCTCCATTAACTTTGATTGAGAGGATTGCAAGTGCTCTAATTTTGTCGAAGAGGTCTGTTCTTCCATCGTCAACCGACGCACGAGTTGCTCTAACTCCTGTAACCGTTCAAAGACTGGACGAATGTTTGCCGCCACCTCTAAATTTGTTAGCAGTTCACGTGTTTCATTTCGAATCGATTCACCGTTTAAAAAGATTGCAAGTGCTCGATCGGTTTCTTCTCGCTCCTTGAACAGCGTGACGAGTGATTTTGCTTTCTCAAGCGCTTCTCTTGCCTCTTCCAGTGCTGTCGCATACAGTTGTTTCTGGGTTTTGGCCGTATCACATGTTGTCATCAGATATTCTTCACGCTCGTCAAGCCAACGTTGAATCTCCTCGATGGACTGGGTCGACACCTCTTCGATTGCTTCATCTTCGAGCTCTAATAACTTGAGTCGCGTCCGCTCGACCGCCCATTCCACTTGTTTTCGATACGCGCTATAGCGTTCACCCCACTTCTCCTGAAACGTACGATATGCCTCTGTTTTGAAAATGGATTGGAGGATTTGTTGTTTTTCATTCGAGTTCGAGTCGAGTAATTGTCTAAATTGGTTTTGAGGGAGCAACAAGATTTGACTGAACTGTTCATACGATAATTGTAAAATCGATTCGATTCGTTCTTGTACCTCGTTCACCTTCGTCGCCAGCGGCTTCCAACCGTCCTCCCATTCATAGAGGATGGCCTCGTGCGGAATTGGCGTCTTATTTTTCGGATGAGGTTGTTGCGGCTGTCTTACGATCCGATAGCGGTCACCTCGAATCGTGAACGAAAAATCTACTTCCGTCTTCAACTCAGGTTGTGCATACTGGCTTCTGAAGTCACTAGCATTTCGAAGCGACCCACTCGCCCGGCCATAAAGGGCAAACGTCATCGCATCAAAAATGGTCGTCTTCCCGGCGCCCGTCCGACCGCTGACGACAAACATCGAGCGACCAACCAACTGGGTGAAGTCAATCGTTTCACGTTCTGCATACGGTCCAAATGCTTGAATCATCAATTCAACCGGTCTCATTAGTCATCACCTTCTTCTATCATTTGCTTCACGGCATCTGAGGCAGTGCGATCATGTACGGCCTCAAAAAATTGGAGATATACCTCTTCTACTGACTGTCTTTCGAGCGTCTCGCGTTCAAACGTGGATGTCTGCTCCTGGCGACGTAACAGTTCCAATTCAAGATGAAGGATATTCGGATAGACAGTCCGAAGTTTCGCCATCGGATCATGAAGCGCCGTATCATCGGTCAATACAATTTTAAGGTAATCATCTGTCTTTTGTTGCTGATAATAAGTTGGGGCAAGGAGTTCGTTCAATGTTCCGGTGAGTTGTCGCATATCCCGCTCTGGTGTCAAGGCACGGCGACGACGTGTCCATTGACCGTCCCATTCCAGAACGTCGACGGATTTTTCATGATTGACCTCGGAAAACGAATATTTCATGAGCGACCCACTATATGCAATTCTTTCTGATTGAATCGCATCACGATTATGTAAATGACCTAATGCCGTATACGAAAAAGGCTCATATAACCCTTTTGCGACCTGTCCTGCCGTGCCAACAGATAGTTGACGTTCTGAATCCGTCTCCAGTCCTCCCGCTACAAAACTGTGACCAATCGTCACGGCATCTTTTTCGATCATACCGAAAGCTTCAATGACCGCCTCCAGTGCATCATGATGCGTTCGAATCGAGTCGATACCGAGGATATGCCGTACACGAGCCGGCTCAAGGAATGGAATCGGATAAAATGGGACTCCCGCTACATCAAGGGGACCAGATGTCGGGTCTAGCTTACCGACGATGTGAAGTCCTACTTGTCTCAATAACTTCGAACTATATTCGAGACGTTCTGCCGAATCATGGTTTCCGGCGATGGCTACGACTGGTATTCCGCGGTTCAAGACGAGCTCTCGCCACATCTCATCGAGTAAATCGACCGCCTCGACGGGAGGGACGGCTCGGTCATATAAATCCCCTGCGATGATGACCGCATCGGGTCGTTCCTCATCTACGATTTGTAAAAAAGAATGGAATAAGATATTCCGTTGATCTTCTGTCATATGTCGACCGTGGACGATCTTACCTAGATGCCAATCGGCCGTGTGAATCCATTTCATCACGTATCACCTCTCTTTCCTATTCTAGCATGAGTCATTCGTATGATTCGACGTCTTGACACCCGTTTTTGAAACAGCGAAAGTAAGAGGAGAGGAGGACTTCAAAATGAAATCATCAACATGGCAAACTTTTTTTCAATTATTCAAAATCGCGAATCCTCCGAAAAATCTATTTGTCGGAGCCATTCTGATCTCGCTCCTTCAAGCCGTCGCCTCACTGGCCATTCCGCTCATCTTGCAGCGTGTGGTCGACCGGTGGAGCAGCGACTTATTGACACCTGAATGGATCATCTATTTCGTCATCGCATTTTTGATTCAGGTCATCACGAGTGCCGTTTCGATTTATTGGTTACATATTGTGGGGCAACGGGTCGTTGCCAATTTACGCACGACCTTGTGGGACCATCTCGTCAAACTGCCGATTCCATTCTATGACGGCATCAAGTCGGGGGAACTGGTGTCTCGGTTGAACAATGATACGACGACGCTTCAACAGTTGTTATCCGAACAAAGTGTCAGGTTGTTGACCTCCCTCGTCTCGGTCATCGGCGCCGTCGCCATCTTGTTCACACTCGATTGGCAAATGACACTCGTCATCTTGTTCTCTGTTCCGACCACACTCATCATTGTCATACCGCTCGGACGGAAGCTTCGGATTATCGCAAAAGAGACACAACAAGAACTCGGAAATCTTTCCGGCTTCTTCGCCGAACTGCTCGGTGAGATTCGACTCGTCAAATCACAAGCGACGGAACAGATGGAAGTGAAAACCGGCAAAGCAAAAATCGAGACACTGTTCGATTACGGGGTGAAGGAAGGACGAATTCAAGCGATCCTCATTCCCCTTCTCAATGTGACCTTGACCGGGATGTTGATTGCCATCCTCGGGTTCGGCGCATATCGAGTCTCGACCGGAGCTTTATCAACGGGCGAACTACTCGCCTTCATGCTCTATCTCTTCCAAATCATCACGCCGCTCATCACGATGAGTGAATTTTTGACAAGGCTTCAAAAGGCGCGTGGAGCAACGGAACGGATTGCAGAGTTGCTCGAAGTCCGTCCCGAACCATACAGCACACATGAAGAAATGATTCATCAGACGGCACTCTCATTTGAAGACGTTGCTTTCCATTATGGCACTGAACCCGTCATCCAAGGATTGACACTTCAAGTTTCACCAGGGGCGACAACCGCCATCGTCGGACGGAGTGGTGCAGGGAAAACGACACTTTTCTCACTTGTCGAACAGTTCTATTTACCGACGGCAGGGACGATTCGATATGGAAATCGGGAGATTCAAACATACGGGCGTGATACTTGGCGTCAAATCATCGGATATGTCGCTCAAGATTCACCCGTCCTTTCGGGATCTGTACGGACAAACATTGTGTACGGACTTCGACATGAAACGAGCGATGATGAAATCAAAGAAGCCTGTGAGATGGCCAACGCATGGTCGTTTATTGAAACGATGCCTGAACAGCTCGATACGGAGATTGGTGAGCGAGGTATCCGTTTGTCTGGCGGGCAGCGACAACGACTTGCTATCGCGCGAGCATTGTTACGAAATCCACAGATTTTATTGCTCGACGAGGCAACATCAAGTCTAGATTCAGAATCAGAACGCGTGGTCCAAGAAGCGTTAGACCGCCTGATGGTCGGACGAACGACGCTTGTGATTGCCCACCGACTCTCGACTGTCAGACATGCTGACCAGATTGTCGTCTTAGAAGACGGACAAATCAGCGGAATCGGGAAACACGAGCAACTTTTAACAGAGAACGCACTATATCAGCGACTCGTTTCACAACAATTATTAGGGGGACAAGCCACATGAAAACAATCGGATTTATCGGGCTCGGGGTCATGGGCCAATCGATGGTACGTAATTTGATGAAACACGGATTTGAAGTACAAGCATACACACGGACGAAAGAGAAGGCAGCTGCACTGTTAGAGGAAGGTGTGACATGGTGTGATTCGGTACAGGACGTTTGCCGAGATGCCGATGCCGTCATCACTATCGTCGGCTATCCGTCTGATGTCGAATCCATCTATTTTGGTGAAGGAAACATTCTTGATTCGGCAGAACCAGGTACATTATTGATCGACATGACGACGTCCTCACCGAAACTGGCTGAACGGATAGCTGAGACAGCCATTGAGCGGAGTCTCCTCCCACTTGACGCACCAGTAACTGGAGGCGATGTCGGCGCCAAAAATGGAACGCTATCGATTTTAGTCGGTGGGGGTGAATTCGCCTTCAATAAAGCGAAGCCTTTATTTGAAGCGATGGGACAATCGATAGAACGAATGGGATACGCAGGAAGCGGTCAATATGCGAAACTTGCCAATCAAATCGCCATTGCCGGAATCATGATGGGGAATGCCGAAATGTTAGCGTTCAGTAAACGAGCTGGAATTGACCCAGAGGCACTCGTTCGTACGATTCGTGGTGGGGCAGCAGGTAGCTGGACGCTTGAAAACTTGGTTCCACGCATGATTGTCGAAGATTATGCACCTGGCTTCTTCATCAAACACTTTATCAAAGACATGACACTTGCCATCGAGAGCGCACACGAGCTACAAGTGACATTACCAGGTCTCGAGCTCGCACATCGCCTCTATTCAATTCTTGAAAAGAATGGATACGGAGAGAATGGCACGCAAGCACTGATCGAGTATTATCTTCATCAAGACGTTTGAAACCGGATGTTTGTGGAATTAGTAGGAGTGAAGGAGGCGATTTTCGTGCCATGGAATATGAAAGACTATCCAGAATCACTGAAAAACTTCGATCCACTTGTAAAAAAGAAAGCCATTGATATCGCGAACGCATTACTCGCGCAAGGCTACTCTGAGACGAAAGCGATCCCCATTGCCACCGAGCAAGCAAAAAAGTGGCATGCGGATGCGTCGGAAGAGGAAAAACAAGATTTTGAAGACGCCCCAAACCCCAAAAAGTCAGATCAGCACGGAACATAAAACAACCGGTCGGGTTATCCGACCGGTTGTTTTGCTTGATAGGAGGCATTTAACTCTAAATAGAGTCCAGAAATCGCCGTTTGAAGATATGGTGTGACAAAGATATAAGCTAAGCCTCCAGTAAGAAGGACGAGCGCATACCATCCGATAAAACTCGCATAGAGCTTTAACATCGTCTGTTTGTGCCCTTTCATCATTTGGCGGCTTTTTCGCATCGCCTGGAATGCAGATAGGTCCGGCTCATCTCGCATGATAAATGGCGCGATGCGATACGTCAAATAGAACCAGACACCAGGTACAATCAGGAAAAGCATTAGAACGTTTAGACCTAAATAGAATACCGCATAATAGACCACGGCACGTGAATAGTCTTTAAGTGACCCGAACGATTCAATCAACAATCCGAACGTTGGCTTTTCATCTTTCGCCACCTGGAGAAACACCCAATTTTTCCCGAGCTCGATAGGTGCGAGCAGAACCGTCGCCCCGTAAAGAAGCGCCACCGATGTCAAAAGAACTTCGGGGTCGTTCGCCGAGAGATCAAGTCGGGTCGTGATCATCGCTTGAATGACCATGACAGTTAAGACGACGAGTAATGAAATGCCCCACTTCCCTGATAGCATTCGTAGCGCATATTGTTTGTAAACGGAAGATTGCATGAATTCACCTACATTTATTGTTTTCTCTCATTATAGCAAAAAAACAGTCTTCCGACTGTTTTCCGCATTGGCTCATCCAAGAAGTTGTTTGAACTTCACTTCATCGAGCTGTCCATTCGTTCGTACGCCATTTCCTATGTGTACCATCGCTACGTCAAGACGTTCTTGAAGAATCGGTAACGTTTCCACCGTGATCCCTGCACCAGGCAAAATTGTCATCTCGGCCTGTTCCTTCAAGGCTATCAAGGTTTCGATTCCTTCTAGTACAGTTTTGGCACCGCCTGAAGTAAGGAGAATATCTACTTCCGGATATTCATTCAACACATCCATCGCTTCAAAGACATCACGTGATGCATCGAAGGCACGGTGGAACGTGAGCGTCATTTCCCCTTTGTGCTTGATCACTTCCCCTAAGATCCGCTCGTCAATCGCGCCATCCTGTGTCAATGCACCGAATACGATTCCATCGACACCTAGCTCACGGCATAGACCGATATCCGCAAGCATAGTCTCGACATCATCCTCATTGAAATGGAACGAATGTGTATGGGGTCTTATCATCACATGCACCGGAATCGACACATGTTCGACCACATTTCGAATCGTTCCAAAACTTGGTGTGATGCCCCCGTTTTCCATATCCGCAATCAGTTCGAGTCGTTTCGCACCGAGTTGCTCAGCCTGAATAGCTTCCGTTAGTGTAGTGACAATCACTTCTACATTCATTAAATCGCTCCCTTTACGGTGCGAACTTCCAGTCCACACCATGTTCGGCTAAGACGCCTTTGAAATCTTGAGGCTCCGGAAAATCAGAGATAATCGCCGTCACCTTCGAAAAATCACAGACGCGATACCGTTTTTGTTGATTTAGTTGGGTATGGTCCGTCAGTAAGAACGTCTCGCGACTTTGTGACATCACCGACTGGGTGATACTGGCGAGGCCGAAAGCGTCACATGTTAAACCTAGTGATGCGTCGACCCCTTCGACGGACAAAATGGCAAGGTCGAACATGTATGTCTGTAGTTGCGCCAGGACCTGCTCACCTGTCGTCACGAGATGTTTCGGGTCGATTGTACCACCTAATAGCTGAATTTCGCCACCAAGCACACCTTTCGCCCGCTGTTCAAACAACGCCTTCGCCACCGTCAACGATGGCGTCACGACCGTCACATTGCGACCACGTAACCGGGAAGCCACTTGCTCTGCCGCGACCCCGTGTCCGATATATAATAATGTATCATCTGGAATCAACTGAAATGCGGTATAGGCAATCCGACGAATTCCATCCATGTTTGCAATCACGATAGGCTGAAAGGACATGCTCTGATGAAGGACCGCTCCCCCGTATACACGTTTGATTCGATGTTCTTTTTCTAATTCTTCTAAATAACGGCGAATCGATTCCCCCGATACGTTCAAACGCTCGATCAACTCGCTTGTTTTTACTTTGCCTTCTCTTTCGATCCATTCTACAATTTTCTGTTTACGCTCTTCACCGATTAAAGACACGTCCCTGCCTCCTCCACAATAATCTTTCCTTTTCTAGTGTAACGAACGCATGTAAATTTAACGTAAATTGAAAGTAAAGAACGAGCAAATCCAACATGTTTTTGTTTCTTTTTTGTGTAAATCAACGACAATACACAAAAAAAGGCACGCCCTTCACGGACGTACCTGCATGAGTCATGATTTCGGCTTGTGTTGAAACAGCGGAACTTTTGGTTCTTTTCCAGCACGTATACGTTGCCAATTGGTACGATGCTTAATAATAATGAACAATGCGAGTGGCACGATGACGATCAGGGGTAACCAATCTTTCGTCACGATGCTATAAGTCGTTGCCGTCACCAGTCCTACCACGGCGGCAGCCATCGAGGAGAGGGATACCATGCGCGAGGTGAGGAGAGTCACGATGAATGTACCGACGACGACAAAGAAGAACCATGGGAAGGCTGCCAACAAAACACCACCGCTCGTCGCAACCGATTTTCCACCTTTGAATTTCGCAAAGACAGGATAAGAGTGTCCAATCACTGCCGGAATCCCGGCAAGAAGCAGGCTCATCTCGCTTCCGAACAGTAGAGGCAGCAATGCAGCGACAAGACCTTTCCCCATGTCACCGAGTAAGACGAGGATTCCTGCCTTCTTCCCTAATACACGAAACGTGTTCGTCGTTCCCAGATTGCCGCTCCCATGTTCTCGAACGTCTACGCGATAGCCGAGCTTGCCGATGATGAGGGCAAACGGAATGGCACCAAGTAAATAACTTAAAATAATAATCATGATTTCTGTCACATATGGCATCGCAATTCCCCTTATTTCACAAATTCCGCAATATAGCGATCATATGGCTGATTCAATGCATGTACCTGTTTCGCATGCTCAATACCGATATAGCGTAAGTGCCATGGTTCGTACATATATCCGGTTTCTTCC
Source organism: Exiguobacterium profundum (assembly GCF_042652865.1). Lineage (GTDB taxonomy): Bacteria > Bacillota > Bacilli > Exiguobacteriales > Exiguobacteriaceae > Exiguobacterium > Exiguobacterium profundum. Next base: position 884,633 of record NZ_JBHSHG010000001.1, read on the forward strand.
TCAAAGGCTTTTTGGTAACGGATGATAAATCCATACTCGTGAGCATGATCTGCCAGCCATTTTCCTTCAACCGTTTCACCGAGACTTTGAGTCAGTTGATAGTTGACCGAGGCGCTCGATACGTCAATCGCAAGTCCTGTTTGATGTTCAGAATGACCTGGTGGTGCGGAATATTTCATGGCTTGTTCTTTGCCATCTCGTTCGACATAAGCATTGAAGAGATTGACTTGATAGGCGTATGAACGGAACGCACTCGTCCCTTTCAAATCAATTCCTGCTGCTTTTGCACCTTTCATTAGACCTTCAATCGCCTGAGCAGCTTCTTTACGTAACATTCGACGTTCACCGACTGTCGAGTCGACAAAATCAATGTTCGCCTCTACCAAATCACTCGGCTGATAGTCGGCGGGTAATGCAATTTTCTTGTTTACAAGAATCAATTCATCTAATTCCAAATTGGCCACACCATCCGTTTCAATCGGTTGACTAGGTGCCACAGGTTCTTCCTCTACTGGTTCGGTCGGCTGTTCAGACTCGTCCGACGTCTCCTCCTCAGAAGGTGACTCGGTGACTGTCTCATCTTCACGATCCGAAGTCGGTTCATTTGGTTCTGTCTCTGGTTCATCTACTGTTGATGACTGTGTTGTTGGTTCTTTCGGTTCAACTTGCTCGTTTGTCGTACAACCGGCTAACATGAACGTCAAGGCGCCGCAAACCATCAAAATCGATGGATAACGCATGCGATCTTCCCCTTTCTAGATAACAAAAAGTACCGTCAAGATATGATACCACACTGACGGTACGAAGACAGAAGATTCTTAAACAGGGTTCATGACGTTCAAATACATTTCATGCCATTTCGGGAACTCTCGATCAAGTCGAATCGGTTTGAAGTCGCCTCGTTTGACGACGACATGCGTTGTAGTGGCTGTGCCAACAAGTTCTCCATGTTGATTCGTCAACTCATAGCCGTAAATCGTTCTGATTTTTGAATATTGATCGACCCATACACGAACATGAACCGTATCACCATACGTCACGCTACGCTTATAGTCCATGGATACATTTGTCACAGGAGAGACAAATCCCGCTTCTTCCATATCTTTATACTCGACACCTAGTTGTCGTAACAATTCCGTGCGCGCAATCTCTAAATAAACTAAATAGTTGGCATGATAGACGATGCCCATCATGTCCGTCTCTTGATACCTTACTGGGATTTGAACCGTGTGCATTGAATCATCCTTCTTTCCTACGACAAGTATATTATAACTTACTCTTAATATCTACTACTAATAATTGCTGGAGTGACACATTCTCATCCTCCGTCGACACTAAACGATAGGACTGACGAGCAATCGATTCATCGATAACAGATAGAGCGGTGCGCGCGTTCGCATGTTTGATGTCATGTAAGCGAGTAGCTAATGCTTCAAGCGCATCTTCCTCCATCACATATCCGAACTGACTTGCGTAATTTTTCGCGATGTCCACTAACTGTTCTTGCGTATAGTCATCAAAATGAATCGTCCGTTTCATTCGGCTACTAAGACCAGGGTTGGATTCAATTAATCGGCGAATCGGACCTTCGTAACCGGCAAGGACAACGACAAGATTCTCGCCATGTTTCGGCATTTCATCAACGAGTGTATCGATTGCCTCCCGGCCATAGTCGTTCGCCCCGCCGTTCAAACTATAGGCCTCGTCAATTAGTAAGACGCCGCCAAGTGCGTCACGGATCGCCGCTTTCGTTTTTTGAGCTGTCTGTCCCACATAGCCACTAACTAAATCTGCACGACTAACGACATTGACATGGCCTCGCTTCAAATAACCTGTCCGTTTCAACATCTGTGCATACAGATAGGCAAATGTCGTTTTACCGGTACCGCTGTTTCCGGTAAGTGTAACATGGAGCTGGACCGGCGCCGTCTTCAAACCGAGCGCTTTTCGTTTCTTCTGTATCTTGATGAGCGCTTCAATTTCAGCCAGTTGTGCTTTTGCATCTTCCATGCCGACAAGGTCATCTAACGATGTCGGACTCGATTCATCATCTGGCTGATCAAAGTCTTCTTCAGTCAAGAGCGCCATTTCGTCTAGCGGAGCATCTGCACCGAAGCGGGAACCCTTCTTAAACATCGCATCAAGTAAAATGTTATGGACAGTCCGGGCATTTCCGAACGTCGAGTCGACCCGTTCTCTGTCGATTCGAGCAAGAAGTGATCGTTTCGCCTCTTCCGTCAGCACGTAATTGTTTTCTTGTGCCACTTTCTCACCGATGGCGACCAGTTCTTCGTCACGGTAGTTCGGTAACTCGTAGTGATTCGACTCAGGGAATCGTGAACGTAAACCGGGGTTCGCCAAGAGGAAATGACGCATTTCTTCTGGATAGCCAGCTAGAATGACGACGAACTTGCCAGCATATTCGCCACTCGTCATCGCGGCGACGAGCGTATCGATGGCCGCTTGTCCGTAATCACTGCCACTCGCATCCTGACGCTTCAATGCGTATGCTTCATCGATGAATAAGACACCACCCTCTGCCTCTTTCACCTTGTTCATTACCTGCTCTTCCGTTTGCCCAACATAGGCACCGACAAGGCTCGAACGGTCAGCCTCGACAAGGTCCGGGCGTCCTAATAAGCCGAGTTCAAAGTAAATCTCGGCCATGAGTCTTGCTAATGTCGTCTTCCCGGTTCCTGGATTCCCTGTAAAGACGAGATGAAGGGATGGTTGATGTTTTGAAGAAAAACCGGCCTTCTCTCGTTCTTTTTGGAAAAGGAGGAAGCGATACCACGCTTTTACACGCGCTTTGATGTCATCGAGCCCAATCATGTCTTCAAGTGATTCAATCGCACTTGAACGTGCCTCGGTCGGACGGTCTGGTAGTAGCTCACAAATTGTGTGTAGCCGTTCTTTCACAAGGAAAACGCGCTCCCCGAAACGATGAAACGCTTCACGACTGAAATAGTTCCCTTGCATGGATGCGAGCAAGGAGGCGGTATCATCTTCAAGAGATGCGACCTCTTGCATCGCTTCGATGATCGCTTCAAACAGGTTTTCCAATTGTCCGCGCCATTCAGAATCACGTAAATCAGACTTCGCAGTCTCCACCTCATCATGGAGTTGGTCAAGTTGATCGAGCAACGCTGACGTTTTTGACTCGTACTCTGTTAAGATTTGAACCTTCATCGAGGCGTAATCGGCCTCTCGTAAGGTTGGCCAGTCGATTTGAAGCGCCTGTTTCGAACGACGCAACTGCTCATTCAGTTGAAACAGACGAAGCTCTGGAGGAAGTGCGTTCATCGCCTCCAACTCTTTTACCCAGCGGTTGAGTAACGGGTCCATCGTTTCCTTTTGTTTGAGCCGATGTGTTGCGAGCAGCCGCAAGGAACGAATTAATTCTTCTTGGTGCTGAGTCGCACGAGACCAATGTGCGTAAGATAACAAAGCCGCCTCGTTTACTTTTTCTCCAGCTTCCCAGTTCGTCAAGTCCGTTTGAACTTGTTCCACTTGAATTTGTTTCATCTTGTTCTCCCTTTCAGACGACAAGGGAGCCGACATCATGTCTGCTCCCCATCGGATTATCTTGATTCAAACGATGTCATCCGAATCGAATGGAATAACTTTCCGTTATTCCGCGATTCTGCCGCGAGCAAGATTCGTTCATGCGCATCGACATAATATGTGACAGTCTCTTTATTTTCTTCTTCACTAAAAATCGATGGATAGTTTTCAATCCACTCTTCCGGAACGGTCTCAGCCGATTCTGATTTCACATACGCTTGCGCGGTACGTCCGACCAAATCGGTTTCGCCTTCACTTGAACCGAGCGTCCCGTCATCGAGCCATTTACGAATCTGTTCGTTCGTTGCACGTGACAAGAATGGATGAGGTGCGACTGCTCCGGAGTTCGTCTCCTGTCGAAGAACTTCTTCCCCGTCCGGATTGAACTCTAAGTAGGTCTCTCCATCCCATTCAGCTTTCGCGCCAACATTTGGACCCGTCACGACTTCAGATACAAAATGTCCGTCCTCATCATACGTGACAAGATACTCTCGTTCTTCGAGCTCTTCGCCTTCTTTTGGAAGTTTGCGTTCTTGATATCCGATCACGACATTCGAGTAGAATGGTTCGACTTGCTCCTCCTCTTCCCCGCTCAAATCCATGAGCACATAGAAGTTATATGCGAGTAATGCCCCGACAATGAGGATGCCGGCCAATATCACCCAGCTCAACCGTTTTTTTATCTGTTGTTTCATAGCCTATCCTCCTCGTTTCTTCACTTACTATCCTACACTAGCGAGAAGGACAAGCAAAATATTTTTGACCGAAAAAGGGCCTCATCTGAGACCCTTTCGAATTAACCTAGTTTATCTTCATCTTTCTTTTGCATCTCTAGCCATTTATCTCGTTCATCCGGTTCGTCGGTAAGATCCTTGAATAAGGCAATCATCATAAAGATGAGCACGAAGATGAATGGGAAGGCTGCGAGAATCGCAACAGCTTGTAGAGCATCTAATCCACCAGCATACAACAATACGGCTGCGATTGACGATTGGATGATTCCCCAAGTCATTTTAATCCCCATCGGCGGGACGAGCTTCCCGTTCGATGTAAGCATACCGAGGACGTATGTCGCAGAGTCGGCCGATGTAATAAAGAATGTCGAAATCAAGAAGATGGCGATTACACTGAGAAGCGTCCCAAAACCACCGAACGTTTCAAACAGTGCGAACAGCCCGACTTCAGTACCGATTTCGTTTACTTGATCAATCAAGCTATATCCTCCGAACAAATCAGCCCAGATGGCCGAACCGCCGAAGACGGAGAACCATAATAATCCGAATGATGTCGGGACAAGTAAGATTCCGATGATAAATTCCCGAATCGTACGCCCTTTCGATACACGTGCGATAAACGTTCCGACGAATGGTGACCAAGAAATCCACCAAGCCCAGTAGAAGATGGTCCAACCGTTCACCCATTCACGTTCAACGGGTTCAAATGCGGCTGTACGGAAACTCATGCTCGGGAGCTGCTGCAAATAAGTTCCGACTGTTTGTGTGAACAAGTCGAAAATGAAAGCTGTCGGTCCCGCAAACATCGTCGCTACAAGTAGGACAATTGCCAAGAATATATTCGTATTACTTAAGATTCGAATTCCTTTGTCAAGACCTGTCGAAGCACTGATCATGTAGAGCACCGTTACGACGGCAATGATGATCAACTGTGTCACGAAAGCGTTCGGTACCCCAGGGATGAGGTAATGAAGGCCACCGGCAATTTGCTGAGCACCAAAACCAAGTGAAGTCGCTACCCCGAATGCAGTCGCAATGACCGCAAGGATATCGACCGTTTGCTTCACGGGTTGTTCGTAGCGGTTATGGACGAGCGAACCGATTGTCTCCCCAATCGTCGCGGGACGACCTTTTCTAAACGTCGAATATGCGATGGCGAGCGCAATCATTGCGTAAATCGCCCATGGATGGAGGCCCCAATGGAAAAATGCATAACGCATAGCAGTCCGTGCATCTCCTTCAGGTGTAGGGGAAGCGAATGGTGGTGAGTGGAAGTGGAGCAACGGTTCAGCCGCTCCCCAGAAGATAAGTCCAATTCCCATCCCGGCACTGAATAACATGGCAAACCATGATAAATAACTAAATTCTGGACGATCTGTATCCTTTCCAAGTCGAATCGAACCATATCTTGAAAAGATTAAAAAGATGGCAACCAGTAAAAACCCGGTGGCGCTCAAGAGATAGAACCAACCCATCCCGTTTGAGAGCCAGCCTTGTAACGTACTCGTCACGTTTAATAGACTGGCATTCCCTAATAAACTCTCGGGGAAAAGTCCCCAAATCGTAAATAAGCCAGTTATGATTGCAGATACGACGAATACGGTCGTCACACGGCTTTTTCGTTCCATAAAATCACTCCTATTTAATTTTCTATTTTCATATACGTTTTCCACCCTAACATACTTTTGAAACAAGTCACAACCCTATGTGTACATAAATGTGTTGTTTACCGTCCAATAGATAGGTGTCTTGTCATCAAGTTTTTTCTTTGGGCTCCACTGAAACAATCAATGTTTCATCGACCACATAGTAAGGTCTTTTTGGCAACGTTTTTAAATAACCCCCCTCTCGTAAACGGGTCAAATCGAGTTGAAGCGAGTTCTGAAATTTTTGTAACGGTAATTTCTTCTCCTGGTCCATATACAGATCGAGTGCCCGTTGCACTTGATCCATTTCATAAATGACGTCGCGTTCATCTTCCGGTACGATATGAAACGTCTCTTTTGACATGAAGAAACGTTGTTTCGGGATTCCCGAAAGGTGATGTTTCAAGCGTTTGGTGTCGATTTCTTGCGAGTCATCCAGTAGGACGGTGCGATTCACACCTTTTGGCAGTGTCTGTTCATATTCGTGAATCGCCTGACGCAATTCTGAAAGGGTGATATCAATTTCTCGATCCGGTTCCACCTCTTTTTGTTGCGTCAATCGTTTCCACCAACTCTTTCCGAGCTTCTCTTCCTTATCCATAAGCGCACCCCTCCCTGTCTTCCTGTTCCCGAATCTTTTAAAACTTCCACCTTAAAATTGCATATTCATGAAAAAAACCTTCCTTTTTTCAAAGGAAGGTCATGGACTAGCACTTATTTCAATTTGTTACGGAGAACCATTTGCAGGATTCCACCGTGACGGTAGTAATCAATTTCAACTTCAGAGTCGAAACGAGCGATGACTTTGAACTCTGTCACCGTTCCGTTTTCATGTGTCGCTTTTGCGTTCAAGATATCGCGCGGACGTACAGACTCATCGACTTGAATATCAATTGCTTCTTCACCAGTCAATCCGAGTGATTCAGCCGATTCACCGTCTAAGAACTGAAGCGGGAGCACACCCATCATGACAAGGTTCGAACGGTGAATCCGCTCGAAACTTTGTGCGATGACCGCACGGATTCCAAGAAGATTCGTCCCTTTCGCTGCCCAGTCACGAGATGATCCCATTCCGTAATCATTTCCTGCAAGGACAACAAGACCTGTTCCCTGTTCCTTGTACTTCATAGCCGCATCATACATTGGCATGATTTCACCAGTTGGCCAGTACGTTGTAAAGCCACCTTCAGTTCCTGGAGCAACTTGGTTACGGATACGAATGTTTGCGAACGTACCACGCATCATGACTTCATGGTTACCACGGCGAGAACCATATGAGTTGAAGTCGATTGGCTCTACCCCTTTAGAAAGGAGGTATTGACCGGCTGGTGTCGTCTTCGAGAATGATCCAGCTGGCGAGATGTGGTCGGTCGTAACCGAATCCGCAAACTTTCCGATGACACGTAAGCCATTCAATGCATGAACCTCGCCCGCTTCTGGTTCGAGTTGTTCGAAGAACGGTGGGTTTTGAATGTATGTCGACTCATCTGAGAAGTCATACAAGTTTCCTTCCGGAACATCGAGTGCGTTCCAACGCTCGTTACCAGTGAAGACCGTTTCGTACTCTTTACGGAATGCTTCTGGTGATACGACGTCTTGGACAACCATTTTGATTTCATCGTTTGATGGCCAGATGTCTTTGAAGTATACTTCATTTCCATCTTTGTCTGTACCGAACGAATCATTCATGATGTCGAAGTTGACTGACCCGGCAAGAGCGTAAGCGACGACGAGCGGTGGTGATGCCAAGAAGTTTGCCTTCACGAGCGGGTGAACGCGCCCTTCAAAGTTACGGTTACCAGAGAGGACTGACGACACGAGCAAGTCGTTTTCTGTGATCGTATCTTCGACTTCACGGTCAAGCGGACCAGAGTTTCCGATACATGTCGTACAGCCGTATCCGACCGTGTTGAAGCCAAGTTCGTCCAAGTAAGAAGTCAAACCAGCCTTATCCAAGTAGTCCGTTACGACTTTCGAACCTGGTGCGAGTGATGTCTTCACGTATTTCGGAACGGTTAAGCCACGTTCAACGGCTTTCTTCGCAACGAGTCCAGCACCGACCATGACGTATGGGTTCGACGTGTTCGTACAGCTTGTGATGGCTGCAATCGCAACATCTCCCGTACTCATGTCGACTGCGCCGTCCTCGTACTTGACTGTTGCCGTTTTGTCGAGTTCAGAACGGTCAAGTCCGAAGCCACTGTTTCCTGCAGGAGCACTCAAGCTATCGATGAACGATGTTTGAACGTCTGAGAGGTTGATTCGGTCTTGTGGACGTTTCGGACCCGCAAGTGAAGGCTGGACTTTCGACAAGTCGAGTGTCAACACTTTTGTGAACGTTGGATCAGCTTGATCTGGTGTATAGAAGAGATCATTCGCTTTAGAGTATTCTTCGACGAGTGAAATCAACTCTTCAGAGCGACCAGTCGTACGCATGTAGTTCAATGTTTCCGTATCGACCGGGAAGAATCCACATGTCGCACCATATTCAGGCGCCATGTTTGCAATCGTCGCACGGTCTGAAAGTGGCATCGTGTGGAGCGACGGTCCGAAGAATTCAACGAATTTCCCGACAACTTTTTCATGACGGAGCATCTCTGTCACGACGAGCGCCACATCTGTCGCTGTCACACCAGGGTTTACTTCACCGATGATTTTGACACCGACGACGTCTGGCACTGGGAAGTATGATGGTTGACCGAGCATGCTTGCTTCCGCCTCGATTCCTCCGACACCCCAGCCAAGAACACCGAGTCCGTTGATCATCGTTGTGTGCGAATCCGTTCCGACGAGTGAATCTGGATAAGCAACTGTACCTTCTGCATCATTCTTCTCGAGGACGACAGATGCCAAGTACTCCAAGTTTACTTGGTGAACAATCCCCGTTGCAGGTGGTACGGCACGATAGTTGTCAAATGCCGTCTGAGCCCAACGTAAGAACTTATAACGTTCTTCGTTACGTTCAAATTCGATGTCCATGTTTTTCATCAATGCGCCAGCGAAACCATATGCATCTACTTGAACTGAGTGGTCGACGACGAGATCGACAGGAATTTCTGGGTTGATTTTGTTTGGGTCTCCACCGAGGTCTGCCATCGCTTTACGAAGTGAAGCAAGGTCTACGACCGTCGGTACACCCGTGAAGTCTTGAAGTACGACACGTGCCGGTTTGAACGGTACGTCAATGTCTTTCGAGACGTCGGCAGTACCCCATTTTGCCAAGTTCTCGACATGTTCTTTCGTGATGGCACGCCCGTCTTGTTGACGGAGAACCGATTCAAGAAGAACGCGAATCGAATACGGAAGACGGCTGATGTCCGTCAATCCTTCTTCTTCCAATTTTTTCAAACGATAAAAATCATACGATTGCCCGTTCGCTTCGAACTTTGTCCGAGATGCGAAGGCGTCTAAAACATTCGTCTGTTCCATTGCAATTTCCCCCTTTTTGAAAGCGCCGACCACACGACAATGCGTAATCGCTTACTTTTCACATATTTATCATAATACAAGTATAGCGTGACGTAAAATACATTCCGTCACAAATTAGTCATAAGTAAAACTTATCAAAACTAAAACGACTTACTTCACAACAAAAAAACACCTCGGAAACGAGGTGTTTACATCTTATTCTTCCGTACCGATCTCTTCGTTGACGTCAAGTGCCTCAACAAGCGTCAAGTCATCTGCGTGACGCTCAGCGAACCGTTCATATGTGAACTCGTTCGCGAACAGGAAGACCGGACGTTCCCAACGGTCTGTAACGAGCATGTTCCGTGAATCTTGGAACGGTTTCAATGCCTTCAACTCTTTATCTTTGACCCAACGAGCAACGCTATATGAGACTGGTTCCATTCGAATATCGACGCCATATTCATTGTTTAAACGATATTCGAATACCTCGAATTGAAGTTGTCCGACCGCGCCAAGATAAATCTCGTTATATTCGTTGCGATACACTTGAATCGCCCCTTCTTGCGCAAGCTGTTCTACCCCTTTGTGGAAGTGTTTCGACTTGAGCGAGTTGACCGGCGAAACGCGCATGAACAATTCCGGTGGGAAAGTTGGCAGCGCCTCAAACGCAATCTTCTGCTTCGATGTGGTGATGGTATCTCCAATTTGATACGTCCCAGAATCATAGATCCCGATGACATCACCAGCAAACGCTTGGTCGACTGTTTCTCGATCGTTCGCCATCAATTGTGTCGATTGGCTCAATTTTATCTTTTTCCCAGTACGAGTGAGCGTCACATCCATCCCACGCTCAAACACACCTGAACAGATGCGTACAAAGGCGATGCGATCGCGGTGTGCCGGATTCATGTTCGCCTGAATCTTGAAGACGAATCCACTGAAGTCTTCTGATGTCGGATTGATTGGACCGACGTTCGACTTACGTGCCTCAGGAGCCGGAGACATCTCTAAATAGTGATTCAAGAACGCAGTCACCCCAAAGTCGACGAGCGCTGTTCCGAAAAATACCGGTGTCAATTTACCACTCTGGATCGCCTCGACTTCAATCTCGTTCCCCGCTCCATCGAGAAGGTCGATCTCATCGCGGAGGTTCATCAAGTTCTCTTCCGACAAATGATCGGCGAGAATCGGATCGTTCACTCCGTCCTCACCCAGTTGAAGTGTCGACTTCTCCCCACGGAACAAGTGGACCTCATTTTTCATTCGGTCGTAGACACCTTCAAACTGCATTCCACTTCCGATTGGCCATGTAATCGCGACAGAAGGCATGCCTAACACTTCTTCGAGCTCTTCCATCAATTCAAGCGGATCTTTTGCCTGACGATCCAACTTGTTCATAAATGTGAAGATTGGAATCCCACGCATCCGACAAACTTGGAATAGTTTTTTCGTCTGTGTTTCAATCCCTTTCGCAGCATCAATGACCATGACCGCGCTATCGACTGATGTCAACACGCGATACGTGTCTTCACCGAAGTCGTTGTGTCCTGGTGTATCCATGATCGATACAACTTTGTCTTGATAGATGAATTGCATGACAGACGATGTGACCGAGATCCCACGTTGTTTCTCGATTTCCATCCAGTCAGATTTTGCGTGTTTTGAGTTTTTGCGCGCCTTGACCGTACCTGCCTCGCGAATCGCACCACCGTGCAAAAGTAATTTTTCTGTTAATGTTGTTTTCCCCGCATCCGGGTGAGAGATAATGCCGAATATCCGACGTCTCTCGACTTCCTGTTTCAATTGGCTCATATAGGATAGACCTTTCCTTTCTCGTCTCAGTTCATGCTTATTCTCGTAGCAACGCTATCTATTCTAACGAAATCAATTCGGTTCGTCTATCCTAATGGGACGTACGCCTTTTGCAAATGGATTCTTTTTTGTATACTAACGATGAAAGCAAGTGAATGTATAGAACGGGGGAAAGACGATGCCAGAAAACTTGATGATGTATTTCATTGTATTCTGGGGATTCGTCATGATTGGACTCATGACGATTGGCGGGTACTTCATGTTTCGTAAGTTTTTAAAACGAATGCCAAAAGAAGATGGACGTTCCCTACTTGACATCGAAGATGATTATATAGAAAGAACGCGTCATCTCTGGACTCCGGAGACGCGGACGCTATTAGATCGTCTCGTCACACCGGTACCCGAGTTGTTCCGCGACGTCGCAATCCGAAAAATCGCAGGTAAAATCGGTCAATTCGCGCTTGAATCGCGTGCAAAAAAAATGACGACCGAACTTGTGGTAAAGGGTTACATCGCCGCAACACCGAAGCGCGATCACAAGTTCTTAAAGAAAGCGCTAACCGAAGAACAGATTGATTGGACGCCATACGAACACTATTTTCAGCAGTAGACTCTATCTCATTCAGATAGAGTTTTTTATTTGTCGAATTGTGCGATTCGCCTAATGGGTCAAAAGTACCTTTTCTCGAGCTTTATATTACATCGAAATAACGTTCACGAATTAGACAATATTGAAAACGCTTACAGTAAATTGGTATGACCAATATTAATATAACGTCTTTCATTTCGACACGAAAAAAAGGAATGACTGAATTGTTTTTCACAACGCATAATGGATTTATCTTACAGTCAAGGAGGGTCTATTATGCATGATGTGACACAAGTTTCACAAACGACAAGCCATCAATCTGCCCACATGATTACCGAACATGAGACATTTCATCGGTTAATGCGGGAAAAAAATCGCTTCATCGTTCCAGCTATCATCTTCTCACTCATCTTTTATTTCACACTCCCGATTCTGACGAGCTATACGACGTTCTTGAATACACCACTCATCGGGGACATCACTTGGGCTTGGGCGTTCGCCTTTTCCCAGTTCATTATGACCTGGACACTTTGTGTACTTTATAGTCGACGTGCCCGTCGCTTTGACGCACTCGTCGAACAATTGAAAGACGAGGTGAGATCATGAATTGGACCGCGATCGCCCTCTTTATCGCCATTGTCGGACTCACGCTAGTGATTACATACTTTGCAGCAAGAAAAACAAAAACTGCCAGCGATTTTTATACGGCAGACGGTGGATTGACCGGATTTCAAAACGGTCTTGCCATTGCAGGCGACTATATGTCTGCCGCATCGTTTCTCGGAATTGCAGGTATGATTGCGCTTGCGGGATTCGATGGGTTTTTCTATTCAATCGGTTTCCTCGTTGCCTATCTCGTTGTCCTCTATCTCGTCGCCGAACCATTGCGAAATCTTGGGAAATATACGATGGCAGACATGATTGCGGCACGTTTTAACAAGCCTCGCGTACGTGGTGTCGCAGCGATGAATGCGATTGTCATCTCCATTTTTTACATGATTGCGCAACTCGTCGGAGCGGGTGCTTTGATTGAACTGTTACTCGGAATCCCTTATACGACAAGTGTCGTCGTCGTCGGAATCTTAATGACAGTCTACGTCGTTTTCGGTGGCATGACGGCCACTTCTTGGGTACAAATCACAAAAGCCGTACTTCTGATGATTGGGACGGCAATCATTTCATTTCTCGTGTTCGCTCGTTTTGATTTCTCCGTCACGACGATGTTTAATGAAGTCAGCAAAGCGACCCCACTCGGAAGTGACTTCTTGAACCCTGGGAACAAGTTCAAGCTACCGCTCGATACCATTTCATTAAACATGGCGCTCGTGCTCGGTACGGCAGGGCTCCCTCATATTCTGATTCGCTTCTTCACCGTCAAAGATGCACCGACTGCTCGGCAATCCGTCGTCTATGCGACATGGATCATCGGTGCATTTTATATCTTGACCATTTTCCTAGGTTTCGGTGCCGCAGCATTCGTCGGACGTGATGCCATTCTCGCCGCAAACCCTGCCGGCAACATGGCGGCCCCTCTTCTCGCGCAAGTGCTCGGTGGTGACCTCTTGTTCGCTTTCGTTGCCGCAATCGCGTTCGCGACAATTCTTGCCGTTGTCGCTGGACTCGTACTGTCAGCTGCTTCCGCCTTCGCCCATGACTTCTACGGACATATCATTCGTAAAGGGGAAGCGACAGAAACTGAACAAGTGAAAGCCGCGCGAATCGCTTCAGTTGCGGTCGCCCTCGTCTCAATGGGACTAGCCTTTTTCGCCCAGTCGATGAACGTTGCATTTCTTGTCTCGCTCGCTTTCGCCGTTGCGGCGAGTGCGAACTTACCTGTTATCCTCTTTACGATTTTCTGGAGACGCTTCAATACAGGTGGCGCCATTTGGGGAATGGTCGTCGGCTTGTTCTCCTCACTGATTCTAGTCGCACTCAGTCCGAACCTGTGGGCTCCGGACGGTTCGGCCATTTTTCTCGGTGAAGCCCTTTTCCCGCTATCCAATCCCGGGATTGTATCAATCCCCCTTGGTTTCATCGCTGCCGTGATTGGTACACTGGTCACGAAATCAGATGAAGTTGCTGGCAACTATGAACGCGTACTCGTCAAGGCGAACACCGGAATCGACGCGGAGACAGAAGTCGCCGCTACGAAAGCAGATTAAATAAAAATGGAGTGGCTCAACGCCACTCCATTTTTACGTGATTGCGATTCGTTTATATTTTTGATACATGGCGATTCGCCACGGGACAATCATCCCCCAAGCAATCAAATAGAACAATCCGCCTGTAGAGAATAGATCGACCTCATGACCGACCCAAACCTTCATTGCTGTACGGATGGCAAGGAGTGCGAACACAACCACAAAAAATGCTTTCGATCGTGAGAGATACACTTCGCCGTCCCGTTTTTCAAAATTGGATGTCTTAATCAAAAACAGACTGAAGATGAGTCCGACCGCAAGGGCCTCAGCCACTTCGACCCATGATAAGCGAAACGCGGGAATCAAAAACTGAATCATCCCGGTCGTCATCGCAAGTGGTGGAATTAAAATTTTCTTCGCATTCGTCGGCTTTGCCGATGCTTTTACACGAACAAAGCTCGCTACGATACCCATTAACAACGCGACGAGAGTCGACCCCCATAACATTGACATCTCGGTCAACCCCTTAAAATCCGGTGAATCCGACAAGCTCGCTCATCCATGCAGCGAACCGATTCATTCCGTCAAAATATAATAGTACGCCGAACGCCATCATCAAATAGCCTCCGACTTTTGCTACTTTTGCACTGTTGCGTGCTAAGTACTTGATCTTGCCAACGAATGCTACCATTACCAAAAATGGAATTGCAAACCCGATGACATACGCCAACATATAGCCGAGTCCTTGACTCGGGTTCGTGGCGGCTAGTGCGATCACACCAGCTAAAATTGGACCTGTGCACGGTGTCCACCCTGCCGCAAATCCAATACCAATTAAAACGGTTCCAAAATAACCGCTCTTTCGTTCGCCGATATCCATTTTCTTTTCACGCATCATAAATTGCGGTTGCCATAAGCCCGCCAAAAAGACGCCGAACATGAAAATCAAAATGGCGCCGAACATGCGTAGACTGTCCTTATATTGGATGAAGACGTCTGCAATCAATGAAGTCGACAATCCTAGTACGAGAAAGACAATCGAAAAACCGAATAAGAACGAAAATGTGTGGAACCAAGCTGTACGCTGTTTTAATCCTTCATTTTTTAACTCAGATACGGAAACCCCAGTAATATACGAGAGAAAGACCGGATACAACGGGAGCGTACATGGTGACAAGAACGATAAGACGCCCGCCCCAAATGCGAGCCATAATGTGACTTCCATGACGATTTCCACCTTTCACGACCATTATAGCGAAAACCTATTTAAATTGCTCGAATCTTTTCTTTCAAACCGCAACATCATTTTGTAATTTTTGAAATGGAAATGAAACTTGTCATCTGTAAACGGAGGTGCTAAGATTTGGATATTCCAGTTCACAAAATTCTAATTTACATGATGGGGGAACGAACGTGGCAGTCACCGCAGCAGATACACTACACCAGGCCATTGAACAAAAACGTGATGAACTGTATAAAATCGCGTCAAAGCATTCTTGGACCTCACCCGAAGTCATTTCAGTAAGCCAAGAACTTGACTCTTTAATCACTCGTCATGTCCTATCAAAGCATAATAAAGAGAAACTTCATTCTTGAAACTTGACAGCTCGTCACCTTGTGTGGCGAGCTTTTTCCATGGAAAAAAGGACACCTGAATAGGTATCCTTTCCAAATCAAGACATCAGACGTTGTCCGGATTGCAGTTCATACATCTTTTTGTACAGTCCGTCTTGTTTCAATAACTGTTGATGATTGCCGCGTTCCACGATTTCACCACGATGCAAGACCAAAATTAAATCTGCATCTTGAATCGTCGACAGGCGGTGGGCGATTGCGATTGTCGTCCGACCACGACGCATCCGATCGAGCGCGGTTTGTACACGCTCCTCTGTTTCGGTATCGATGGAGCTCGTCGCTTCATCGAGAATAAGCACTTTTGGATTACGTGCGACCGTACGGGCAAATGCGAGCAATTGACGCTCCCCGCTTGAGAACGTCGCTCCACGCTCTCCGACGACATGGCCATAGCCAGCGTCCAACTTTTCAATGAATGTATGCGCTTGGACGAATTCAGCAGCTTCACGCGCGCGCTCAGAATCGATGACTGGATTGAACAGCTTCAAATTCTCTTCGATTGTTCCCGTAAATAAGAATGGGTCTTGTAGGACAAGCCCGACTTGTTGACGAAGCTCTTGCTCCTCGAACTGTTCGAGCGGTTGCCCGTCAATCGTGATGCGACCAGATTCATATGGATAAAAACGTGTCAACAAATTGATGATTGAACTCTTACCGCTCCCAGTATGACCAACGAGCGCAACCGTCTCACCTGGTTTAGCAACAAAAGAAATCTGTTTCAACACGTCAACTTCTCCGTCGTAACTGAATGTCACATTTTCGAACCGAACTTCCCCATCAGTGATTCGTGCTTCACCAGGCATCTGTTTACCTGGAGCCGGTTCATCCGTATCTAAAATTTTGAAGACACGGTCGGCCGATACGACGGCTTGTTGAAATTCGCTTAATCGTTGCATGATATCAAGCACGGGACGGAAAATACGTTCAATATAGCTGATGAAAGCATACACGACCCCTACTTGAACTTGTTCACTCATCGAGAGTACCCCGTAATAACCGAGCAGACCGATGATGGAGAAGGCGAGAAGCAATTCGATAATCGGGCGGAGTAACATGCTATCGAGTTTTAAGTTCCGATATCGTGCCTCCTGATGCGCTTCGTTCGTCTCTTCGAACTGACGAATGAGTCGCTCTTCTTGACGAAATTGTTGAATGATGCCCATCCCATTGATGGATTCGTTCAACTGGGCGTTGAGTTGTGACAACAAATCCCGCACTTGCGCGAAATATTTCGTCGAGAAACGACGATACGCCCAAATGATAAGCCAGAAGAGAGGCAACAAGATGAGTCCCATCGTCGCGAGCGGGGGCTCCAAGATGTAGAGGAAGATATACGTCCCAATCAACTGAACGGCAGACTGAACGAACGTACTCATCACCCCGACATAGAGCTCTTTTACGGCCTCCGTATCATTCGTGATACGCGATACAAGGACTCCCGCTGGTGTGCGGTCAAAGTAGGCAAGTCGCATCCCCATAACGTGACGGAAGATGTCCATCCGAATGTTTTGCACAATTTTTAAGGCGATTTTTTGAAAAGATATGGATTGCAGATAGTCAAATACAATCGCCGACAAATGAAGCACCATATAGACAGCAAAAAGAGCGATGACCCAGTTCGTCGGGTAGACACCTGGTGTGACGAATTCATCGATAAACACTTTGATTAGAAACGGCCCTGCCAACTTTGCACCTGTCGCAATCAAGAGAAATACGAAGGCAACACTTAGCGGTTTTCCGTACCGTTTCGCGTAACTGAGCAGGCGCTTGATGACTTGCCATTCTTGGACATCATGTTTCATCGTGTCCCCCCCCTTCTACAATCGCTTCAAGTTGCTGACGATCATATGTCTCACGATACCAGCCCGTCTCTTGAAGCAATGCCTCATGGCGACCTCGTTGAATGATGTTTCCGTCCTCAATCACGAGAATCTCGTCAGCGTGTTCTACAGCCGAAAGACGATGTGCGACAATGACGCGCGCCTGATCTGGATTACCGACTCGAAAATGCTCGATAATCGACTCTTCCGTTTTCGCATCGACCGCAGATAGGGCATCATCTAATATCAATACATCCGCCGCTGTCATGAGCGCCCGCGCGATGGAAATCCGTTGTTTTTGTCCTCCTGATAATGTGACTCCACGTTCACCGACGAGTGTCGCATATCCTTCCGGAAGACGGACAATATCTTCATGCACCTCAGCAACCTTAGCTGCTTCGATGATTTCTTCCATGCTCGCTTCAGGCCTTCCGAACGCGATATTGTTCGCAATCGAATCCGAGAACAAGAAATGATCTTGTGGAACGACCGCAATTTTATCCATCAGAAGTGATTTTTTCACTTGGCGGATGTTGATCCCACCGATTTTAATCTTTCCATCTTTCACATCATACTCACGCGTCAATAGACGGACAATCGTCGTCTTCCCTGCACCTGTTCTGCCGACAATCCCGATTGTTTTTCCACGTTCAATCCGAAAATGGACATTGTGGAGCACAACGGTCTCATCATAAGCGAAATTTCGAATATCGACCTCCACCTCTGAATGAGAAAGGGTCGTCGCAGCCATGCGGTCGTCTTGAATCTCAGGTTTGACGGCGAGCATTCGCTCAATTCGGTCGTAAGACGCGCGTCCACGCTCCACGATATTGAACAACCATCCAAAGGCTAACATCGGCCATGTCAACAGTGCCAAATAAGCTGTGAAGCTGACAATCTGTCCAATCGTCAATTCGCCTTGTTCAATCAAGACGGCTCCATACCCGACCGAAAGGATATAAGACAATCCGACAATTCCGAAGATGGTCGGGTCGTATAAGGCATCAATCTTCGCGACTCGTACGTTTTTCGCCATGACTTCACTCGATAAGTTCTCAAACGATTCCACATCCCGATCGACTTCCCCCGTCGACTTTAAGACACGGACGCCACTGACGCTTTCCTGCACTTTGTCATTCAATTCTGAAAATGCCGCTTGGGCGACCCCGAATCGGCTATGTAACATCTTTCCATATCGCGTTGTCAAAGCGACCATGATTGGTAACGGTAGTAAGGCAACGAGCGTCAATTTCCAGCTGATTGTTGTAATCATCGTGATGATGACGAACGTCCCAAGTGTCACGCTATCGACGAGTGTTAAAATCCCCGCACCGGCCGTCATCGATACGGCTTGTACATCATTTGTCGCATGGGCCATCAAATCACCGACCCGTGACTTTTTATAAAATCGCTGATCAAGATCTGTGAAATGCCGATATAGTTGGCTACGAAGCATTCTTCCTAGACGAATCGATGCGCCGAAGATAAAATAGCGCCAAAAGAAGCGGGCGACATAATTTCCAATCCCAACAGCAGCAAGTCCCCCTAATAACAGCCAGAGTGTGTCGGACGAAAGCGAACCACGGTTAATCTCATCGACAATCCGTCCGATGATGCGTGGTGGAATCAGTTCTAGACCAGCCACGAAGATCAGTAAGACGATGCCGAGCGCGTACGTCTTCCACTCAAGACGCAAAAACCAAGATAATTGTTTGAATACACGAATGTGAAACGCCCCCCTTTGTCTTTAGATGAAGATTATTCATTAATCGTAGCGAAAGTTTGTTCGATTGTCTAACAAAAAGAGGAAACAAAAAAGCACTTCGGGAACCGAAGTGCTTTCGTGATTGATTATGATTTCTTTTCGTTTTTCATCTGCACGTTCATGGCGCG
Organism: Exiguobacterium profundum; assembly: GCF_042652865.1. Classification (GTDB taxonomy): domain Bacteria; phylum Bacillota; class Bacilli; order Exiguobacteriales; family Exiguobacteriaceae; genus Exiguobacterium; species Exiguobacterium profundum. The sequence continues at coordinate 903,878 of NZ_JBHSHG010000001.1, forward strand.
CATCACTTGGTTGACTTTCTTCTGTGATGGCTTTTGACCCATCTGCATCATCAACGTACGAATCATATCTTCATTGATTGGCGGGTTCTGTTCAAGGTAGTTCATCATGTATTTACGCGCGATAAAGAATCCAATCGCGATACCCCCGATGAGTGCTGCCACGACAAGAAGAATCCAGAATAATGTACTCAAGGCTTTACCTCCTCTACCATATGAAACATCGTTTTTTACTATACACTAAATTGAACAACTTCGCTAGTCGTCCAGAAAAAAAGTGACGGCCAAACGATTGGCCGTCACAACAATCTAACTAGAGATTAAAGTGATTTTACTGCATTGACGACGTTGTCGACTGACATGCCGTATTCTTTCATGAGGAGGTCACCAGGTGCAGATGCTCCGAACTTGTCGATTCCGAGTACCTTACCACCGAATCCTACATATTTGTACCATCCAAGTGTCGCACCCGCTTCAAGTGATACACGTTTCGTGACTGAAGATGGAAGGACAGATTCTTTGTACTCTGCAGATTGCGCTTCGAAGAGTTCCCATGATGGCATCGAGACGACTGCCGCTTTCACGCCTTCTGACGCGAGCTGTTCACGCGCTTCAACGAGAACGTGTACTTCAGAACCTGTACCGAGCAAGAGAACGTCTGCATCTTTCGATTCACCTGCAACGACGTAAGCTCCTTTTGCTGCCGTTTCAATAGATGTACCTTCGAGTTCTGGTAACGCTTGACGAGTCAAGACGAGAAGTGAAGGAGTCGTTTTCGATGTCACCGCTTGTTTCCAAGCTGCAATCGTTTCTTTGCCGTCAGCAGGACGAAGAACAGAGAGGTTCGGCATCGCGCGGAAGCTCATCAAATGTTCGACCGGCTCGTGCGTTGGACCATCTTCACCGACTGCGATTGAGTCGTGCGTCAAGATGAACGTCGATGGAAGTCCCATAAGTGCTGCGAGACGGACTGCAGGACGGAGGTAATCCGAGAAGACGAAGAACGTCGCACCGTAAGGAAGAACACCACCGTGAAGGGCCATACCGTTCACAGCTGCCGCCATCGCGAACTCACGAACACCGAACCAGATGTTACGACCAGCTGGGTCTTCATCGAAGTCTACCGCACCTTTGATCATCGAGTTGTTCGATCCAGCAAGGTCAGCCGAACCACCAAAGAGTGTCGGTACTGCTTTTGCGATTGCGTTCAACACTTCACCGCTCGTTTGACGTGTTGCTTTTTTCGAACCGATTTCGAAAGTCGGCAACTCGCTATCCCAACCTTCAGGAAGGTCATTGTTCATCGCGCGCTCGAACTGTGCTCCGAGCTCAGGGTGTGCCGCTTTATACGCTTCAACGAGTTCGTTCCAGTCTGACTCATATTTCGCGCCAGGCTCGACAACTTTCTCGTTGAATAAGTCATATACTTCGTTTGGAACGTAGAATGACTCGCCTTCCCATTTGTAGAACTGTTTCGTCAATTCGATTTCAGCGTCTCCAAGTGGCGCACCGTGTGATGCCGATTTACCCGACTTGTTCGGTGAACCGAATCCGATGACCGTCTTGACTTCGATCAATGTCGGCTTCGACGTCTCTGCTTTCGCAGCATCGATCGCTTTTGCGATTGAATCGATGTCCGTTCCGTCTTCGACACGAATGACTTGCCACCCGTAAGCGTTGAAACGGTCTTCTACGCTTTCAGAGAACGACTTATGAAGGTCGCCATCGAGAGAGATATCGTTTGAATCGTAAAGAACGACGAGTTTACCGAGCTTCAAGTGACCTGCGAGGGAAGCCGCCTCCGCAGATACACCTTCCATCAAGTCTCCGTCACCGCAAATGCCGAACGTGTAGTGGTCAACGACGTTGAACTCGTCGCGGTTGTAAGTCGCTTCTAAGTGTTTCTCTGCCATGGCCATCCCGACAGCCATCGCAATCCCTTGTCCAAGTGGGCCCGTTGTCGCATCTACCCCAGCCGTGTGGCGGTACTCAGGGTGACCAGGTGTCTTCGAGTCCATTTGACGGAATGATTTCAAATCGTCCATCGACAAATCATAGCCAGACAAGTGAAGGAGCGAATACAAGAGCATCGATCCATGACCCGCTGAGAGCACGAAACGGTCACGGTTGAACCAGTTCGGGTTTTTCGGGTTGTGACGCATTTTATCTGTCCAAAGTGTAAACGCCATCGGGGCAGCGCCCATTGGCATCCCTGGGTGACCAGAGTTCGCTTTTTGGACTGCATCAATTGAGAGCGTCCGAATCGAGTTAATCGCTAATAATTCTTTAGTAGTTGTTTCCACTAATTTCATCCTCTCTGTGTTAAGAAGGTTTTCTACCCGTCATATTTTATCATACTCAATCGTGTGTCACAACTAATTAATTAGTATAACACATTTGATGAAATCGTTTCCTTCTATTGCATGAAATAGCATGTAATCCGTTCGTCTGATGCGTGTTCGTGTATAACAAAAATGCACATCCTATGCGAAATAGGATGTGCATTCGGTATCACTCACCGCGATAGCGTTTTTGATCTTCTTTCAACTTCTCTGGTGTAACGTCATTTCCATCTGGATCGACGACTTTCATACCCATCATTTGTGATTTGAACGATTGACGAAACGCCTTCAAATATTCTTGACGCAAGTCTTGTTGCTCGTTCATTTCTTCTTGAGACAGTCCTTCTGTCTTCGCTTTGTTGGCGAGGAAATTGATTCGCTCCAATTGTCCTGGTGCTAACATATGACTCGCCCCCTCTCTAGTGAATTTGTTCTTATACTTTACAAAATCAGAGAGGAAGAATCAAGTTTCAGCAACCGACTGGTGCTCAAGATATCGTCGATTGACCGTTGCCTTCGAGACCTCATAACCAAATCCACGTAGCGTCGCCGCAATCTCAGCGAACGTCAAGCCACGTTCACGCAATTGGATAATCTCTTCGATTGGCACTTCAATTCGATGTCGCCCACCTTGATCATGATTTTGAATGTTGCGCTGTGGGTTAAATCCGTTAGCGACCGCACGACGCATCCCACGCGAGATTTTCGCATTGTGAATTTTTCGTTGATATTCTTCGACAACACTGACAATCTCCAATACCATCTTCTCTGCATCGGAAACGACATAGTCCGACGTAGACTGCATCGTCAGCAATCGCACGTCATGCTTCATTAAAGTATGCAAGATCGCAATCTTAGCATTCCCTCGTCCTAAGCGACTGTCGTCCGTGACGAGCACGGCATCGAGCTGAGAAGTGGATACATGGTCCAGTAAATCAAGTAGCCCTTGTCGATTGACTTCATAACCGCTCTCTTGCTCTGTGATGACATCTATGACGTCGGCCCCTAATCCCGAAGCCAGCTGCTGTAATTCTTCGACTTGCCGACTGAGTGATGTCTCTTGGGTAGACTTGTTCGTCGATACCCGGCAATAGATGACGACCCGCATCGCACCACTCCCTTTCATTGCATTCATTTGTTACGATACACAGTTTAAGATTGATTCGCAATGAAGAAAGATCACTCAGCGGCATACCATTTCATTTTTCGTTCGTTATGCTCTTCACGCTCTGCCATGATCTGTGCTTCGAGTGATTCTGCTTCGACGTACGCAACCTCTTCTTCGATTGTCCGCTCTGACGTGACGACCGGATCGACAACTTTTGGTTCCCCTCGCATTTCACCAGCCAAATAAAAAGCGAACATCCCGACTAAGAGCATCCCGACTAAAATGATTCCGTTGAGTGTATCTTTCATGATTACATTGCCTCCTGTATAAGAATATATGTTCGTTAGAACGTTTGTTCGTTTATCTGTTCTCATCATAAAACAAGAACCCGTGTTCGGTCAACACAAAAAAACGAACGAATGTTTGTACGCTCATGTGTTCTTGTGTTACACTAGACACATAAAGAATAGGATGCGATTGCAGGTTATTCGATTATATCGAGGTGAACATAATGAAAAAAATGTCAGCGCGACAACAGCAGATTCTTGATTTCATCAAAGACGAAGTACGGGCAAAAGGTTATCCGCCTTCTGTTCGTGAAATTGGAGAAGCGGTCGGTCTTGCATCTAGTTCGACCGTACACGGTCATCTAGATCGTTTAGAGAAGCGTGGATTGATTCGTCGAGATAAGACGAAGCCTCGCGCGATTGAAATTTTGACTGAAGATATGCCGACAATGGAAGAGCAAGAGTCCGTCATGTACGTACCGGTCATCGGGAAGGTCACTGCCGGGACACCGATCACCGCCATCGAGAACGTGGAAGAGCACTTCCCTCTTCCAGCACATATCGTCGGGTCAGATAATGTATATATGTTGTCTGTCTCTGGGGATTCGATGATCAATGCAGGAATTTTAGACGGAGACCGGGTGCTCGTCCGCCAGCAGAGCACGGCCGACAATGGAGAGATTGTCGTCGCCATGACGGAAGAAGGCGAAGCGACCGTGAAGCGAATTTACAAAGAAGCTTCGAAGGTCCGCCTTCAACCGGAGAACGACGAGTTAGAAGCGATGTATTTTGACAACGTCTCGATTTTAGGGAAGGTTATCGGTGTATACCGGACGATTCATTAATGGCTAGTGGCAAGACCCATACCCGTACGAATCTCGTGGCAACCGGAGCACTCGCGGTTGCCACGCCTTTTCTTGAAATCGATGTTCCGTTCTCATTGATCATCGGTGCCATCATCGGTACACTCTGGCTCTCCCCGGACCTCGATTTGAAATCAGACGCCTATTATCGATGGGGACCTCTCAAACTGATTTGGCTCCCTTACGTAAAGCTCATGCCGCACCGTTCGCTCTTCTCGCACTTACCTGCTTTGAGTGATGTGATTCGGATTGCATATATCGGGTTCCCGCTCGTGCTGCTTCTGCCCTTCACGGCTTACGAAGAGGAAATCCGCTCATGGGTCGACATTCATGGCATGTCCTTCTTTTTAGGGCTCGTGTTTGCGACGACACTCCATACGACGCTCGACTATACTTCAACGTTTTTCAAAAAAGCGTTTTAACCAACAAAGGACCATCTTCGTGAAGTACAGAAGGTGGTCCTTTGTTTTAATTGGAATGATAACGTGTTATAGGGTATCCATTTTATGAATGAAATGCTTAAACTAATACGACCCGATCTTTCCTGCACGCAAATTATCGAGATGAGTTGGAAGAAATCCGATATGGTCAAACTATGAAGGAGGAGAACTTGATGGTAAAAGCATTAAATGAGCTGATGGACTTTATCGAACAGCACTTAACGGAAGAACTTTTAGATTCAGAAATCACAAAAATCACCGGACTATCTGCTCACCATTTTAAGAGGATGTTTTCGTATATGTCAGGAATGACACTTCACACTTATATACGAAATCGACGGTTTTCTATCGCAAATGAAAAATTGGTTCATGGTTCAAGCGTAACAGAAATCGCATATCTCTATGGATATCAATCGGTCGAAGGGTTTTCCAGAGCGTTTCGAGATTGGTCTGGTCATTTGCCTTCTGAAGTCATGAAGAATCACATTCAAAAGTCGTTCCCTCGCTTCACGTTTTATATCGATATAAAAGGAGGAACATCAATGGAGTTCAAGTTAGAAGAGAAAGAAGCTTTTCAAATCGTTGGAGTTTCAAAGCGTGTCCCTATTCAATTCGAGGGAGTCAACGAAGAAATCATGGAACTAGCGAAGTCGATTACGGAAGAGCAACGGGCTCACATGCATGAATTGGGCAATTTATATCCGCATCGTGCCTTGAACGCATCGTTCAATTTTGATGACGGTCACTTAGAAGAAGAAGGTTATTTGACACATATGATCGGTTTCGCCACGACAAGAGAAATTAAGTATGACGATCTCGAAGTGATCTCAATCCCAAAAAGTTTATGGGCAATCTTCCCGAACACTGGACCATTCCCAAACACTCTACAAGAGACGATGGCAAGAACCTATGCAGAATGGTTACCTTCTTCGGGATACGCACTTCAAGACTTGCCAAGCATTTCATTTAGCAAAATAGAAACAGGATATGACAACGTATATAGCGAGGTTTGGGTCCCTGTGAAGGTTAGAGAAGAGCCGGAATCATAAAGATATCTCCGCTATTATGATTTATCAAAAAGAGTATGGAGCATCCCAAATTGAGGGATGCTCCATACTCTTTTATATATCTCTTCTATTTAGTAGAGCGTCATGTACTGATCGCGTTCCCACTCTGTTACTTGCATACGGAACATATCCCACTCGATTTCTTTCAACTCGAGGAAGTGTTCGCCGATATGCTCACCAAGTGAGTCCATCACAACTTTGTCCGCACGAAGGACTTCGAGTGCGTCGAAGAGTGTCGCTGGGAGATCGTCGATTCCGTTTGCTACACGCTCTGGCTTGTCCATCACGTAGATGTTGCTATCGATTGGTTTAGGTGCATTCAAATCTTTTTCGATCCCGTCAAGACCTGAAGCCAAGAGGGCAGCAAGTGCAAGGTACGGGTTCGCCGCTGGGTCAACCGAACGTACTTCGATACGAGTCGAGAGACCACGTGCCGCTGGTACACGTACGAGTGGCGAACGGTTACGTGCGCTCCATGCAACATAGCAAGGTGCTTCGTAGCCTGGTACGAGACGCTTGTATGAGTTGACAGTCGGGTTACATACTGCCGTGAAGGCACGAGCGTGCTCCAAGATACCGGCTGTGAACGCGCGAGCTGTATCTGAAAGTTCCATGTCGCCGTTTGGATCGTAGAAGACGTTTGTGTCGCCTTTGAAGAGTGACATGTTCGCATGCATCCCTGAACCGTTTACCCCGAAGAGCGGTTTCGGCATGAATGTCGCGTGAAGACCATACTTCGCTGCGATCGTCTTAACGACGAGTTTGAACGTTTGGATGTTATCTGCCGTCGTGACAGCATCTGCGTATTTGAAATCGATTTCGTGTTGTCCTGGTGCTACTTCGTGGTGTGATGCTTCGATTTCAAAGCCCATGTTTTCAAGTTCGATGACGATCTCTTTACGGCAGTTCTCACCGAGGTCAACTGGTGCCAAGTCGAAGTATCCACCTTGGTCGTTGAGTTCAAGAGTCGGACGACCTGATGCGTCTTTTTTGAACAAGAAGAACTCTGGCTCTGGTCCAACGTTGAACGCTGTGAAACCAAGTTTTTGCATCTTCTCAAGGTTACGCTTGAGTGTACCGCGCGGGTCACCGCTGAATGGTGTACCGTCTGGGTTATAAATATCGCAAATTAAGCGAGCAACTTTTCCGCTGCCATCTGTCCACGGGAAGACAACCCACGTGTTGAGGTCTGGATACAAGTACATGTCTGATTCCTCGATGCGGACGAATCCTTCGATTGACGATCCGTCAAACATCATCTTGTTATCAAGTGCTTTGTCCAATTGGCTGATCGGCACCTCGACGTTTTTGATTGTTCCGAGGATGTCCGTGAATTGAAGACGAATAAAGCGTACGTCTTCCTCTTGTGCGATGCGTTTAATGTCTTCTTTTGTGAACGTTTTTCTGGCCATGGTAAAATGTCCCCTCTCACATTGCGTAATGGTTGATGTGTGCGGCGTTATCGATAGAAACGTGAAAGCTCACCTTGAATGAGCGACGTCTTATTGAAACGACCGGCTTCTTGAAGCTGTGTTTTCAACAAATGATGTAACTCTTTTTCCGAAACCTTCGGTGCTTCACTGACCGGTGCGGCCGGAGCAGATGCTTCCGCTTCTTTTTCACCTTCTTGCTCTAACATGTGGCGAATCGCCGCCAAGTTAAAGCCTTGATCAATGTAATCCTTGATTGCGAGTAGACGTTCGACATCATTAAAGGAATAAAGTCGTCGTTTCGATTCCGTCCGACTAGGCGAAATCAGACCCTGTTCTTCGTAATACCGAATCTGTCTACCTGTCAGTTGCGTCAAATCTTGGACGATTCCAATCGGAAACAACGGGTTGGAGCGACGAAATTGATCGGCCATCCTTACCCCTCCTTTTCTGTCTCACAATGTGAGAATAATATATGACAACAATCCTGTCAATAGATGTTAAGAAAGTTAACATGACAGATTAGTTACAAATGTGTCGGCTGATTTTGGTCATTGAATTCGACCAATCCTTTACCGTGTAATTGGCTCAACGCCAACATGAGCGCGACTTTTACGTGAGCATACGTCAGACCACCTTGAACGTACGCCGTGTACGGTGCCCGAAGCGGACCATCGGCAGACAGCTCGATGGAAGAACCCTGAATGAACGTCCCAGCTGCCATGATGACGTCATCTTCATAACCCGGCATATAGGCCGGCACCGGTAACGCATGGGCATTGACCGGCGATGCCATTTGGATGCTCTGACAAAACGCAATCATCTTGTCGCGGTCACGGAACGTCACCGACTGAATCAAGTCCGTTCGTAGAGTCGTATAGTGGGGATCTGTCTCGAATCCGATCAAAGACAATAGACTTGCCGTCAAATGGGCCCCTTTTAATGCTTGTGCGACTGTATGAGGTGCCATATAGAAGCCTTGATACATCTCTTGAAGCGAGTAGAGTGATGGTCCGGCTTCACTTCCGATACCTGGGGTCGTCATACGGAACGAACACCGTTCAATTAACTCTTTCGTACCAGCGATATAACCGCCCGTCTTCGCCAATCCACCGCCTGGGTTTTTGATGAGAGAACCAGCCATCAAGTCAGCCCCGACGTGCGTCGGTTCGATCGTCTCGACAAACTCACCGTAACAATTGTCCACGAACACATACACATGCGGATGTTCCGCTTTAATCCGTTCGATGGCCACTTTGATTTCATCGACTGGAATACTGCGACGATTCGCATACCCTTTCGATCGCTGAATCCCAACGAGTTTCGTCTCAGGACGAATCCGTTCGAGGACGCGGTCGATGTCGATTTCACGTTCCTCTTTTAATTCGACAGTATCGTAATGGACACCGAGTTCTTTTAACGAACCGCGACCATCGCCACGAATGCCGACAATCTCCTCAAGCGTGTCATACGGCTTCCCTGTGATATAGAGAAGCTCATCACCTGGTAGAAGGACACCAAACAAGGCAATCCCGATTGCATGGGTACCGGAGATGATTTGTGGTCGACATAGCGCGAGCTCGGCTCCAAACACATCCGCATAAATCGACTCGAGGGTGTCTCGACCGATATCGTCATATCCATATCCCGTCGTCGGATTAAAATGAAAATCCGACACTTTATGCTTTTTAAACGATTCTAGGACGCGATACTGGTTGAATTCGGCCGTCTCGTCAATCCTTTCGAAAAACGGTTTGACCCGTGCCTCCGCTTTTTTTACGAACGGCGCGAGCGCATCATAATGTTCAATCTTTTCTTGCCACATACTTACACCTCAAATTGTTTTAGCGTCGCATATAGACGCGTGTCTTCTCTCATATAACCTACTAATTCGACAGAACCGTCATCTAAAAAGCTCTCTTCAAGACGATACATCGCCTCTTTGGCCGGGTGGTAGTGTTCAAACGCCGTCACCGGGAGAATGACATGGACTTTTGTCAAAATGTCCGCAATCTTATCCTCGAGAGCACCTGTCAACGTCACGATATCTTCCGAGGCGATTGCCGAGATCAATAACGGTCCGCCGACGAAGTCTTCCGTGAGACGGTCTTTCTTATTATATACCTCGAGCTGAGGCACCTCACTCGCACCGAGTTCCTCTAATACCGCATTCGTCGTATCGATTTGATTCAGATAATGTGGGTTCGATGCATCGATGACATGAAGGATCAAGTCGGCACCGACAACTTCTTCTAATGTCGAACGAAACGCGGCAACGAGTTTCGTCGGCAAGTCACGGATGAAGCCGACCGTATCTGTGATCAGTACTTTCCCACCTCGCGGAAGTTCGAGCTCGCGCGTCAACGGGTCGAGCGTCGCAAACAATTCATCCTGCTCGTACGTGTCGGCATCGGTCAATCGGTTAAAGATTGTCGACTTCCCAGCATTCGTATACCCGACGAGCGCGACTTGGAATACCCTGTTTTCTTTTCGGCGTTCTCGGTAACGTCCACGGTGTGCGACTGTCCCCTCGAGCTGTTTCGTGATTTCATCGATGCGGCGCTTGATGTGACGACGATCCGATTCAAGTTTCGTCTCACCAGGACCACGCGTCCCGATTCCACCACCGAGTCGCGAAAGCTGTGTGCCTTGACCGATGAGACGCGGCAGCAAATAGTTCATCTGCGCGAGTTCGACCTGCAATTTCCCTTCGCGCGATTGCGCACGGCTCGCAAAGATGTCCAAGATGAGCTGTGTGCGGTCAATCAACTTCATCTCATCTGGGTCGTTCAAGGCGATGCGAATGTTTTTCGACTGTGCCGGTGTCAATTCGGCGTTGAAAATCAATAAGTCCGGCTCGAACTGTTCGACGAGCATCGCGAGTTCCTCGATTTTCCCTTTCCCGATAAAGGTACGACGGTCGATTTGTTGACGCTTTTGGTCGAGTCTGGCAACGACTTCGCCTTGCGCCGTGTCCACGAGTTCGACGAGCTCGCCCATCGACTGTTCATATGTCCAATCATCGGTACTAGGCAACTGACAACCGACGATGACAACTTTTTCACGTTCAATCATGTAATCCCTCATTCCATAAAGTCTCACCTTCCATCTTACCACGAATCAGCGTATAGAGAACGTCCGTTTGTGGTAGGATAAAGGAAGAAGGAGGCTCGACCATGACGAAACGAAGAAAAGACTACCCGCTCCCGGAATTTATTGAAACGTACCTCTATCATCTCGGCGCCAGCGGTCGTCAACCCTCGACGCTTAAGCGATATCGCTACGACTTGATCGACGTGCATAAATACTTTCACGACCACAATGTCGAACTGAACGAACCGACGGACTGGTTAGACGTTCCGCTCGAATCGTGGAAGACATTCGTGAATGACTTCTTAATCGAAGAGAAGCACTATCAACAGGCGACCGTCGCAAGAATCGTCACGGTCATCAATAGCCTGACCCAATTTTTAAATCCGCTTCGTAAAAAGATGCTTGCCTATTCCCAACCGGCACATACGTTGACAGTCGACCAAGTCGCACTCGAATCTGAATTCGACCGACTCGTTCAAACGATTCGTTCGACGAGAGGACTGAGTGAGAATCAGCTCCAAGCTCATCCTTATCTCGTCAATCGGAACGAACTGATTGTGACGCTTTTCTATAAATATGGATTGCGTGTCCATCACATCATTCGTTTGCGAATGAGCGACTTGCATCTGGCCGATCACACCTTCGACGTGTATGATCGTCTCGGAAACCGTTTCACGTTGAAGCTGTCACAGGAAGATCAATCTTTGCTCATGAATTACCTGGCTGATATCCCGACCCCGGTACGACCACGTTGGTATTCAGAAGACCCGGTCTTCGTCTCATTCGATTTTGCCCGGATGACGTTCCGCTGGGTGTATGCGAAGAATCAACCGAAGCAATTGACGATCGTCATGATTACGAAAATGATGCGGCAGTTGAACGAACGAAGTGGACTCGCGCGCTCCGTCACGCCATCGATGCTTCGAAACGCCCATGTGTTGAAGACATATGCGGTCGATCTGACACCATCCGAGCGGATGAATATCACCTGTATGCATAAGGAATCTTCCCTCCGCCGGTATGAACAGGCGTATGAAGAGTTCGGAACTGAGTTATTTGAGTCAGACGAAAGACCCGCCCTCTCGTGAAGGGCGGGTCTTGGTCTGTACGATTTCAGGTTATCCAATGGTGCGAAGACAACTTGATCCTTACCATCTATAGTCAATCGATTTCTAACCTTGAGGTTTATATAACTTCTCGACACTCATCAATGTGTTGTTCTCAAAAGTCGCCTTATAGATATCCGGCATGTCGAGTTCTTTCCAAAATTCATATCCATATCGCGCATCAAAATAATTCAGCATGAGAACCATAATATTTCCATGTGTGCCGAGCACCACTTTTTTCCCTTCGTACGTACGGAGCAGTGATATGAGAGCCTCTACCCCTCTAGATTGAGCCTGATCGTTCGACTCTCCCCCTTCCCATGCGAACGCAGGATTTTTCCAAACGGTCTCCATCGCGCTTGTAAAGTCTTTAGCCGGTTCTGAAGTCAAGGTTCGCTCTCTCAAATCATCCGACACTACAACGTCCTGTCCAAGATAATCCGCGATGCCTTTTACGGTTTGAACGGCTCGTTTATATGGACTCGAAGTCACGATATCGATCCCCTCATCGATTAGAAGGTTTGTAATTTCAGCAACATCATGCATTCCTTTCTCAGATAACGGTCTGGCGAATTCGTCTGGTGTATAGGTAGAATGTGCATGTCTGACAAAATATATAGTTGTCATTCAGTAGTCCCCTTTTATAATGTCTCGTCGTTGTTTACATACGATGTCCAGCCTCATCATAAGCTTTAGAATGATGGTTTAGCTGCAAAAATTCATGTCGCAACAACCCGTAGACGACATGATCGACGTAACGGTCATACAGCCACTCCGCATCTCGAATGACCCTTTCTTCCTTAAAGCCGAATCGTTCCGGAAGTGCCCGACTCTTCACATTCTCTGTCGCGACTCGGATCTCAATTTTATTTAGTTTCAAATCTTGAAACCCATACTCGATGATGGTCTCGAGCGCTTGACTCATGATGCCTTTCCCTTGAAACTCTTGTCCGAGCCAGTATCCGATTGTGCCACATTGAATACCACGATCGATTTCGTTAAATCCAATTGTTCCGGCCAGTGCTCCTTTATACATCAAAGCGAACGATTTTGGGCGCCCGCCCGTTTCAATCAACCCTTTGATTCGTCCCTCTATGTTCTGCTTCGAGTCTTCCACCGTCTCAATATAGTCGAGCCAGCCAAGCCACTCTCGCAAATAAGGCTTCGATGCAATCGTCAGCTTAAATAACTCGTCCGCATCGTCTGTATTGAACATTCTCAGTGTGACATCGTCATTTAGTTTATATTCAAGCATATAGTCCCATCCTCATTATTTATTCATTTGTCCTCATATGTCACTGCAACCTTAATTGGATTTATGACGCGTTTATTTAGTTTTTCAAACGTATCAATCAATCTATATTGGTCAATGTCCAATTCAAAAATCTTTCTTACGTATGGTGTATGTCGGCTCACTTCAAAATACCACCTGAAATGTTCTTTATAATCCCATCCATCACTCGATCCGACGATATGTAACTCTTTTTCAAAAAAATGCGGTTGCAACATCAACCCTTCTCGATTGCCATCTGACAAAATACAGATAGATTTATTCGGCTTAACAGCTTGTTGAAGGTTCATGAAACCATCATTACGAGCCGAACATTCAATGCCGTAATCATAGAAGCTCTCCTTCACTTCATTCGGGGTATATACACGGCCAACTCCAAACGTATGAGCCAGTTCTTTCCGATTCGAATCCGGATCGATCGCATCAATCATCGTCACACCATAATAGGTTCGTAGATAATAGATTGCGAGTAACCCCATCGTTCCTAGACAGGAAACAATGACCGAATCGGTAGAGGATGGTGCTAACTTTCTAACCCCTTTTGCTGCATCGCAAGACAAAATCGCTAACAACGCTGTTTTATAATCCACTTCCGGCGGAACGTAAAACGCTTTTTGTTCAGAGACAATCCCATATGTTTGTTGTCCATAGAAGGCGAGCACCCGATCTCCGATATTGAGCGAAGTCACACTTTCTCCTCTATCCACAATGATCCCATAACTCTCATATCCCACTTTTCGGGGATAAACCGGACTCGAGTCAGTCAAATCCGTTTCGTCATATTGAGGAAGCTCTGCCCCAACACTAATGGCGGTGGCAATGGTTTTAATCAAAACCTGATCAGCCTCAAGAGCAGGTATTCGTGTTGTAACCCACTCCAACTTCTTTTTACCTACGAGTTTCAAAGCTTGTTGAATCATTCCATCCTCCTACTATGACAATTTCACCCATATGACAAGTTTACAGAATTAATCAAATTTTGTATAATTATTTTTATATCATTTTATGAAGAGGTGAAAATGTGTAAAAACGATTCGTCCAACCCACCAAATTGAATAGATTCGGAGGAGATTTGTGATGAAATCCTTTTACACACTGCTCGTTAGCCAATGGCTCGCAAACATTGGCGATGTCCTGTACATCGTCGCGCTCATTGCCTTGCTGTATCAACAAACTGGGTCCGCTCTCATGGCGGCCAGCTTCCCGATTGCCGTGACTGCCGGTATGACGCTCAGCGGACTCTTTTTCGCCCGCATCCTCAGTCGCTACTCGCTCGGGAAAACGCTCGTCCTGTCACAACTGATGAAGACGATCACCCTTGTTCTCGTTCTCTTCACGGATTCGATTCTTATTCTCGGACTCGTCATGTGGATTGCATTTCTCGATGGATTCGCACGTCCGATTCAAGCCTCGTTCATCCCAAGTTTGGCGACGAATCGTCAACAAGCGAACAGCCTAGTTCAAGGTTCCAATCAGTTCATCCAACTCGCGATGTGGCCGCTCGGGACGATGCTCGTCTCTCTCTCGTCTAGCGCCTTTGCATTAATCGTTTCACTCGTTCTCTTCAGCCTTTCAACGGTTGTGACGATTTACTTCTATCAATCGCTTACGGAAGACATCGTCGATGATGGAACGGAGGAATCGATTACCTTACGCGATAGTCTTACTTATGTAAGAACGTCACCATTCGCTCGTCGTGTGACTTGGTTTGTGACGTATGAATCATTTGTCAGCACGCTTTGGATTTCAGCGTTGCTCCTCGTCTATCTCGAGCGACATCTGCAAGTCGATACAGGCTGGTGGGGAACTCTTAACGCATCATTTTTGATTAGTATGATTGCGGCGAGTGCCTATCTTTATCGGTCTCGTCGATCACCCTCGCTACCTTCGACTGCCGTCTTATCCATTGTTGCCGCCATGTTGTTCGGCGTGACCGAGCATCTCGCGTTTGCGATTTTGGCGTTAGTGATTCAAGGGGCAGCCACACAAATGCGGATCATCCAGGCGAATACCGTCATTCAAGAACAGATCCCGACTGCGCGACTTCCCTATGTATATAGTGTGCAACAAACGGGATACGCCCTCGCATTCAGTGTAGGGAGTTTGCTGTTCGGTCTTCTTGCGGATGGACTACCAATCGATTCGGTTTACCTTCTCGGAGCACTTTTGACTCTTCCGTTGATTTGGATCGGACGATTGACTAAACAGTCTATGTTGACCGTATCATCTGTATAAACAAGAGGCGCCTTCTCTAAGAGAGGGCGCCTTATTTAAATGATTTTCTAACTGGTAGATTCTCCATTCTCACAATTGAAAAGACAACCTGTAGCGATTCATATCGTATACTAAAAGAAACAAATGATCGGAGTGATTTCCATGTCGAAACTTTCACAGGAAGAAACCATCGAGTTACTAAATGCCTTAGAGTCTCGTTTTACCGAAAACGTTGAACGTCATCCTGATGCCGTCTGGTCAGACGTATTGGAACGAATTCAAATTAATCAGGACAAGTTGACCACCCTCGCTTTGATGGAAGAGACTGGCGGAGAACCGGACGTGATTCGACTCCTTAACGGAGACCTCGCTTTTTGCGACTGTTCAGCCGAGAGCCCGAGCGGTCGACGAAGCCTCTGTTATGACGAACCGGCGCTCGAAGCACGTAAGAAGAACAAACCCGCCGGAAGTGCGGTCGCCCTATCTGAACAGATGGGCATAACCCTTCTCGATGAAGAAACATACCGACACTTACAAACGCTCGGTGCATTCGATTTGAAGACGTCAAGTTGGATTCAGACACCGGACACCATTCGTCAAAAAGGTGGCGCCCTGTTCTGCGACCGTCGCTATGATCACATCTTCGTCTACCACAATGGTGCAGATTCTTATTATGCCGCTCGAGGATTTAGAGGAATAATCATGATTTAAGCAAGGCATTGCGCCTTGCTTCTTTTTTATTGCAATAACCAACTAAAGACTTTCGGAATATATATGATGAAAAATAAGCTGACAGGAATCACTGCGAAAAGCCTTAATATCCACGTATATTTACCCTTGAACTTTCTGAAGTAGAACAGCAATGCACCAAACGCAATCGCATTTGCTGTCAAATTCGGTTCTTCTATACCGTTCTCAATCCATTGCTTGAAAAAAATCTTCCATCCAGGAAAGGGTTCGAGGGCGAACGACTCGTTGAAACTCGGTGTAAGGTTGTACTTCAGCCTCACAAACCAGGCTCCTATATAGACAAAGATGAATAAGAGCGCGTAACACATCAGTACAACGTTCCACAATTTCCCTTTCCAACTCTCACTCCGAAAGTACAAGACGCCAATCAAAATCAGGACACTAAATATCACATTTATTATGAATGGTGGTGAAATCGTCAGAATCGAAAACGTCTCTCGATCTAATACCATTCCCACTTGAAAGATCCCTTTCTGAAACATAGCCTTTCCTCTTTTCTAATATGTACTGATTAAATAAAATACGGTAATTGAAATATTAAGAAATACGCTATATTTCGATTTACTTCATCTGTGCCCTATTTGAATATACTCGATTTCATATACAAATCCACCAAAAAACTGCAGACAGATCGTCTGCAGTTCTCATTTATGCGTGTAGTGTCACATTCAACTCTTCCGCGACCGTTTTAAACGCTTCGAGTGCCCGTTCTAGGTCATCTCGTGTATGTTCCGCTGTGACGATGGTCCGGATACGGGCTTTCCCGCGTTCGACCGTCGGGAAAGCGATACTCTGTGCGAATACACCATGCTCTTTCAACTTGTCCGAGAATGTATGCGCAAGCGTCTCTTCGCCGAGCATGACCGGTGTGATCGGTGTCGTCGCATGTCCGATATCGAAACCAAGGTCACGTAAACCGTTTTTGAAGAACTCGGTGTTCGCCCATAGCTTGTCGAACAGCTCTTCTTCCTCTTTCATCACACGGATCGCTTCACGGTTCGCCGCCACGACTGCCGGTGGATGTGATGTCGAGAAGAGGAACGGGCGACCTTTGTGGATCAAGTAATCCCGAATATCTTGTGAACAGGCGACATAGCCACCGAGGACACCGATCGCTTTTGAGAGCGTCCCGACCTGAAGCGCGACACGACCGTCCAAACCGAAGTGGTTGACCGTTCCGCGACCGTTCTTCCCGAGAACGCCAGATGCGTGAGCATCATCGACCATGACCGCAGCGTCATACTTCTCGGCGAGTTCGACGATGGCCGGAAGCGGTGCGATGTTCCCGTCCATCGAGAACACACCGTCCGTCACTACAAGACGTGTGCGATAATCTTGTGTCTCTTTCAACGCCTTCTCCAAGTCTTCGAGGTCGACGTGTTTATAGATACGTCGAGCCGCTTTCGTGAGGCGAATCCCATCGATGATTGACGCATGGTTGAGGGCGTCACTGATGACGACATCCTCCGGTCCAAGCAGTGCAGACAATACCCCGAGGTTCGTCGCGAATCCTGATTGGAAGACGAGTGAGGCCTCCGTATGTTTGAACTCCGCGAGTTCGCGCTCAAATGCTTCGTGCATCTCGAACGTTCCGGCAATCGTACGGACTGATCCCGTTCCTGCGCCGTATTGCTCGACCGCTTCAATGGCTGCCTGTTTCAAGCGCGGGTGGTTCGCAAGTCCGAGATAGTTATTTGACGACAGTTGGACGAGTGACTTTCCATCGATTGTCACTTCATTCCCTTGTGCTGATTCGAGTGGGACGAGCTTACGGAACGTCCCTTGTTCTTTCATCTCGTTGATTGCTTCTGTAATATGTTCAAATGCCATGTTGTTTCCCCCTTTATGGTATTAAGACGACCTTCCCACATTTCCCTGCCCGCATGAGTTCGAATCCTTTTTCGAACTCCTCGAGCTTGAAGACGTGTGTGATGATCGGTTCGACGTTCAGCTGACCCGTCGCGAGCATCGTCGAGACCTGGCCCCACGTCTCATACATCTTACGTCCTGTGATCCCTTGGACGCGGACCCCTTTAAAGACGACGTCCCGTGTGAGATCGATGGCGACCGGACGGGCCGGGAGTGACAAGACGTTGACGTCCCCGCCTGCCGTGACCAACTTAAACGCTTGATCGATGGCAATCGGATGACCGCTCATCTCGCAGACGACATCGATTCCGTCCCCGTCGGTCTCACGTTCAATCAATTCGAGCGGATTCTCCTCTAAACTGTTGATGACGACATCGGCCCCCATCTTTTCGGCAAGTTGTAAGCGATATGGATTGACGTCAATCGCATAGACACGACTCGCCCCTGCTGCTTTGGCGACACCGACCGCCATGAGTCCGATTGGGCCACAACCGACGATGGCGACCGATTTAGCTGACACATCACTCGCCAACACCGTGTGCACCGCATTCCCGAGCGGTTCTTGAATCGATGCCAGTTTCGCTGGCATCGACTCCGGGTTCACCCATAAGTTCTCTTCGGGCATGACGACGTATTCTGCGAAGCAGCCTTGCGTGTCCACCCCGATGATTTTTGTGTTCTTACAGATGTGGTACTGCCCGCGCAAACATTGTTTACACTGATGACAGACGATATGCGTTTCAGCAGACACCGTCTGTCCGACTTTGATTCGCTTCGTCCCTTCTCCGAGCGCCACGACTTCCCCCGAAAATTCATGACCAAATACGTATGGTGGTTTGACGCGGCTCTGTGACCATTCATCCCACTCATAGATGTGGACATCGGTCCCGCAAATCGATGTCGCTTTGACTTGAATGAGTACTTCTCCAGGTCCTGGTGTCGGAACTGGTACGTCGACCAGTTTTGCCCCAAACCCGGCCGTGTGTTTTTGAATCGCTTTCATTACTGGTGTCGTTGATTCCGTCTCTTTGGTTGACACAAGTTGTTCCATTGAAAACGTCCCCCTCTTGTCTCTAATGATCGAACGATACGTTCTTTATCATCTTGTCATAAAATGACGAAACTGAGAAGATAGAACGTCCGATTTACACAAAAAAAGAGGAGCCATCCGCGCCGATGGCTCCTCTTCACAAGAATAGGACCTATGTCCCGACCGCTCATCGCGGCTCAATGATGAGCTTGATGGCAGTACGTTCCTCTCCGTCAATCATAATATCAGTAAAGGCCGGAATGCAAATCAAATCGAGACCGCTTGGCGCGACGAAGCCTCGGGCAATCGCGACGGCTTTGATGGACTGATTCAGTGCACCTGCCCCGATCGCCTGTATCTCACACGTTCCTTTTTCACGTAGCACACCCGCTAAAGCACCCGCAACGGAGTTAGGGTTCGATTTTGCCGAAACTTTGAGTACGTCCATTCTTGTTTCCCCCTCGGGTAGGTTGTTCAATCAAACCAGACGGTCTGATCATCTAGGTGTATTCGTTCGATTTTTGTCGCTCGTTTCGTCTGATCATCGATTGTAATGAAAACTCCATTAAGTTGTTCCCGTCCCTCGGCAACTTCAAACCGAACTGGGAGTTGTGTCATAAATTTTTTTAAAACAGTCGACGCATCCATTCCGAGTACCCCGTCTAGTGGACCGGTCATGCCGACGTCTGTAATGTAGGCCGTGCCGTTCGGTAGGACACGCTCGTCCGCTGTCTGCACGTGTGTATGTGTCCCGACAACGGCTTGAGCGCGACCGTCGAGATGATAGCCCATAGCGATTTTCTCGCTTGTCGCCTCAGCATGGACATCCACAAAAATCGCATCGACCTCATCGCGCACTTCTTCGACGAGACGGTCGACGGTACGGAACGGACAGTCAAGAGACGGCAAGAAGACATTTCCCATGACATTGATCACGGCCAATTTCTTCCCATTTTGTTTCAACTTCATCATGCCAACCCCAGGTGTCCCGTCCGGATAGTTGGCCGGACGGACGATCCGGTCGGCGTCGTCGATCCAATCAAAGATATCACGGTTGTCCCACGTGTGGTTTCCCATCGTTACCCCATGAAAGCCGAGCTCCAAAAACTGTTGGTAAATCTTTTTCGTAAGACCACGTCCATTTGCTGCATTCTCACCGTTGACGAGCATGAACGTCGGGTTGTATTTGTCTTTCAAGCGTCCGATTTGTTTCGTCAATATATCACGACCTGGTTTCCCGACCACATCACCGATAAATAAAATTTTCATATAAAGTCCTCCCTCAAACAGAAAAAGCGGAGAAATTCTCCGCTTCGTTTACTTCGCATAATCGACGGAACGTGTTTCACGAATGACCGTCACTTTGATTTGTCCAGGATAATCGAGTTCGTCCTCGATTCGCTTACAAATATCACGTGCCATCTTACCGGCGACGACATCGTCAACGACATCAGGGCGAACGATAATCCGAACTTCACGTCCTGCTTGAATCGCATACGATTTCTCGACACCTTCGAACGACTCACAGATTGATTCGAGTCGCTCAAGACGACGGATGTAGCTTTCAAGTGTCTCTTGGCGAGCTCCAGGACGCGCTGCTGACAAGGCATCAGCCGCTGCCACAAGTACAGCAATCGTCGATGTCGCCTCGACGTCCCCGTGGTGGGAAGCGATCGAATTGATGACGACCGGATGTTCTTTGTATTTCGTCGCGAGTTCTACACCGATTTCAACGTGACTACCTTCGACTTCGTGGTCGATTGCTTTCCCGATATCGTGTAAGAGTCCTGCCCGTTTCGCGAGCGTGACATCTTCACCAAGTTCGGCTGCCATCATCCCGGCAAGATGTGCCACCTCAACCGAGTGAGACAAGACGTTCTGACCATAACTCGTACGATAACGCATGCGACCGAGCGTCTTGACAAGGTCTGGATGGAGTCCGTGAATTCCGGCTTCAAACGTAGCTTCCTCCCCGTATTCACGAATGCGTTCATCCACTTCACGGCGAGACTTCTCTACCATTTCTTCAATTCGAGCCGGGTGAATCCGACCGTCTTGAACGAGTTTTTCAAGCGTCATCTTCGCGATTTCACGACGAACCGGGTCGAACCCTGACAAGATGACGGCTTCTGGTGTGTCATCGATGATGAGGTCAATCCCAGTCAACGTTTCGAGCGTCCGGATGTTACGTCCTTCGCGCCCGATGATACGACCTTTCATCTCATCACTCGGTAAGTTGACAACGGATACCGTCGTCTCGGCGACATGTTCAGCTGCATATCGTTGCATCGTGAGAGATAAGAGGTGTTTCGCTTTTTTATCCGCTTCTTGTTTTGCTTTTTGCTCGATTTCTTTTTGAAGGAGAGCAGCATCGTGAAGCGCTTCCTGCTTCGCTTCGTCCATGATGATGGTACGTGCTTCATCTTTCGAGAGGGATGCCACGCGTACAAGTTCTCGGCGTGCCTCTTCGTATAACTCCTCCACTTTGCTTTCGAGCATTTCTGCTTCACGCTTGCGTTTTTCGAGTCCTCGTTCCTGTTCATCTAGCGAGTCTTCTTTCCGCTCGAGCATGTCTGCTTTGCGGTCAAGAAGCTCTTCCTTTTGAACGAGGCGATTCTCTTTCACTTTCTGTTCTTCGCGACGTTCACGCAATTCTTGTTCCGTCTCATTACGAAGTTGAATCATCTCTTCTTTTACTTCAAGCCGTGCTTCTTTTTGCATCGCTTCCGATTGTTGTTTTGCTTGCTCTACAATCTTAGTCGCTTCCGTCTCGGCACCTTGAATCTTCGCTTCGGCGATCGATTTACGCACAAAAAAACCTGCAACAAAAGCTATCGGCAAAAGGAGGATCAGAATAAGCCAGTATAGCCATTCCATCATGTTCACCTCCCTTTCGCAAGGTTATTTTATTTTTTTAATAAGTGAGATACACGGGCAAGCCCACGCATAACTTTATTGTACTTATTTAATAGGGAGAATGCAATGCACGGACAGGATAGAACTACCAATTGCCTAAAAAATTATACTAAAAAAATCTCACTCGAAAGAATTCGAGTGAGACGATGTGCTTATTCGTCATCGAGAAGTGAGAGGACTTCGTCGTCTTCGCCTTCGACCGTGACCGTTTTTTCTCCATTCAATCCGTAGTGATCTCGAATCTGTTGTTCGACCTCAGCTGCGATTGCTGGATTTTCTTTCATGTATTGCTTGGCGTTTTCACGGCCTTGACCAAGACGTTCTTCATTGAACGAGTACCAAGCTCCGCTCTTTTGAACGATGTCGAGGTCTGCACCGATATCGATGAGTTCCCCTTCACGCGAGATCCCCTCACCATACATAATATCAACTTCCGCTGTTTTGAACGGAGGTGCAATCTTGTTTTTTACAATCTTGATCTTCGTACGGTTCCCGACCATATCTTGACCTTGTTTGAGCGTCTCCGCACGACGAACTTCAAGACGTACAGAAGAGTAGAATTTCAAGGCACGGCCCCCTGGAGTCGTTTCCGGGTTACCGAACATGATCCCGATCTTCTCACGGATTTGGTTGATGAAGATGACAATCGTTTTCGACTTGTTCGTCGCACCAGACAACTTACGAAGTGCTTGAGACATCAAACGAGCTTGAAGACCGACGTGCGAGTCTCCCATTTCCCCTTCGATTTCGGCTTTCGGTACGAGTGCCGCAACCGAGTCGACGACGAGGATATCAACTGCTCCAGAGCGAACGAGCGCTTCAGCGATTTCGAGCGCTTGCTCCCCAGTATCCGGCTGTGAAAGGAGCAACTCATCGATGTTGACCCCAAGATTTTTAGCATACTTCGGATCGAGTGCGTGCTCGGCATCAACGAATGCTGCTTGACCGCCACGCTTTTGGACTTCTGCAATCGCATGAAGGGCAACCGTCGTCTTACCTGAAGATTCTGGTCCGTATACTTCGATGACACGACCGCGTGGATATCCACCCGCACCGAGCGCGACGTCGAGGGCGATTGACCCTGAAGGGATGACCGATACTTGTTGGTCTGTATTTTCACCAAGGCGCATGATTGAGCCTTTACCGAATTGTTTTTCAATCTGGCGTAATGCCATTTCTAACGCTTGTTTACGATCACTCATAGATAAATGAGCCTCCTTTAATTGATACTCTTATTATACGTGAACACTGTACGATACACAAGTTTTTTACGAACATTTATTCGCCTTTTTTGATTCGTTGAATGAGAGCCCATAATCCGTCCTTCGCGGCTCGCATGCGGATGATATTCCGTTCTTGATGGGGATACGTCCGCTCGATGACTTCTATTCCGTTTGGTGTCTTCACTCCGATATAGACCGTACCGATCGGACGACCCGAATTCGATGTCGGTCCTGCCTCTCCCGTGAAAGAGAGGGCATAGTCGGCATGGGTGGTCTTTGACAATCCGTCCACCATCTCATAGGCAACTTCTTTTGAGACGACTGAGTGCTGTTTAATTGTATCAAGCGAGACCCCTAAATACCTATTTTTTAGCTCATCCGAATAGGTCACGACTCCACCTAGAAAGACGACTGAAGCGCCAGGTGTTGATGTAATCATCGATTGTACCTCGCCGCCGGTCAACGACTCAGCCACAGCGAACGTACGATTCAATCTAGACAATGATTGGACAAGATGTGATGCGATCGTTTCATCGTCAGAGCCGAAGTAGTACGAACCGACCCGTTTCATAATCTCAGTCTTCACTTCTTCAATCATCTGACGCGCGGTCACCTCGTCCGTCGCTCGAGCACTGATCCGAAGTCTTGCCTCTCCCGTCTCGGCATAGGGGGCAACGGTCGGATTCGAGCCGTCCAATAAGTCCTTCACGGCATCGTCGAGAGCGGATTCTCCAATCTCATAAAACCGTAATGACTCTGAGACGAGCGTCGCTCCTGATAGTTTCTGCGGAAACGTCGCCTCGACCAAAGCTTTCATTTCACGTGGCACACCCGGTAAAAGCAACCACGTCGTGTCTCCGGCAATCCACATGCCCGGGGCAAGCCCGACCGGATTTGGTAATACGTCTGCTCCGCTGAGCACGTCGGCTTGGCGAGCGTCCCCATCATTCATCAATCGATTTCGTGACACGAGGAATCGTTGAATCGTCTCATACGCTTCCTCATCCCGAACGATCGGACGGTCTAGTAAGTCGGAAAGGACTGTCTTTGTGACATCATCCGCCGTCGGACCGAGTCCACCCGTGACGATGACAAAGTCGGAACGACGACGGGCGATTTCAAACGTCTCTCGCATTCGTACCGCGTTATCCCCGACAACTTGATGATACAAGACCGGCACACCGTACTTCGACAGTTGTTCTGATATGTAACTCGCATTCGTATTGACGATTTCCCCTAAGAGCAACTCGCTTCCTACCGCAATGATTTCGGCTCGTTTCATCTCATTTCCTCCTCAACTTCAAAAAAAAGACGAGCTAGATCAACCAACTCGTCTCTGTCGACTTACATCGACTTCACAATAATCTTATAGTTTTGTGCGAAATATTCGGCACCTGAGTAAATTGTAAGTACGAGCGCCAACCACATCGCCCATTCGCCAAACGGGATCCCGACATAGCTAAAGATCGGGTTACCGAACAGTAAGAAGATGATGGCAAAGAGCTGCACCCACGTCTTCGCTTTTCCAGATTTCCCGGCCGCGACGACAATCCCTTCATCGGCAGCGACGAGACGTAAGCCTGTAACCGCAAATTCACGTGATAGAATCACGACGACGACCCACGCCGCGACGAGATCCATCTCAACGAGCAACACAAGGGCCGCCGTGACGAGCAGTTTATCTGCGAGCGGGTCCATAAATTTACCAAAGTTCGTGACTAAGTTATGCTTACGGGCCAAATGTCCGTCTAACCAGTCTGTAATGGCCGCAATCGTAAAAATCACACCAGCGATAAATTGGTGCATCGGGATATCAGCGCCTAAAAAAGCGATGTTTCCCCAATCAAAATCAACAGCGAGTAAGACGACGAATACGGGGATCAAGACCACGCGTAGCATCGTCAATCGGTTAGGTAGGTTCATATAGAACGCCTCCTCTTAGAAGGAGAGTCGACTTATTCGGCGTCGACTCTCTTTACAAAAATATTTTGTGTGACCGGAGACTCTTGAAGCTCGAGCTCACGACCGTTGACGACGATTTTCTCAACGCCTGCGATGAGTCCGATTCGAATACGCAATGTGTCCGTCTCGGCATCTTCAATGACAATCGGATTCTGTTTCGACTGGTTCGGATACTCCGGTGCGAGAAAGGCTCCTTCTAACGACGTATCACGAACACCCACGTAAGAGGCAGGTGACTCCTTCACATAAATCTCGGTCGACAGTTTCTCGTTCGTCGCGAGTTCATAAGTGATATCTGCCCCATTCGACTCCTTCACCGCAATCGGACCAGATTCCGCTGGCGGTTCTTCTTCGGTCGGCTCCTCTTCAGTCGGTTCCTCCTCGACCGGTTCATCAGCCGGGACATCCTCATTCTGGTCGACTGTGACACCAGAACTTGGCGGTTCGGCAGGACTTGCATCCTGACCACCGAAGTCGATGCTTCTCACTGCGAAATAAATCGCGGTGATGAGCAAGAAGACCGTGAGAACGAGGAGAACTTTCGGAACCCATCTCGAGACCCGACTTGTCGACTCGGAAGCCTTCGAATACGTTTTCTTCCGAGAGAGTTGAACAGACGGCTGTGCCTCGATGACCGGTAAATCTTTTGCATATGTCTCGTATAATTCATCCACATCTAGGCCGAGCGACTCCGCATACGTCTTAATGAACGCCCGTGCATAAAAAGAGCCAGGGAGATTTTTGTAATCACCTTCCTCGATTGCGATGATATAGCGCTTTTGAATCTTCGTCGTCTGCTGGATTTGGTCGAGCGTCAATCCGCTCTCCTCACGCTTTTGTTTCAAAAAAGTCCCTAGTTCTGTCACAGGGGTCCACACCTTCCATTCACATAATTATTCAAACCATTCTGACTCACGATGCGTTTCTTGTGGGATGATGATCGTCTCATCCGGATTGTTTCTCAATTCAATAATATAATCAAAGTCTTCATACACGCAATCGGTGTTTCGGACGTACAGGTCAGGGTGTTCGATGACTTTCACGGCCGGCAACCGCATGACTTCACGAATGAGCTGGCGATGTCGTTCATCCATCGTTCGGGTAGAGACGGCACCATCGATTATGTATACGTGATCGCCTTCCCGTTCCTCTTCAAATAATGAGGTCCGAACGGTCTGTTTCATCAGTGTCGAGGAAAGAAACAACCATCGTTTGTTCGCACACACACTCGCTGCTACGATGGACTCCGTCTTTCCGACGCGTGGATTTCCACGAACACCGATTAACAAATGGCGTTCTTCCTTCATCAGTTCCGCAACGAAATCGACGAGAATGCCCAAATCTTCACGGACGAAGCGAAACGTTTTTTTGTCATCACTATCATGGTCGATATAACGACCGTGACGGATTGCAATCCGGTCTCGTAACTTCGGACGGCGCAACTTGATGACGGCAATAGCTTCCATCCGCTTTAAAATATGCTCGAGTCGATGCACATGATCGGCGGCAGGTGCTTTGAGCAACATTCCCCGTCGCTGCAAATCGACCCCATTGATGGTGACGATGGAGATTTGAAGCATCCCCATGAGAGATGCGATGTCTCCGAGGATACCCGGTCGATTCTGACACAATTCATATTCGAGATACCACTCTTCGAATTTATGTTCCATCCCCAACCATCCTTTCGAGCGAGTTCGCTACCTTGCCTATTTTAAATTATTTTAGAAGAATTGAAAAGAACAGGTTTATTTACATGAATCGGATCATTGCCAACCGCCGTCGACGCGTATCACCGTGCCCGTCATATACGAGGCGTCCGGTGAGCACAAGAAACGGATCGTGTTGGCCACGTCCTCTGCCGCACCGAGACGTCCAAGTGGAATGTCATCGATCACGGATTGTTTCGACTCTTCTACCGTATCATTCATTGGCGTATCAATCCACCCCGGGGTCACCGCATTGACTCGAACATTGAACGGTCCGGCTTCTCGTGCGAACGCCTTGACGAAGCCGAGCTGTGCCGCTTTGACGGTTGAATAAAACACCTCAGCCGCCGCACCGACCTCTCCCCATACACTCGAGACAATCACGATATCCACGTGATGATCGTAAGGCTTCCTTGCAACGACGGACTGGATGAGTCGGATCATTGCCCGAACATGTACATCGTACAGCCGGTCGAGCTCATCCATCGACTGGTCGACGACGAGACCATGGAGCGCATGTCCGGCCACATATACAATTCGGTCGATGTCCAGCATATCCTGCACCCACGACTCAACAGCGTCACGGTCTGTTAGGTCACAAGGGAGAATTTCTGCCGAAAGATTCTCTTCATCTATCAAATGACGGAGTCTATCACTACTCTCGTTCGCATGCAAAATCAGTTCATCTTCACGAAAAGCGAGCGAGACGGCACGTCCGATGGTACCGCTCGCTCCAACAATCAATGTCTTCATCGTTTTTTGACGATGCATACCGTTCGTTGTTCATGGCGGAACAAGCGCTCGTATGCTTCGTATAGTTCGTCGAGTGTGATGGCATCAATCAAAGTCGGGATTTCAAACAAATTCCCATCATTGAGTGCATATCGAGAGAACTGATTTGCGATGAATTCCGGTGAGTTCAATGCTTTCAAGAACTGTCCTTGCATCATGCGTTTCTTCCGGTCGAGCGTCTCTTGACTCAACTGAAGTGGACGTTCTAACGCCTCCGTCACACGGTCGACAAACGCATCTACTTCCGACGTCTCCATCGACAAGGCGGCAAAGGCAAACGTTTCCTCTGACGTATAGTCAAACGAGAAGGCATCGTCAATCAATCCTTCAGCATAAAGTTCTGTATAAAGAGGAGCTGTCGTGTCGAAGAGCGCATGCATGAGCAATTCTACTGTCAATTCTTGCTTCAGACCTGCTTCCCCAGCTTGTGGTACATCCTTATACCCAATCATGACTTTCGGTACAGAGACGTCCATCTCGATGACCCGTTCTGACAGACGAACCGTGGTCGGTTCATATACTGTCTCACGAGCACTCAATCGTGGTGTCTCAAAAGATTTACCTGCTTGGTTATCTCGAATCAAGGCAAGCATCTCATCCGGTTCGATGTTCCCGACGACGAACAATGCCATGTTGCTCGGATGATAGAACGCTTGATGACAGGTGTACAAGTCTTCCGCCGTGATCTTTGAAATCGATTCGATTGTACCTGCGATATCAATCTTGACGGGATGTGTCTCGTACATCGCCTCAATTAAACCAAAATACAAGCGCCATCCGGGATTGTCTTGATACATTTGAATCTCTTGACCGATGATGCCTTTCTCTTTCTCGACAGACTCTTTCGTAAAATAAGGAGTCTGGACGAAATCAAGTAGCGTTTGTACGTTTTCCGAAATCTTGGACGTGGCACCGAACAAATAAGCCGTCCGTGTGAAGGAAGTGAAAGCGTTCGCTGACGCTCCTTGACGACCGAATTGTTGGAAGACGTCACCATCTTCTTTCTCGAACATCTTATGTTCTAAGAAATGTGCGATACCATCGGGAACCTCGATCCAGTCTTCTAGTTTGAAGCGTCGGTCAATCGATCCATATTTAGTCGTGAACGTCGCGAATGTTTTTTCATATCCAGTCTTTTTCAACAAGTAAACGGAGAGGCCATTGTCGAGAACGTGATGATGTAACGTCTCTCCGACGTTAGGAAAGTCTAATTTCATGCTTCTCCTCCTTTCAAGCAATAAACCGCTTCGAGTTCCATTTCTTTCGCAAGCGCAACGACATGATCTCGTGTCGTGTTTTCAATGATTGCCATCTCTTCGTCTAACGAGAACGGACGAACGTCTGCTCCACTCATCCAAGCAATCAATTGACGTGGACTGTCTCCAAGTTGTCGACGTTGATTGAACAACAACTCTTTCGTCTGTTGCAACGTCTCATCCTCAAACTCGCCCGCTTGTAAAGCGTTCAATTGCTCTTCGATGATCTGTTCGGTTTTTTGCTGGTTCGACGCATCGATGCCGGCATAGACGAACAACTTCCGACTGAGGGAACTATATTGTGAAGCGGCATAGTACGCCAGGCTCTCTTTTTCACGCACGTTCATGAACAGTTTCGAGTGAGGGAATCCTCCGAACAATCCATTCACGACTTGCATACGAATCGCCGCTTCCGTTCTTGGGTCGACATTGAGTGAATAAGCGAGATGGAGCTTGCTTTGTTTAATGTCTTGGTGTTCTTCCAAACGCTTGAACTCTCCTCGACTCGCTTCTGGTAACAGGCGTGGTCGACGTGTCCCAAGGGATTCCAATGGATTGAAAGCCTGTTCGACTTGCTCACGATTGACATCCCCGACAACATAGATGTCCACACGGTCATGTTGAATCATCGATTGATATGCCTCATATAATGATTTCGGTGTGACATGGTCGAGTTGCTCAAGCGTACCGAGTGACGGAATCGCAAGTTCTCCTCCGAGCATTTCTTGTAGACGCTGTTGGGCGAAACGCATTTTGTCATCATAGACCGATTCGATACGCTGACGTTGCAATCGACGTTCCTGCTCGACGATGAGTGGCTGGAACGCCCCATCGTATGCGTTCGGACGAAGGAGAACGTCTTCGAGTAACTCGATTGCCTGACTCAATACGTCTTCTCCGACAAGATGATCGTTGACGACTTCGAGTTGGAATTGGATGACGTGCTCCTTTCCGATCTTAGATGCACCAGCATATAAGTTTGTGTCATACAACTCCTCTAGCGGTGTGTGAAATAACTCAATGGATGGATACGTTGCCGTCGATTTCTCCATAATGAACGGGAGCAATGCCCGATCTGCGACCGTCTCCGCCGATAATGGAGCGGCGAATGACACGAGACAAGTCGTCGTTTTAAATTTTTTGGTCGGATAGACCGAGTAGTGCAATTGATGTTGGAACTGTTCGATTCCTTTCATCTGCCGATCACTCCTTTTTTCGTTTTGGTTGAAACACGGCAGCGCCGCGCGCATATTCTTGATCCGGCACCCCTGCCACGACGTTCGCGTAACGGGCAACCGTAAATAAATAATCACTCAAGCGGTTAAAGTAAGGCAATTGCCGGTCTGCGACTCCGAGAGCCGCTAAGTCACGCTCGACCCGTCGACAGACGGCACGAGCCACATGTAAGCTAGCTGCGGCAACGCTGCCGCCCGGAAGGATGAAGCGCACAAGTTCCGGACAGGACTCCTCCCACTCATCCATCCATCGTTCTAGTTCCGTCACGATTGACAAATCGACCATTTTTGGCGGTGCCTCAGCATACATCAGCTCCGAACCGAGGTCGAACAAGTCGTGCTGAATCTTCGTCAGCTGTATTCGGAGCGTCTCATCCTCTTGATGCGCGATGGCGAGTCCAATCTGACTATTCAACTCATCGAGATGACCCATCGCTTCAATCTGAGGATGGGATTTCTCGACACGACTACCGATTAATGATGTTTCACCCTTGTCGCCCGTTCGTGTATAACGTTTCATTCGACTCCCCCCTTAAAATGCCACAAATGGTGACTCAAGCGAGTCACCATTACGAGTTGTGTGGTTGTTCAAATGGTAAGTAAATCTCGAAGGTGGTTCCGACCCCGAGTGTACTCGATACGCTCACTTTTCCGTGATGGGCATCGACCACATTCTTCACGATCGCGAGTCCGATGCCTGTCCCTGTCTTCGAACCACTGGTCCGGGCTTTATCGGCTTTATAGAATCGCTCGAAAACGAACGGCAAATCCTCTTTTGGAATTCCATGACCTGTATCCGTCAACTGAATCCGTAGCCCGTCCGTCTCTTCTGTGGCCTCAATCCGAATTTCTCCAGAATCGGTATGCGCGATAGCATTGCCAATCAAGTTGGTGAACACTTGCTCGAGACGATCGCCATCCGCCTCGATGAGACGGTGCGGGGCGTCGGTCTGTAAACGAATCTCTTTTTCAGATGCCATCTGATTGAACTTTCGCATGACTCGGGGCAAGAAATCACCGATATCAAACGAAGTGAAATGCATCGTCTCTTTACCCGATTCGATGCGTGCCAAATCCAACAAATCATTGACGAGTCTTGCCAAGCGGAGCGATTCATCATAGATGATGGAGGCGAACTCTTTCGTCGCCTCGTCACTCTCAGTGATGCCATCGATGATTGCCTCTGAATACCCTTGAAGCGTCACGAGCGGTGTCCGGAGTTCATGGCTAATGTTCGCCACAAAATCGGTCCGCATCTTATCGAGTCGATGACTTTCTGACGTATCCCGGATGACAACGACAGCACCCTCGAAATCGTCTTCTCCGACGAGTGGTGTGACTGTCAGTGTATAGTACCGCTCATCCTGTTTCACTTCGATCGTCTTTTCAGACGTCCCCTCCATCACTTCCTCATAAAGAGACAATACGACTTCATGTGGTTGCCCATCTTGAAGTAATGGACTCGCTTGCGGGTTCGTGACAATCACGTTCGCATGACGATCGAGTGTAATGACACCGTCTGCCATCGAACGAAGAATCGACGCAAGTTGCAGCCGTTCCCGGTCAAGGGCATTCACATACTTCGAAAGCTGACTGCTCATTGCGTTGAAAGAAGCAGCGAGTTCTCCAATCTCATCCCGTGTCTTCGTCTCCAAACGCAAATCAAATTGCCCCTCTCCCGTCTTATTGACTGCATCCCGCATCGCTCGGAGCGGTGCCGTGATTCGTGTCGACAAGAAGAAAGCGAAGACGGTCGTGACGATGATGGCCGAAGCGACGGTCCAAAGAATGATGGTCCGTGCTCCCGCGTTCGCACTCGAGATCGCATCGAGCGGTTCGAGCAGGTAGAGCGTATACTGTCCTGTCGATAAGGAGAAGGTCGTCCGATACGCTAGTGCGGCCTGGTCGTCAAAAGATGAGAAATTCCCGATGGCCGTCTCACCGACCGCCTGATAGGTTTCCCAATCCTGTCGTTCAAGTTCCACCATCAAACCATCCACTTGATTTCCAAAATTCGATCGGGTCGTACCGTTCTCTAAGATATAGTTAGCCCCGTACACTTCGATGATTTGATCAATCGTCTGGGACGTGTCACCTTCATTCAACAAAACCGATTGGACCTGTCCACCGAGCTTGGCAAGATGGCCTCGTTCCTGGTCGATATGAAAGGAATTAAAAAATTCAAGCATCAACACCGAGACGATGAATAAGATGACACTGACCAAAACGAGAATCGTCAGCCACAGTTTCGTGACGATGCTGTTTCGACGAATCATCATTCACTGGCAGCTTCGAACTTGTACCCGACACCCCATACGGTCGTGATCATATGCGCCGCGTCCGGTGAGACACGATTCAATTTCTCACGAAGACGTTTCACATGCGTATCGACGGTCCGAAGGTCTCCGAAAAATTCGTAGTTCCATACTTCTTTTAACAACTGCTCTCGTGAAAAGACTTTATCCACCTGTTTTGCGAGGAAGAACAATAACTCATATTCTTTTGGTGTGAGGGCGATTTCCTCGCCGTCCACCGTGACGCGGTGTGCATCATTATCGATTGTCAGATGTGGGAAGACGATCAAATCCTTCGACTTCTCACTCGTGTGCATGAACTTCGTCGAACCAGAGCGGCGAAGCAATGCTTTGACGCGGAGCACGACTTCACGCGGACTGAACGGCTTGACGATATAATCATCCGCCCCGACTTCGAATCCTTGGACACGGTCGATTTCTTCACCTTTCGCCGTGAGCATGATGACCGGAGTCGCTTTCGTCTTCCGGAGTTCTGTACATACTTCAACCCCATCCATCTTTGGCATCATCAAATCAAGCAAGATCACGTCGTATTCGTTATCAAGGGCAAGCGCGAGCGCCTCTTCGCCATTGACCGCTTCTTCAATCACATACTGTTCACGTTCTAAGTACATTTTCAAAAGTCGGCGAATTCTCTCCTCGTCGTCGACTACTAAAATCTTCGTTTTCTCAGCCATACCTGAAACCCTCCTAAGACCCATTACGAGTTGTAGCGAATGTTGCACAATTGTGAACATTCCACTCTCTGCCATAACTATACCACTCTATTATTTCGCTTCACAACGATGATTTGATGGACCAAATGAAAAAGAAGTCACAATTGTGACTTCTTTTATGTCAGGCATACGAATGCAGACCGGCAATGACCAGGTTGACGAAGACGAGGTTGAACATGATGATGGCAAATCCACCGACACATAACCAGGCCGCTTTCGTTCCTGTCCAGCCACGCTGAATGCGCATATGCAAGTAGTAAATATAGATCAGCATCGTGATGAGGGCCCAAACTTCTTTCGGGTCCCATCCCCAGAAACGGTTCCAGGCAATCTGTGCCCAAATCATCGCAAAGATCAGACCACCAAGGATAAAGACCGGTAATCCAATCGCGACCGAGCGATAGCTGATTTCATCAGCAAGGTCGAGATCGACTTTTTTTGCAAGGGGTTGGAGCGCTTCAGCGACGCGTTTACGCAAGATGACAAAGCGGAGCAACACATAGATTACAATTCCGCCGATGACCGACCAGATGAGCGTGTTCAACTTGAGTGTATTGATCCAGTTCGGGAGCTCGAGTGACAAGCCACTCGCGCCAGACACGAGTTGTGCCCCTTCTGGGACGAACAAGATCGGCATGAAATATTCATACGTCTCCGCTTGACCGCGGTCGTTCGTGAACTCGACGACACCTCCGGCACCAATCCCCTTGAATAACATCGAGACGATGATGAAGCCGAGCGTGCACATGAGGACAAACATCGTCACTTCGAGCCACGTCCGTGACTTAGACTGTTCTTTCATCGATGTTTCGTTCAATAAGAAAATGAGTCCCGATGCAAAACTAATGGCCAAAATCCCTTGTCCGAGCGCAGCCGTCGTAACGTGAATTTTCAGCCATACACTGTTGAGTGCCGGGATGAGCGGTGCGACCTCACTCGAGAACATTGAAGCGAAGGCGATGACGAGTAACGCCACCGGCATCGCGAACAAGCCGAGTACATCATTTTTATAAATTCCATATACGACGAGGAACCCAAGTACCATCATCATACCGAAGAACGTCGTATATTCGTACAAGTTTGATACCGGCGCATAGCCGACACCTGCCCAGCGCATAAAGAAATATGTCATTTGAGCGACAAAGCCGATGATTGCCAAGATAAAGGCGTATTTCCCATAGGCAACACGGTTGACGTTTCGATCTTTACGCATACCACTGACGGCAATCGTAAAGAGAACCGTCGAGATTGCGTACAGGAAGAACGCGATAAACAGCATTCGGCTGCTCCATTCAATCCATTCCATCAAGATTCCCCTCTTTCATCTGTTGACTCGTTCTCCGACTTCTCTGTGAATCTCGCCTGGTCTTCCCACATCGGTAAGCCAGTTTGTTCTAATAGCGGCGACACTTCACGACGGAGCGAGGACGGGTTTTTATTCGTAAAACCGGCTACAAGCACGCCCTCTTCATGACGACGGATCCAAACGCGACGGTGTGGCCAGTACATGCCCATCGCAATACCGATCATAAAGATCGTGGCACCGACGATCAAAATCGGATAGGTGGAGTCACTCTTCACACGTAAACCACTCGTGCTCGCCATCTCTGTACCTGCAAACTGGACATCGTAGCGGTTCTCTTCATCAGCGACATTCAGACGAATGCCGATTAAATTCGACTCCGTTTCTCCTTCAGGTGATTCAACGTTGAAGAAGAAGGCAGGATTCAGTGCACGTGGTGATTTCGTATTCGGTTGTCCATCTTTCACTTCAAAGTCTGGATACAAATCTTTCAACGTGACGGTGACCCCATCGAGCTCATAAGACTTTTCCGGATTCTCCAAATCAACTTTGAACGGACCATATTCGTCGCCGGTTTCTTTATCTGCCAACATGAACGACATCGATAAGAACTCTGGACGACTTGAATATTGTTCCTGATACACTTCAAATTTATCGAACTTAAACGGGTGGTTGACTTTCGTCGAACCGACATCGACTTGCTCGAGTTGCGGCGATCCGTCCTCGTTCGTTCCCGTCTTTTTGAATAACGTCAACTCTGTCTCATAATTTTTAGGAACGGCTCCTGCTTTTTCAATGGCGGCCGCGAACTTCGCGTCCTCTTCATTGTTCTCAGGGTCGTACATTTCAAGAATGAACTGGTCGTTCCGTAAGTAGTACTCGCCGTCAGTCGCCTCTAGCGACACCGTGTCGCCTTCACGCACCCATTCGAGCGTATCCGTATGGAATGCAGGGAACACTCGCAGCATCGCCCCTAGGAAGAAGATGACAAGTCCGAGGTGGTTGACGTACGGACCCCAACGACCAAACCGGTGTTTCTCTGCTAACAGAGCATCGCCGTCCCGTTTGACGGTATATCGTTTCTTTTTAAGTGCGACTGCGATCTCATCAATTTGAGCCTCCGTCCCATCACCTTGTCCGAAGAGACGTTGCCCCTTCATAAAACGTTCTGTCCGTCTGACCGGTTGTTTTTTAAGCGCCTTATAGAGCGGAACCCCACGGTCAATCGACACGACGACGAGTGAGAGCGTCAACATGACAATCAGACCGATGTACCACCACGATGTGTATAGGTTATGGAATCCGAGGGCGTAATAAATAGAACCCGGTGTTCCATACTCCTCCATATAATATTGTTCAGGCGGTAATTGTTGTGGGATGTACATCTCTTGAGGAAAGATTGTTCCGATTGCCGAACCGACAATAATCAATGCAATTAACCACAACCCCACTTTGACCGATGCAAAGAAGTTCCACACACGGTCAATGATCGATTTCGGACGACGCTTCGACCGTAAATCAGCGCCTTCGTATTTCATATCTAGCATCTGTGCGTCCCCCGTTCGCTTACAATGACTTCTCGGCTAGCTCCATCAATTTCTCTTTCGTGAGTTCACCTTCATACTTTTCAATTACGTTCCCTTCACCATCGATGACGAATGTGACGGGTAGGTTATAAATGCCATACGCTCCTTCGACTTCGCTCTGGGTATCCATCAAAATCGGATAGTCGAGCCCGACACCAAGGTCGTTGATGAAATTATCGACACGAAGCGGTGTCTCTCCGACGTTCACGGCCCAAAAATCGACACCCATGTCTTGAAGTGTCGCATAGTTTTCTTGTACGACCGGCATCTCTTTCTTACACGGTTCACAGAACGTACCCCAGAAATTCAAGAGCATCCCTTTCCCTTCGTAGTTATCTCGCTCATACAAGGTCGAACCGTCGAGTGTGACGAGCTTGAAGTTCGGTGCCTCGTCGCCCGCCTCGATGCGTCCATCGTTACCCGCTTGGTCGAATGTTTGCATAATCGTAACCGCTCCCGCGAAGAGAACGACCGTCATGATCATCATCCGCCAAAATGACCTCTTTTTCTTTTTTGCGACCGCTTGTTCCATCCGGTCGTCTTTTTGTTGATCTTTTGTCATCGTTTTCACACCATCCTTCAGTTGCTATTGTACTGAAAAAACATTAAAAACGCACATTAACAGACTTTTTTCATTTTTTTGTCACACAATCTACACAATCAAAAAAATCATCCTATTTCAGGACGATTTTTTGTTGTTATTTTTTCTTCTTTTTGCCTCGTGGTTTCGGTGGAACGGTAGGGTTCGCAAGTTCCCGAAGCTTACTGATTTCTTTGTGTGAAAGTTCACGCCAGTCGCCCGTGTTCAGACCGTCGAGCGTCAAGAAACCGAACTGTTCACGCTTCAGTTTGATGACCTCTGAACCAATGGCTTCCACCATCCGACGGATTTGACGATTGTGACCTTCCGAGATGACGATTTCGAGGATGGCTGTGTTCTTCTTCTGGTCTACAGACTTCATCTTCACTTTCGCACTTCCCGTTTTGAATCCGTCATCGAGTTCGACACCAGACTCAAGCTGTTTGATGGCCAAGTAAGATGGGATGTTCTTCACTTTTGCCACATAACGCTTTTGAATTTTATATTTCGGGTGTGTCATCATGTTCGAGAACTCGCCATCGTTCGTCAAGATGATGAGACCCGTCGTGTTGTAGTCAAGACGACCGACCGGGAATACACGTGCTCCTGGTGGGACGAGGTCTGTGATGACTTTACGTCCTTTGTCGTCATCGACCGTCGATACGTAGCCACTCGGTTTATAAAGCAAATAGTAGACATGTTCTTCTTGTTCGATTTTGACGCCATCGACTTCAATCTCTGACTTCGGTCCAACTTTCGTCCCGAGTTCACGGACGACTTTTCCGTTCACGCGGACGCGACCATCCAAAATCATTTCTTCCGCTTTCCGACGCGAGGCGACCCCCGCTTGTGCGATTACTTTTTGCAAACGTTCCATATGATTAATCCTTCTCCAATCTCTCTTCTTGCTTCGGTGATTCCTGACCGAAGAACAAATCGCCTTCGTCTGTCAGTTCATCCTCAAATGTTAATGGTGGCAATTCTTCGAGCGAGTTGAACCCGAAATGGTCGAGGAAGTGCTCTGTCGTACGATACAGCTTGGCACGACCAATCGTCTTCGCACGACCAGCCGATTCGATCAATCCTTTCGATAACAACGTATGGATGACCCGTTCGACTTTGACCCCGCGAATCTCTTCGATATCCGCTCGTGTGACCGGCTGTTTGTAGGCGATGATAACAAGCGTCTCCATCGCTGCACGTGAGAGCGCCTGCTCAGCCATCGTCCCGACATATTTTTGAATGTACGGAGAGACGTCCGGAACGGTCACGAGCTTGTAGACACCTGCCGATTCCATGAGCTGAAACGGCCGATTCGATGATTTGAACGATGTCTCTAGCTTACTGAGCTGTTCTCGTGCCGCAGCTTCTGAGATATCGAGCGTCTCGGCAAGCGCGCGTACTTCCATCCCTTCATCACCGACGACGAACAGCAATCCTTCAATAATCGTCTCATAAGACAGCAACCGCTTCATCCCCTTTCTTTGATGGTTCAATGAATGAGATTTGAATATCTTGGTCGAGTTGTTTTGTTACGACGACCCGTAGCTTGATCAGCTCAAGAAGCGCCATAAACGTTACCACGAGATCCGAGACGTTCGGTTGCTCAACAAAAAAGGCGAAAAACGACGTTTGTCTCGTCGACGATACGTGTTCATGAAGACGCGTCATCTGCTCTTCAAGCGTACGCTCTTCCCGCTTGATCGTCTTTTTGCGTCGTTCTTTCCAACGTTTCCGTTCAATCATCTTCGAATAGGCGTGGAGAAGATCCGAGAAGTTGAGTGGTCCGTCATACTTAGACACCTCTTCAGACATATAAGTCGTCAAATCTTCACCCGGTCGCGTATACAATTCAAGCCGGTGTTCTTCTTGTTCACGCATGAAGACGACCGCTTCTTTATATGCTTTGTATTCAATCAATTGACGAATGAGACCTTCACGCGTCGGTTCCTCACTGAAGTCTGGAACCTCTTCATCCTCGACCGAAACTGGCGGTAACAATTGTTTGCTCTTCAATTGGAGCAACGTCGCCGCCATGACCAAGTATTCACTGGCCACATCGAGTTCAAATTTTTGCATCGTGCGAATATAGCCGACATACTGGTCAGTGACTTCTGCCACGGAAATGTCGACGATATCAATCTCCATTTTTCCAATCAAATGGAGCAACAGGTCGAGTGGACCTTCGAACGTATCAATTTTAACGTTATAGGCTTCCATAGAGACACCTGCCATTTTACATTTTTGCGCTTTAGTATAACATGTTTTATAACACCGTGGACACGAAAGGAGAAAATTGATTCATGACCCCTTTTATTCATTATACGTTGCTTTTTGAATGTCATGCCGATTATTTCGAATGTCATGAGGTATTAGAAGAGGCGTGGCAGGCAGACGGACGCCGTCACCACGGCTATGCAGCGCTCATCCAATATGCTGTCATCCACTATCACCTCCGGCGCGACAATTTGGTCGGCGCAAAAAAGAGCTTGCGACTCTTACGTCGAAAGATTGACATCGCTTCTCCCTATTTGAATGAACTCGGTCTAGATGTCGACTCCTTCATCGCACAACTCGAGGAATGGCCGCTTCGCGCGACGCTTCCATTGCAATCAGATGTCCGTGAGACGGTCGAATCCCTAAAATCGACGTTTCCATCGACGGACCTGGCGTTCGAGGAACTCGTTCATAAACATCTACACCGTGACCGGAGCGAAGTGATTATGGAACGGGAGTTGGCACTTTTAAAAAGGCAACGTGCCAGAAGTTGACGTCAAGATTCAAGAAGTCTCCTTTTCATGATCAATGATGATTTTTTAACTTCTTAAACGCCATCACCCAACTCTCGAGATCGCTCCGATCATGTAAATATTCAGAAGGGGTTTCAAGTAAATCCATGCCAACTATCGTTTGTAAGCAGGACCAAACCACCTCGTCAGAAGCTGTCCAATCAAATCCATCTATATTTTCATACTGTTCCATCCACTGATGTGCCCAATCAGAGATTTCTTCTCGCGTTCGTTCTTGCCTGAGCACTTGCTCCATTCGATTGATCAGTTCATCAATTGTTACTCGATTCATGAATCCACCTCATTTAAAGGGTTTGTGATTTACTCCATGCAATATGCAAAACCCCCGCAGTCCAAGATTGCGGGGGTTTTTGTCATCAGACGACTAATTGATTCCATTTATCCAATAAATCGCCCGTCTTGCCTGTACCGGTTAGCGTCAAATCAAGTGGAAGGACGTTTCTTACCTCGTCTAGAAGCTCGTAAGAACGTTTCTCGCCACGGAATGATGGCGACAAGGCGATATGGTCGATGACCATTGTCGTTTCTTGTTGCTCCATACCAATGATACCAACGAAGTCTTCACCGACTTTCCACAAATAGAGGAACTTCGACTCCTCCTCGTCATACGATCGGACGAGTTCAAGCAAGCTTAGCGGAGATTTGTCACTGCATGAGAATGCGAGTAGACCCATCGCCGTCTTTTCATAAGAACGTTTATATTTGACCAGCATTGCTGGGTTCACCACCTTTTGTCATTCAAGTTTCACGACGTGAACACGTGAGAGACATGGTTCATTGTGCCATACCCTTCAGGCAAAAATCAATTCTCGTCCCAAACCTTCACTTCTGCCATCTTCGTACCTTGACGAAGTTTGACGGCATGCTCAAGACCAGATGTCACTTTACCGAATACCGTATGGACACCATCCAAATGCGGTTGTGGCTCATGGACGATGAAGAACTGTGAAGACCCTGTGTCACGACCTGCGTGGGCCATTGAGAGTGAACCCGCTTCGTGTTTGTGCGGGAACGATGTCGATGTCTCACAAGGAATCGTATAGCCTGCGCCACCCATTCCAGTTCCTTGTGGGCAACCACCTTGGCTGACGAAGCCAGGGATGACACGGTGGAACGTCAATCCGTTGTAAAACCCGCTGTTCGCAAGTTTTTCGAAGTTTTCAACCGTGATCGGTGCTTCACCGTGGAATAAATCAAATTCAATCATTTCGCCATTTTCAAGTTTCATAGAACCTTTTTTCATGTTTCAAGCAACCCCTTTTTCATAATATGTATCCTGCTGTTTGACACTCACATTACCCATCTTATCAAAAAAACACGTCTGTCTCCACTTTTTTGTGGAAACAGACGTTCTGCCTTATTGAATCACCGCGTGAACGAGTGGACGTGCCTCTGGTTTCGTTGCACCGATCGTATACGCATGGTCTAAACGCTCGATGGCTGAAGACATGTCTTCGATGTTCGAACGGAGTACCGCGATCACATCGCCTGCCTCGACACGGTCGCCGACTTTTTTCTCAAGCGTGATGCCTGCCGCAAAATCGATTTTGTCTTCTTTTGTCGCGCGTCCTGCACCGAGAAGCATCGCCGCAACACCTACTTCGTCTGCGATGATCGACTCGACATAACCTGCTTCTTTTGCGACGAATGTCGTCTCATATGAAGCTTGTGGTAATTTCGTCACATCATCGACGAGTGATGCGTCGCCACCTTGTGCTTCGACGAACTTGCGGAACACTTCGAGTGCGTGTCCATCTGCAATGCGCTTCTCAAGGTCGGCATACGCCTCTTCAAACGTCGGATAGAATTCACCGAGGACAGCCATATGTCCAGCGATCGTGAGCGCGATTGTTTTCAAATCTTCGACTTCTTTACCTGAGAGGACTTCAATCGCTTCTTTCACTTCGTTCGCGTTCCCGATTTCAAAGCCGAGCGGTTGGTCCATGTCTGTGATGACCGCGACCGTCTTACGTCCGACGTTTTTCCCGATTGCGACCATTTCTTCCGCGAGGGCTTTCGCATCATCAAACGATTTCATGAACGCACCAGAACCTGTCTTGACGTCAAGAACGATACTGTCCGCGCCTGCTGCAATCTTCTTCGACATGATTGAACTTGCGATAAGCGGGATCGATTCGACCGTAGCCGTAACGTCGCGGAGCGCATACAAGCGCTTATCGGCAGGCGTCAAGTTCCCTGTCTGACCGATGATCGACATTTTGATATCATTTACTTGTTTCGTGAATTGTTCTTCCGTCAATTCAACGTTGAACCCCGGGAATGATTCGAGCTTATCAATCGTACCACCCGTGTGACCGAGACCACGACCGCTCATCTTCGCAACGGGGATGCCGATTGAAGCAACGAGTGGTGCCACGATCAAGCTGATTTTGTCCCCGACGCCGCCCGTCGAGTGCTTATCAACTTTTTTCCCTTCGATGTTGGAAAGGTCAATCGTATCACCAGACTTCACCATTTCCATCGTCAATGCAGCCGTCTCGTTTTCAGTCATCCCATTGAAGTAGATGGCCATCGATAAGGCTGACATCTGATAGTCAGGGATTGATTCGTTCGTGAAACCTTCGACAACGAAGCGAATCTCCTCTTCGTTCAATTCTCCACCGTTACGTTTCTTTAAAATCAAATCGACCATACGCATAACTGTCGTCCTCCTAAAATTAAGTTACTTACATGCTTTTAATCGTGCCACGTACGAGAGAGAGGAAGTCTTGACGAACGCGCTCTGTCGTTTCGATGACTTCTTCATGGTTGAGTGGTTGATCTAAGATGCCTGCTGCCATGTTCGAGACACACGAGATCCCTAGGACACGCATATCCGAATGACGCGCGACAATGACTTCTGGAACGGTCGACATACCGACGACGTCGCCACCGAGAAGACGGGCCATTTTGACTTCAGCTGGTGTTTCGTACGTAGGACCTGTGTTACCGAAGTAAACCCCTTTTTGTACAGAAAGTCCAAGGTCTGAAGCGACACGTTCTGTCAATTTCACGAGCTCTTTATCGTACGCTTCTGACATGTCAGGGAAACGTGTCCCGAATTCACTCGCGTTCTTCCCGATGAGCGGGCTCGTACCAAAGAAGTTAATATGATCTGTGATGATCATCAAGTCGCCTGGGTTGAATGACTCGTTACACGCTCCTGCCGCGTTTGTGACGATGAGAGTCTCGACACCGATCAATTTGAGGACACGAACCGGGAACGTCACTTGTTCCATCGAGTATCCTTCATAGAAGTGGAACCGTCCTTGCATGGCGACGACTCGTTTTCCTTCAAGTTCACCGAACACGAGTTGACCCGCATGTCCTTCGACAGTCGATACCGGGAAGTGTGGAATCTCCTCATAAGGAATCGCTACCGGGTTCTCAATCTCGTCCGCGAGGACTCCAAGTCCCGACCCTAGAATGAGTCCGATTTCTGGTGTACTGCCCATACGCTCCTGCAAAAACGCTTTTGTTTCGTTCCAATTTACCATGAATATTGCCTCCTCAAATTTCGTTTAAGAAACTCTTTCCGTTTGATGGTGCCGCAACGTTAAAGTTGTCAGCGACGGTCGCACCGATATCTGCGAACGTACCACGAATGCCTAAATCAACCGCCTTCGCTCCGTTGTGATGAACGATGAGCGGAACGTATTCACGCGTGTGATCTGTACCGGCATGAACAGGGTCATTTCCGTGGTCAGCCGTGATGATGAGCAAGTCATCTTCACGAAGGCGCTCCATCACTTCCGGTAAGCGAGCGTCATACTCTTCAAGCGCGACCGCATAGCCTTCCGGGTCACGACGATGACCGAATAATGCGTCGAAGTCAACTAAATTCAAGAAGCAGAGCCCTTCGAAGTCTTCCTCGAGCGACTCGACCAATTTGTCCATGCCATCCATGTTCGATTTCGTGCGGACCGCTTTTGTCACACCTTCACCATCGTAAATATCGCTGATTTTCCCTAATGCGATGACGTCTTTCCCAGCTTCCTCAAGCGTGTTCATGACGGTCTTGCCGAATGGTTTCAAGGCGTAATCGTGACGGTTTGCCGTACGGACCCAT
Organism: Exiguobacterium profundum; assembly: GCF_042652865.1. Classification (GTDB taxonomy): domain Bacteria; phylum Bacillota; class Bacilli; order Exiguobacteriales; family Exiguobacteriaceae; genus Exiguobacterium; species Exiguobacterium profundum. The sequence continues at coordinate 947,234 of NZ_JBHSHG010000001.1, forward strand.
GCTCCTGGTGTCCCGATGAACGGGCGAGCGATGATTCGTCCGAGCATGTATGGATCTTCACGTGTGATTTCACGAGCGTATTCGCAGATTCGGTACAACTCATCAACCGGCACGATGTCCTCGTGTGCTGCGATTTGAAGGACTGAGTCGGCTGATGTATAGACAATCAGAGCGCCAGTCTCGACATGCTCTTCACCGAGTTCGTCCAAAATTTCTGTTCCTGACGCCGGTTTGTTCCCGATGATTTTACGTCCGCTGAACTCTTCGAGGCGGTGAATCAAGTCATCAGGGAACTCCTCGAATACTCGGAATGGTGTATCGATATGAAGACCCATGATTTCCCAATGTCCTGTCATCGTATCCTTACCAGCTGAGATTTCTTCCATGCGACCATACGCACTCGGTGCATCCGATGCATCGATGCCTTGAATCGGCTTGATGTTCGAAAGTCCAAGTTTACCCATGTTCGGCATGTTCAATCCGTTATGTTCACGCGCGATATGCCCGAGCGTGTCGGCCCCTTTGTCACCGAACTGTTCAGCATCTGGTGCTTCACCGATACCGACCGAGTCCATGACGACTAAGAAAATACGTTTAAACTTCTTCACAAAAAATTCCTCCTTTTCGGTGTCTAGGCACGAGGGTGATGCTTACGATACACATCATGCAATCGTGATTTGTTGACGTGTGTATACACTTGCGTCGTCGCTAAATCCGCATGACCGAGCATCTGTTGAATGGCGCGTAAATCCGCACCGTTCTCGAGAAGGTGTGTCGCAAAAGAATGACGGAGTACGTGCGGTGTGATTTCTTTGTCAATTCCAGCAAGTTTGGCTCGTCGTTTGATCATCTTCCAAAATCCTTGGCGACTGAGCCGTCCTCCTCTGCCGTTTAAAAAGAGCGCTTCGGTCTCTCTGCCGCCAAGTCCGTTACGAGCTTGTTGGATGTAACGCTCGACAAAACTTTGGGCAACCGAGGATACCGGAATGATTCTTGCGCGCTCGCCTTTCCCTTCACATTGTAGATACCCCAATTCGAACTGCAAATCATCCAAATCCAAACCTAAAAGTTCACTGACCCGCATCCCTGTCCCGTAAAGCAATTCAAGCATGGCTCGGTCTCGTAACGAGAGCGGGTCCGACGTCGGGACGCTGTCCAACAGACGTTCAACTTCCGCTTGTGACCATGTATCCGGAAGTTGCTTTTCTGCTTTTGGAGATTCTAGGTAAAGAGACGGATCGGTCGTCGTGACTCCGGTCATTTTGAGATGATGATGAAACATCCGGATCGAACTGACAGCTCGTCTTAATGAGGACGAGGCACGCCCCGCCTGTGACAGTTCTTCGATATGTTTGACGATATGCGAACGTGTCACTTCATTCCACTCTTCTACCCCAAGTTGGGTCAAGGTCGATGCGTACTGCGTCAAATCGCTCGCATACGCCTGTCTCGTATTCGCGGACATCCGCTTTTCAACTGTCATGTATTGAAGAAATGACTCGATATGCGAACGCATCATACCCTCCTCCTTCCTTGTTTCACCTGAATACGCTTACAGCATATCACTTATGTAAACTGTTGTGAAGATGTCTGACCTCATTTTTTATTCACTTTTTTGTGAACGTTTACGTGATAAAAATACATCTCAGAATTCTTATTTTTCTGGCATCTTCAAATGAGAAACGTTATACTACAAATAACTTATTAAAGTATTTTAAAAAGTGGATAGGAGTTGAATCGTGATGAAAGATCCACAACATGAATTACTAGTCGACATCCGAAAGCAAATTGCCCTACACAACGTTTCGACAATTTCCGAGTTGAGTAAGGCCACACACGTTTCATTCCCTACCGTTAAGAAGATGATTGATGACATGATTGAACACGGTGAAGTCATCGAACACGGTCAACTTGCCCCAAAAGGAGGAAGACCCGCAAAAAGTTATAAATACAATCCAACATTCCGATGTTGCCTGACCCTATATATCGAAGCGAGCGAGATTCACTATCGCTTGATTGACTGTAAAACTCAGAATGTTGAAGAAGGTGTAACTTTAGTCTCAGGCACGCATTTAGAGACGTTAGGCAAACTCGTCGATACATTCGATGAGCACACAATAAAAATCGGTGCCATCTCTGTCGGCGTCGCCGCTGCAGTCGATACGGGTCGAATTGTTTTCGCCCCAGAATATCCATCACTGGCGCATTTAGATTTGAAGAACTGGTTGATGGAACGAACTGGACTTCCGGTCGTCATTGAAAATGATATGAATGCCGCCGTCTATGGATTTTCCATACGAGATGAGACCACAACACATCAGTCCATCGTCTATCTCGGCCTCGGAAAGAATGGTCCAGGTGCTGGTATCTTGCTCGATGGACATGTCGCTCGCGGACAATCCGGGTTTAGTGGTGAAGTTTCATTTCTTCCGCTTTATGATGATGCAACTTTCTTTGACCGCATAAAAAACAAGCCTTATGGACCACATGTTCTGAAAAAAGAAGAAATCGATGCATTAGGACGGCTCGTCGCTACATTTGCTGCGACACTAAACCCACACACATTCATCTTTTCAGACGTCGACCTCATTACTGACGATCTGTCTCACATCGACCGCGCATGCGAACGATATCTTCCCTCTCGTCACCTTCCTCGTCTACGGATTGGGGAATGGGAAGAGGATTACTTTTCCGGACTGGCTCGCCTCGGCATTGAATTGATGCTCGAAACGATTCCGCGAGGTGACGTATGACGATTGTTTTGTTGGCCGTGATCTATCTCGCATTTATCAGTCTTGGTCTTCCGGATGCCCTCATCGGTGTCGGGTGGCCACTTATGCATCAAGAATTCTCCGCACCGGTATCGATGGTCGGATGGATTTTTATGACGATTGCTGGTGGAACGATTCTTTCGAGTCTACTGAGCGGTAAACTATTGAAACATTTTGACACGAAACAAGTCACGTTCGGTTCGACATTACTCACAGCGCTCTGTCTGTTCGGATTCTACTATGCTCCTTCAATCGGTTGGCTATTCGTATTCGCCATCCCGCTCGGTCTAGGCGCCGGTGCCGTCGATTCCGCTCTGAATCATTACGTTGCCGAACATTACGAAGCACATCATATGAACTGGCTACACTGCTTTTGGGGAATCGGCGCGACCGGGGGACCACTCGTCATGGCGGGTGTATTAACAGAGGATGGATGGCGTGACGGCTATTTGATTATCGCCGCCGTTCAGTTCAGTTTAGCTCTCGTATTGTGGTTGTCTTTCCCACTTTGGAAACAGAAAGAGGATTCCACTGCACATCCTCAAGAAACAGCCGTCACGACACTCGATCGCAAGCTACCGACCGGAGTGTCCTATGCATTGGCCACATTTCTACTTTACTGCGGGGTCGAAGCGTTGATTGGGTTATGGACGAGCAGTTATCTTGTGCAGATGAAACAGTTTTCCATTGCGACGGCTGCGGCATGGGTGTCCATCTACTACGGTAGTATCACAATTGGACGGTTTGTGAGCGGATTCCTCTCGTTCCGTTTCACGAACAAACAGATGATTCGGATGGGACAAATACTCGCCCTTGTCGGAAGCATCCTCTTCTTCATCCCAATCTCCGCGACGATGCTCGTCGGCTTGATGCTGATTGGCTTCGGATTGGCTCCGATTTATCCAAGTATGCTTCACGATACGCCGAATCGGTTTGGCTCGGCACAATCGAAACGTTTGATGGGGTTTCAAATGGCATTCGCCTACTCAGGGAGTACGTTTCTCCCCCCGTTATTCGGATTAATCGTGTCTATGACTTCACTCCGTTTTTTACCGTTTGTGATCATCCTAATCATGACCGGGATGCTCTTCAATACAGAACGGTTGAATCAAATGATTAGACGAACATCAGAGGATGATTCTATATGAGAATTGAACATGTCGCCCTTTGGGTAAACGACATCGAAAACATGCGCAGGTTTTACGAAGTCTATTTTGATGCACAGTCAAATGATAAATATGAAAACGAGAAGAAACAGTTTGAATCGTACTTTTTAACGTTTCGAGGTTCACGTTGCCGACTCGAACTGATGAGACGACCTCACCTTAAAGAACATCCGAAAGAATCGGCCGGGTATGCACATCTCGCCTTTTCACTAGGAAGTAAACACGCGGTAGATGCCTTGACGGAACGCTTTCAACTTGATGGATACACACACGTTGACGGTCCACGGACGACCGGTGATGGTTATTACGAAAGCGTCATCCTTGATCCGGAAGGCAACATCATCGAATTGACAATCTAAACAGAAGGAGACAACACACATGATCCAGGCAATTTTACTTGATTTAGACGGAACGCTGTTAAATGACGAGAAAATCATCACGGAACAGACGAAGCGCACGCTACTTGCATTGCAAGAGCAAGGTGTCAAAGTGGTGCTTGCGTCAGGACGTCCAAAGCGAGGGATGATTCGCTATGCACAAGAGTTGAAATTGAACGAGTTCGGCGGGTTGATTGTCTCTTCTAATGGAGCATGTGTCACGGACGCTTCTACAGGCGATACGCTTTTTGAACAAGCAATGCAAATCGAGGATGTTCGCTCAATCTTAAAGCACTTAGAGCACTACGAGGTCATCCCAATGATTAACGATGATACGTATATGTATGTGCGCGACGTTTTCGAGGGACAACTTGAAGTGAATGGAAAATTGATTAACATCATCGAATATGAATCGAGAAGCGGTCAGTTCCAATTGCGAGAAGAACCAAACTTAATCGAGATTATCGACTTCCCCGTCCATAAGATTCTCGTTGCTGGCGAGCCTTCATACTTACGAGAGAATGCAACTGCATTAGCTGGTCCTTTCACAGGTCGGGTCACGAGTATGTTCACAGCGGCGATGTATTATGAATTCACCGATTTCGGCATTGATAAGGCGAAGGCGCTGCGTCACGTCTTCGAGGACTTGTGTATCAATCGTGACCACGTCATCGCTTTCGGAGATGGTCATAACGACCGTTCAATCATTGAATACGCAGGAATTGGGATTGCCATGGGAAATGCCGTCGATGCATTGATCGACATTGCGAGTGAGATCACGACATCAAACAACGACGATGGGATTTCGAAGATTCTTGAGCGATATATCACACATTGAAAAAGGACAGATGACCTGTTGGGGTCGTCTGTCCTTTCTGCATTAACCGTTGATGACTGCTTTATGACCTTCGAGTGTGACGCCTTTTGCTTGGCATACTTTACAGATACCGTGAAACGTCAAGCGATGGTCTTTAATCAAAAATTCGTATTTACTCTCGACTTTTTTCTCAACATCGACGAGCAAGTCTTCCATGATTTCCTCGACCGAGCCGCATTCGACACAGACGAGATGGTGGTGCGAATGGTTCGCCCCTTCTGGACGTAAGTCAAAGCGTGCAACTCCGTCACCGAAGTTGACTTTATCGACCACGCCGAGCTCTGTCAATAATTCTAATGTGCGATAAACCGTTGCGAGTCCAATTTCTGGTGCGATGCTTTTCACGAGCATGAAGACGTTCTCCGCACTTAAATGGTCACTCTCATTCTCAAGTAAGATACGTACCGTCGATTCACGTTGTGGTGTTAATTTATATCCTTTGGCGCTCAATTGCTGTTTAATTCGTTCAATTCGCGTTTCCATAAGGCGCCCCCTCTATACATAGTTCACTACTGAAAGCATACCGAAGTTTTACTCAATTTTCAATTTAAAATCATTACTATGTAAGTTTATCATATAAGTACTTAGATTAGAATTATTTCAATCTAGACAATTGCCACCATTGGATTGCCATAATTGTCTTGGCGTCGGTAATGATGCCTCGGTCCAGTAAATCGACGGCTTCATCAAATGAGTATCGTTTCACATTTAAAAATTCATCTTCGTCTAAATTCATCTCACCGGCAGATAACCCTTTTGCGACATATACATCGACCCGCTCACTGCAGAACCCAGGTGCCCCGTAGAAAGAAAAAATCTTTTCAAGCGATTCCGCCGTGTAGCCCGTCTCCTCTTCGAGCTCGCGCTCGGCACTCGCCATCGGCTCTTCGCCTTTTTCCAACTTACCGGCTGGAATCTCAAGCGACATCGATTCAAACGCTTTTCGGTACTGCTCCACCATGACGATGTTGTCCGATTCATCAATGACGAGTACAGCGACGGCTCCGTTATGATAGACGAGTTCACGTACAGACGTGTTTCCGTTCGGAAGGGAAACGACATGCTTTTCCACATCGAAGATTTTGCCTTGATAAATGACTTCCCGCTCAATCGTTTTTTCTTCCATATGATTACTCCTCACTTTTCGATATACTCTGATTATGAGTCAAACCTACATTTCGAACAAGGAGGAATCCAAATGAGTGAACTCGGACTCGGAACGATGACGATTTTGAAACATGGGGAGAAAGAGGCAAAGAATATCCTGGAAACGGCCATTCAATCGGGGATTCGCCATATCGATACGGCAGACGTCTATGAACGACAAGCTGTCGAGCGTGTGATTGGGGAAACGTTGGGTCAAGAGCGACAACACTTATTTTTGGCGAGTAAAGGTGGCAACGAATTGACTGAGGAGGGCATGCGTTGGAATCCTGATCCGTTCTATTTAGAGGAAGCATTGCACGGATCGCTCGAGCGATTGAAAACCGATTATCTGGATTTATATTATATACATGGCGGCACGCTCGAGGATGACCTCGACGCAACGATTGAATGGGCACAAAAACAAAAACGAGATGGTCTAATCCGACAAATCGGACTCTCGTCGATTCGTCCGAACGTCATCAACCATTGGGTCAAATCCGGTGCCCTCGATGTTCTCATGACACCGTATTCCCTACTCGACCGCCGGGCAGAGACGCTCAACATTTCAATCCCCATCGTCGGTCGAGGGGTTCTTGCCAAAGGCCTATTAACGGATGAATGGGAGACTCGTCTCGGAGATAAGGGATTTGAGACGTGGCGAAAAGAGGAACTCGCAAGTGAATTGGCGATGATGCCGACACCGATTCAAGCCTATGCACTCGAAGCTGCAAAACGGTTCTGTGACGTCGTCTTACCAGGCGCCTCTTCAGTCAAGCAATTGAACGAAACGATTCGTTCATTTGAGACCAAAACCGATGATGAAGTGCTTGATCGCTTACTCGCTCGTTTACCGGTTCACCCATACACAAAACACGTGACCTGATCCGCTCAGGTCACGTGTTTTTCGTTGCGTGCTTGAATCTGTTCGATCGCCCAATCCGCCCATCCGGCATAGTTCTCCATCATTCGGATCGCATACTCGCTCGTCAGCAAATAGCCAAGTGTATCCTCGTCCGATTGATGTTCTTCTTGAAACATACGAATCTGTTGTGCGACCTGCTCATGGTGTGCCTTTGTCTCTTCGATATATCGGACCGCTTCTTCAACCGGCAACAATTGGAGCAGACTGACACGCAGGAGGTTTTCATCCTTCATTTTCGGTTGGAACGACGTTGGTTGACGTAACCAATTGATTAACTCTTCTCGTCCTCGATCCGTGATGGAGTATATTTTTTTGTCTGGCAACTCTTGTTGAGAGACATGTTCCGCCGAAACGAGTGCCTCTTCTTCCATCTTTAACAGTTCCCGATAAATCTGTGTATGATGGGCGTTCCAAAAATGAATCATCTGCGCCTTGAACGTCGCGTTCAAGGCGTACCCGGTCGCAGGCTGATGGGTCAATAACCCGAGCAATGCGTGACGTAACGCCATATCCATCACCTTTTCCTTCTCATGCTATTTTTAATAGTGTATCACATTCTCAAATGGTTTCGAGAATGCCAATCTGTTGACGACCCGTTAAAAACCCGACAAAATAGATAGAAGAAAGGAGAGTTGTCTATGCAACCGATTCATTCATCACAACAATTTGACGAAGCCACAAAAGATCATGGAATGGTGGTCTTCACTACATCATGGTGCCCGGACTGTAAACGTCTAGACATGTATGTCGATGAGCTTGTCAAAGACTATCCACAATTTAACTGGCACGTCGTCGACCGCGACGAACTCCCAGAGCTATCTGATGCACAAGAAGTTCGCGGCATCCCTTCACTTCTTTACTATAAAGACGGGGTAAAACAAGAACACCTCCACTCGGCGAACGCCAAGTCGGAGATGCAAATCCGTTCTTTCCTCGATACGATCCAAGCATGACCTGATTCCTGCAGCCCATTCGACTGCAGGAATTTTTTGTACACACCTCTGTCATCCTCGATTATACTGTAAGAAATAACCAAATGAGAAAGGGAAACAATCATGACGTTTACACGCCTTTTCACTCCACTCTGTTTTACCATGTTGATGTTGGTCGGCTGCATACAACCATCCACGTCACCATCCATGCCGTCTGATGACGAGACGGCTATCATAAAAAGTGCTGTTACCTATCTACACAATAAGAATTGGCTACCAACCGATGAAAACGGGAAACAGGCTACGATTCAATCCATTACAGTCGATGATCGTTATGACTTAGTCGATGATCGGTTTGAAGGAACACGTGCCTGGCTCGTCACGTTCCCCCCTGATCCACAGCGTACGGTCGAGATTCCACAAGTACTCGTTGAATCGGAATCGAACGACGTGATTGGTCATCTTTTAAGCGAATAACGTGAACCTCCGACTACTTGTAATGCCGAACATACCGCGAGTCAATCCACCGCTTCATATAATATGGAGTCCGACCATGCCATGTAAACTTTCCATATGTTAGCAAGGCGCGCCCTGGTGTCGTCAGTAAGATATTCATCGATTGACGTCTCCGAAATGGTCGACTTGTTTCCTCTAGTAACCGTTTGCCGACATAGCGCCCTGACCTAACAGCATCGACGCCTCCATTTAAGGAGGATGCCATATCTCCTGTTACATATATATTTGTAAAATGATGATGGCGTAAATATTTGTCTACCTCTATAAAACTCTCAGGTTTTGCAAGCCCTGATTCAGTCCACCATTCCACGGGAACAACCCCCGTCGCATCCAATAAAAGCCCTTCCGATGTGTCTGCATGAAACGCCTGTTTGACGACCATGACCCCTGTTCTGACCAACAATCGCTCGATGTGCTTTCTAGTATGGACCGAGACGTCTGGTAATATCTCTTTTGCATACAGTGTCACATCTTTTGTGCGAGCACACGTGAACGCCAATTCTACGCCGGCCTTCCCGCCTCCGACGATGGTCACTTGTGAACTCGATTCGATTTGGTCGAGTAAAGCTTGTGACATCGGTTTAAGTGGCGTGCCGATTCCCCGACTTTTCGCACCGGTGGCTAAAACGAGTTGATCGTATTCAAACATTCCGTTTTCTGTTTGAACCGTCTGCTGAATCGGGTCAATCGAGAGCACCCGCTTTGCGACCGGCTCTAGTTGAGGTGATCGGACCGTAGCTGAATCCATGAGCCCGGCAATCACTTGTGGAAACGCACCTGTATAAATCGTCTGGCAGTCTCCAATGAAGCGAACATCATAATGTTTGCATATCTCCTCAATACGATCGAGAATTTCTAGCTGTCCGTGTCCAAGTCCGGCCAACACCAACTTCGGTTTCATCGCAAAATCCTCCGCGCCTCAATGAATCGTTGTGTGATTGTCATGACTTCAAGCAATAAAAAGATAAGAGCAATCCCGCCGACCCAGTTCGGGAAGAGAATCATCAACGTGAACAAAATGAAGCACTCTGTTCGCTCGATAATTCCTGGCTGATAGTAAAACGTCTTCTCTGAGCGCTTTGAACTACTCGCACCGACAGCTAGGAACAGTGTCATGGCGATCACAAATGAAGCAATCAGAATGAGAAAAATAGGCATATATTCCGGGTAACGAAGGGCAAGGGCAATCACGACCGACAATTCGACGAATCGGTCCAAGACGAGGTCAAGCACCGTTCCAAACCCACTCGTTTTCGACTTTCGAGCCATCGTCCCATCTAAAACATCAAACAAGCCAGATAGCCACAGTAAGATGACGGCAGTCCAGTGCATATCATTATAGATAAAGATTCCGGTCGAGATTCCGATGATTCCTCCAAGTACTGTCACTTCGTTCGGCGTGAAATTCCATTTGAGCAATCGATTCGCTCCACGCTCGATGACCGGTTGAACGTAACGACTTCCGTACGTATCGAGCATACTATTCCTCCTTTCGTTTAATTCGATAAATCATTCCAGTTTGGTACGTTTCACACGTCGGTAACATGACGGATCGTCCATCCTTGAACTGATATTCCCCGAAACATTGACCGAATCGATAAATTTTCTTCATCAACTGAACCGACACACCAGTCGCTTCGGATACCTCCACTTCAGACAACGGTCGCAGTTCTCCATCGAGCATGACAAAGTCACCGAATCCAGGGGCCGTATCGTATAACTCCGCAACCGTCCCCGTACGTGTCACCTTGCCTTCATCAATCAGCGTCACCTGGTCTGCCATGAGCATCGCTTCTTCCCGATCATGAGTGACCAATACCGCCGTCAAGTTGAGTTCTTTCACTAAGTCCCGGATAAAACGCTGCAAGTCGAGCTTGAGTTTGGGATCAAGGTTTGTAAAGGGTTCATCTAATAACAGTAGTTCTGGTTCAGCAGCTAAAGCTCGGGCAAGACTGACCCGTTGTTGTTCGCCACCAGACAGTTCGTGTATCTCGGCATCATATCGGTCACCGAGTTGAACGACTCGTAACCAATGTTCGGCTTGCTTACGAGAACGCTCTCGAGTCACGAGCGCGACATTCTCTCCGACTGTCAAATGTGGGAACAATAAAGCCGTTTGCGATAGCATCGTCACGCGCCGTTTATGCGCAGGGATAGGGATTAAAGAACGGTGATTCCATTTCACGTCACCGCTGTCAGTCGACTCAAGACCTGCGATGATTCGTAGAATCGTCGATTTCCCTGAACCACTCACACCGACGATTGCGTGAATGTCGTGAGGTTTAACCTCGAAGTCGACACCATTTAGTATTTGTTTCGTTCCAAATTGTTTATATAGATTTTGTACATTCAAACTCATTGAAGACGTCCTTTCAGCATACGCACCATATACCGATCCCATCCTGAGAGCAGGAAATAGAGGAGAACGGGGAATAGGATGAGCATCCATGTGTTCGAGAGAGCTAGACCACGATTGTTTCCCGCATAAGATTGATACAATTCTGTCGTCACGGTCGGAATCAATCCCGCACCAATCAACTGGATCAGCGCAAATTGACTGAGCAAAATGACGGTCGTGAACAACGCGATGGTCCGCATCAATCTAGAAAAGAGCGGATACAGCACGTACATGACTCGCCGTCTCGATGGCAGAATCCGAGCTTGTTCCAAAAGTGGTCGACCGATGACCGCCATTCCGTTGTAGGCGAGGCGGATTGAATAGGGAATCGTCACGACGAGCAGGGCAAGGGTGACGCCGACATACGTCCCAATCAGACCAGCTTCCGCCAAAATCAGATAGAGGCCAAACAATGTGGCCAGCATCGGAATGAACAATGGTAAAAAGACGAGCCATTCGATGACATGTTTCCATCTAGAATCTGTCCACAATAGCCACCAGGCACACATCATCGAGAGCCACACATTGATCCCAGATAAAATCACAATCAATCCTATCGTATGAACGATTGCCATGTTGTTCTCGATTTCAAATGTCGGGACTACGAAAAAGAGGCTGATAAACGGTATGAACGTCAAACAGATGAGAAGCCCTTGTCGAATCATCGTCTCACCCCACGTTCAATTCGTCGTCGTATGGATGCGGTCAATACGTAAGATAGGAATACGCCGCTTCCGACAAGACATGTCCAGACGAGGGCGACCGCATAAGGCTCTGTCGCCTCTAAATAGAGTCCAGTCGACAGTCGTTCATACGCGAGGACACCGATGAGTTTCGGGTAAGTCACGCCGAGCAATGCCGGGACCTCGTATGCGAACGAGATAAAGGCGATTAAAATCCATGCCGAATCGAGTAATGGTTTCATCAGAAACGGCAACTCCCCATGTTTGAACTGGTCAAACGGAGAGAGTTGGAGCGTCTTGGCCATCTCGACGTAACCCCGATTCAATTGCTCATATGTCCCGAGCATCATTAAAAAGACGAACGGTGTCTCCTTCCATATATAGGTCAGGATGACCGTGACATAGTTTCGTTCGTTCGCCTCAATCCATCCGATGCCATTCGTTCCGGTGAACAATAACCAAAACAGGTATGCAGCGGCAATGTGAGGGACAAACATCGGAAGTCGGAGTACAGACGATAGGAAACGCCAACCTTTTTGGACGACCGTTCTTGCAAGCCACGTCCCGATTACAAGCGATAGACCGGTCGATACGCTGACGACATAAATCGTCGTGACGAAACTATCGCGCCACGTCTCATCTGTTAAAAGCGAGCCCCAATCCGTTCCCATTGACTCTATGGCGAGAAAGACGAGAGCAGTGAGAGGAAGAAGCGACACCATGATCGTCACTGCGACACTACTTCGCAACACGTGGCCACTCCTCGCGGACGGTGTCAATCACGTTCGGTCCATAATCCGGAATCGAACGTTCGAGCAACTGCTCCGAATCTGGGTACGTGACACCCTCCCCTAATTCTTCAAACGCTCGTTGGTCATTCACGTCAAGCTTCGTTAAGTCGAGTGATGTGCCGTCTCCCCAATATTCTGGTCCTTGTTTGACAAGCTGTGCTTCAGGAGACAACAGTTCTTGAAGAAGGACTAACGCCCCATCTGGATTCGGGGCATTGAATGGGACTGCTAAAAAGTGTGTCGAGGCAATGGAGTGATCGAGGACGAGCGCGCGTGTCTCTTTCGGGAAGATCCCTTCCGTCACTTCCGCCTCGGCTCGACGTTCGTTGAATCCCATCGTCATCCAAACTTCTCCCGATGCATAGAGCTGATCGAGTTGTTCGAGCGTCTTTGGATACGTTTGTCCGTCTTTCCACAAATTCGGAGACCACGCTTTCAAGTCATCCCAGAACGAATCCTCAATGGTCGCTTTTTGGTCCAACTCGTCACCGTATCGTTCATACAATAGATGGCGGACGAAGGCATTCCCGGTGAAATCTGTGACTTCAGGATACGTGAATCGACCTGGATTGTCTTCAGTCCAGCGACGTAATTCTTCAAACGATTGAGGAGGATTGTCCACTTTCGAAGCATCGTAATGCATGATGAATTGTACATTCCCCCATGCGAGCTCCAAGTCCTCTGTCGGGGTGCCAGCATCTGATTGCTGGGCCGTTTCGTTTAATAACTCGGCGTTCGGGACACGTTCCATCAGTCCGTCTCGAAGAAGACCAGCCTCTTTCGCATTTCGGAAATTATCGCCATTGACCCAGACGGCATCGATCGTCCCGACTTGTCTGTCCGCTTTTTTATCGAGTGATAATTGTCGAATGAATTCTGCCGTATCCATTGCGACACGGTTCAATTCGACATTGTAAGATTCCTCGAGGCGAGGTGCCACGTAGTCATCGATGTAGCTGTTGATGCCCTCGTCCCCACCCCACATATATAGGTTGACGGTCGACCCTTCTGCCGTCGTCGCTGCTTTTTCAAACGAGTCCGAAAACTCAACTGCCTGTTCACTCCCACACGCTGCCACGAATGTTAGCATGACAGTTGCGAGCAGTACTCTCCATTTCCTCATCTTAATCCCCCTTTTTACTTTTTCTCAAATCCCCGTTTTGCGAGCATTTCGAACATGGTTGGACAGATTGCATACACATTCGCCCCTACGTTCATCCACCACGGCGCATTGATTTCACGTTTTCGCTTACGACTTCCTCTGACAATCGCATCAGCCAATTGTTTCGGGTCAAGCATGATCCTTTGAACACTTTCAGCATATGTACCACTTTTATCAGCTCGATTAAAGAACGGCGTTGCAATCGGTCCTGGATTGACCGTCATGACGTGAATGCCACGGGGCTTCAACTCTAGCCTGAGCGCGTTCGAAAACTGTAAAAGTGCCGCCTTTGACCCTGCGTAGACGGCTGACTTAGGTGTCGGTACTTTCGCAGCCTGTGAACAGATGTTGACGATGATACCCTCTCGCTCCATCACGCGGGCGACATCTCGCGATAACAGCATCGGTGCGAGAGCGTTCACACGCATCGTTTCTTCTATCACATCCGTCGACTGATCGGTCACAAAATCAAATTCGGCCATGCCTGCATTGTTGACCCATACGTCAAATTTCCCGAACCGTTCGCTCACATCATGAACGAGAGCGGTTGACTTTGCGACATCCGCGCACATCCAATCCCCTTCACATGTTGCGGCAATCTTTTTTAACCGTTCTTCATTTCTTCCAATCAACAATACGTTGTATCCATGTTCATAAAAAGAATGCGCCAATGCGGCACCGAGCCCGCTTGACGCACCAGTAATGACTACTCGTTTCACGACATCACTTCTTTCTTCGTATAAATCCATTTTTGATCATCTCGACGTCTCTCGATGTCGCCACGTTCCTCGAGTAAACTGAGTCGTGCAAACACTTCACTGAAGACGAGCGGCATCCCACGTCGCATCTTTCGTCCATATAACTTCATTGACCAATCAAAAACGCTAAGTCCATCTTCCCATTCGGCAAGCAATTGTTCACTGCGCTCATACCGTTGGCGAATCCGACTCTCGATTAAATCATTCGGATGGTGAATCGGTTCACCGTGTCCACTGACGACGAGCTTTAAATCAATCCCGCGTAATTTTTTAAGCGAATCGATATAGAGAATGACGGGTGATGCAAATCCTTCGTCATCATACGGCTGTTCGATGAGCGGATTTGGTTCGACCTTGTCGATGAGGTGATCTCCGGCAATCAAGACTCCTCCGGGACCAATCAACCCGAGCTGGTCACTGGCGTGTCCAGGTAAATGGATCGTCTGCCACGCCCCATCCGAGGTCAATGCTTGCCCGTCCCCAAACGTCATCGTGACAGTCGTCGGACCAATCCAGCGAAGCGCTTCGCGATAGTCTGGTAATTTTTCCACGAGTGGAGCCGGGGCCCCGAAAGAGACGGCCAATTCATGTAAAAAGTGATTGCCACGCTTCAAAAAGTTTGGGGTTTGCTCTAAGTATCGAACGAGCTTTTCATGCCCGTACACGGGGATGGATGCGTCGCGAAGACGCCATGCTTGTCCGGCATGATCAGCATGATGATGTGTCAAAAATAAAAAGTCGATATCCGCCAACGAGAGTTCAAGCTCTTCAAGTTGACGGT
Organism: Exiguobacterium profundum; assembly: GCF_042652865.1. GTDB lineage: Bacteria > Bacillota > Bacilli > Exiguobacteriales > Exiguobacteriaceae > Exiguobacterium > Exiguobacterium profundum. The sequence continues at coordinate 962,514 of NZ_JBHSHG010000001.1, forward strand.
TCAACGAGGTCCACGCCTCTTCTGTGTCTGGTCCACAATCGACCATGAAGAAGCGGTTCATATGTTCAACGATATATACGTTCACGTTCCCGACTTCGAACGGTGTCGGGATATCGAGTCTTGCCAGTTGGCTAGAAATCCAGTCCGCCATGTCATCACCACCCCTTCTTCCTGTCTTTCTCCATTATACCCGTCTGAAAGATGCGTTTTCAATCAAACAAAAAAGAGGGAGATGTCTCTCCCTCATGAATGATTCATATTATAGGTTGATGACCGTCACTTTATCACGTGTCATCGTCTCAAGGCTACGTCCGATTCCTTGAACGCCGAGTCCCGATTGCTTGACACCGATGAATGGGAAGTGGTCTGGACCGCGTTCTGTCCGTCCGTTCACTTGGACCGTACCGACTTCTAACTTATCAGCGACCGTGAAGGCGCTATTGACGTTTTGTGTGAAGACGCTCGCCTGAAGACCAAACTCCGATTCATTCGTGAGTGCGATCATCTCGTCGAGTGATTTCACACGGATGACCGGGAGGACCGGTCCGAACGGTTCTTCCCATGCGACACGCATATCTGTCGTCACATGATCAAGCAATGTCGGGTGAAGCAAGTTTCCTTCACGCTTATTACCGTAAACGACCGTTGCCTTTTTATTGACGGCGTCGTCAATCAAACCCTGTACATAATCCGTCGTCTTCGCATCAACTAAAGGAACGATGAAGCTGTTCTCTTCCGGTGAACCGACTGAAAGTTTTGCGACACGTTCTTTCAACATATCGACGAGCTCATCCGCTTGATTTTCAAGGACGAAGACGCGCTTGATTGCTGTACAACGTTGACCTGAATATGAGAACGCTCCGCTGACAATTTGGTCAGCTGCTAACGTCAAGTCTGCATCCTCTAAAACGAGGGCTGGGTCTTTCCCGCCGAGTTCGAGTACGACCGGTACCATCGACGCTTGTTGTGACAAATGTTGACCCGTACCCGTTCCACCTGTGAACGTGATCATGTCGATCCCTGGGTGTGATGTCAAGTAGTCACCGATGACCGAACCGCGACCTGTCACGAGGTTCAACAGACCTTTTGGAAGACCGGCATCGTGAAGAGCCTCGACCATCTTGATCCCACTGATTGCACCTTGCGTCGCTGGTTTGAAGACTACCGCATTTCCTGTGACGAGCGCCGGCGCAATCTTAGCAGCTGCCAAGTTTACCGGGTAGTTGAACGGTGAAATCGCGAGGATGACACCGAGCGCTTCTTTCTTGATGATGGCCATCTTGTTTTTCGAGCCACCTGGGAATGAATCGCCTTGCATGAAGCCGCCATTGAAGCGAATTCCTTCTTCTGCCGTATAACGAATGATTTCCGCCGTCCGTACGACTTCCTTCTTCGCGTCGTTCAAGTTTTTCCCGACTTCTCGCATGATGATTTGACCAATCTCATCCACGCGTTCTTCGAGTTTTTCTGCCCATGCATACAATAATTCAGCGCGCTTGTTGACCGGAAGCGCCGCCCATTCTTGTTGTGCACGTTTTGCGCCATGGATGGCTTCATCGACTTCATCGCGTGACATCGCTTGAACGCGACCTACGACTTCGTCTTTATATGGTGAAACGAGTTCAATCGTTTCGTTGCTTGAAGATTCCTGCCATTGACCATTCAATAAATATGGATATGTGTTCATACTCATCATCTCTATCTGCCTCCTGAGTAAGCTGTAATATCTCGTTGCCAACCCCATTGTATGCAGATTTTTTTGCATTGGACAACTATAACGATTCAGTTTATGAGATGTAAACGGTTACTATGAAACTTTTTGTGAATTCTGATGAGAGTTGACACTATTTTTACTGTAGATTTATCGATTGGATACCGATAGTAAAGATGAGAGTACGTGAAATAGGAGGGACTACCATTGAGCACTGATCATAATATTTTACTTGAAGCAGGAACGAACGAACTTGAAATCGTCATTTTCCAAGCTGGACCGTTCTTGTTCGGCATCAATGTCATGAAAGTACGTGAAATTATCACGATGCTTCCATTGACGCCACTCCCAGGTACGCCTGAAGCCATCATGGGATTAATCGAGCTGCGCGGTGAAGTCATGACCGTCATCGACCTTCCGATGGTCATCAGCCATCCGCGTGAAGTCGGAAGTGATGATCGTTTGATTGTCTGTGAGTTCAACGGTGAGAAGTCGGTTCTTCGTGTCGACCAGGTAACCGAGATCAAACGCATCTCTTGGGAACAAATTGATACCCCGTCCGATCTCGCACGTGGTGTTCAAGGCATTACAAACGGTGTCGTCAAAACAGGTGACCAGATGATCATCTTGCTCGATTATGAGCGAATCGCGCTCGAGTTGTCACGTAAGGACATCATGGCTCGCGAATCTGTGAAGCGACTCGGCGCTCGTGAGCGCTCGAACAAAAACATTTGGCTAGCTGAAGATTCAGAAATGCTCCGCACATTGATTCTCGACACGTTGGATGACGCGGGGTACTTCAATACGACTGTCTTCAATAACGGGAAAGAGGCACTCGATGCGTTTGAACAAGAAGGTGCCGAGTGTGACCTCCTCATCACCGACATTGAGATGCCACAGATGGATGGACTTCATTTGACGAAGCGTCTTCGTGAGATGGACCAATACGCAACACTTCCAATCATCATCTTCTCGTCACTCATTTCAGATGACTTGAAACATAAAGGGGAAGCCGTCGGTGCGAACGCTCAAATCACGAAACCAGAAATCGGAATGTTGATTGCGACGCTCGATGAATTTGTAGGATAATAAAAAAGTTTGCGACTTCTCCGTCGCAAACTTTTTTATGTGAATTGTTCAAAATGCGTATTCCATTCGGTTAAAAATCGCTTACTATGCGATTCGATGGTTGCCAATGTTTCGGTCGCTCCATCTAGATGTGCATTTTCTCCAGCCACTTCAAGGTCGTGGAAAAGAAGCGCCGTCTGTTCTAGACCAACTGAATAGGAGGCCCCTTTCAATAAATGGGCGAGTTGCTCGACGCGAGAATAATCTTTCGACTCGACTGCCGATTGAAGTTCAGGATACTTCGCCTCGAACTGCTGGATATATGTGGTTGCAATTTTATTTAAGAACTCAATGTTTCCGTTTGCGATTTGGTGAAGCTCTGCTAGTTTTTCTTCATTGAACAGAGCGTCTTCGGGCATTCTAGTCAATATAACCCCTCCTCAATAAACGATATTCCAATCGTTCCCTCTCACTGTAACACGTTTTCGAGAGAAAACAAAAAAACTCCTGCTTTGGATTGCACTCTTCATTTTGGCTACCTATAATAAGATTGAGTTAAGGTAGGAGGAAGATGCATGCTGACGATTTACCGTACTGACGCATCAGGCCATGTGGATGAAATCGAAGACTTTGATAAAGGAAGCTGGATCCAACTCGTGAACCCGACAAAAGATGAGGCCGATCAAGTCATCGAGGCGTCCGGCATTCCAGAAGACTTTGTATATGACCCACTTGATATCGAAGAGAAACCACGTTTTGAAAAAGATGATGAAGGACTTCTCATGATCATCGACGTTCCGTATGTGGAGGAAGATGATACAGGTCGCACGTATAATACGATCCCGCTCGGTATCATCGTGACCGGACGACATTTCATTACCGTCTGCTCGCGAGATCTCGACGTGTTGAATTTGTTCGCTAACGGGAAGGCAAGACTGTTCCGAACAAACTATCGTAGTCGCTTCGTCTTTCAGATTTTACATCGTGTGAGCATGACGTATTTGCGCTTCTTGCGTCAAATCGACCGAAGAATGGACGAACTCGAGCAAGAGTTGCAGCGTTCCATGCGAAACCAAGAGATTTTCCAGTTGATGAACCTTCAAAAATCTCTCGTCTACTTCATGACTTCGTTAAAAGCGAATGATAGCGTCTTGGACCGAATCGTCAAGACACCGAGTTTGGAGAAGCATGAAGAGGACGAAGAACTACTCGAAGACGTTTTTGTCGAACACCGACAAGCGATGGAAATGGCATCGATTTATAACGACATCATCAGCATCAAGATGGAAGCATTCGGATCCATCATTTCGAACAATGTTAACTTCGTCATGAAATTCTTGGCATCCATCACGATTGTCCTCAGCATCCCGACAATGATATCTGGAATTTTTGGGATGAACGTTCAAGTTCCATGGGAAGGACAACCGTTCGGATTCATCATGGCTATCACGATGATGATTGGATTTTCCGGTCTCGCCTTCTATATCCTTTGGCGAAAGCGATATTTCTAGCATAAAAGAGCCTGACGCACGTTGCGTCAGGCTCTTTTCATGTGATTTTGACCGTGACGAGACATAGGTCGTCTTCAATTTCAATCTTTGGCACAAGCTGTTCAGCGACGTGACGACTATAGTCAAGACCATATGTGGAAACGTCGTTTTCTAGCCATCGAATCCCATCATCGATATCTTTGCTGTAACACTCCATGAGTCCATCCGTATACATGTGAAGCGTCATATTCGGTGTGATGTCAATCTCTTTGGATTCATAATTCGGTTCCTCGAACATACCGACTGGTACCCCTGTCGTCTCAAGACGAGAGTTTCCTTCTTCTGACGTCACGATGACAGGCGGATGACCCGCATTCACATATTCGATTCGACGTTTTGTCGTGTCGATGTAGCAATAGACCGCCGTGAAGTAGCTGTGCATATCGTCACCCGAGAAGAGGAACGTCATCTGACGGTTCAACTCCGTCATGACGTCTACCGGATATTGCACGTTCCCGACAAGCCCCGGTAGGATTGAACGGATTCCCATCGTGATGAGCGCCGATGAGACCCCATGTCCCATGACATCAAAGATGATGACCCCGTATCGGTCCGGTGCGACCTGAAACCACGCGTACATGTCTCCGGCTAGTTTTTTAGAAGGCAGATAGAGCGCACGAACATCAATCTCTTCATTACTGATTGGTGGCGTAAGCGCACTCTGTTGAATCTTTTGGGCAAGGTCCAAATCATACTGAAGACGGGTCTCATAAATTTTCCGTTCATCAACAGCCGCCTTATAACGGAGGGCAGAACGGATTCGTGCGAGTAATTCTGTTATTTTGATTGGTTTGGTCGTGTAATCTGACGCCTCCGCGTCGAGTCCCTCGGCAATCTGCTTCTCTTCCGTTCGTCCGGAAACCATGATGACCGGCAACTCTTCAAAGTCAGCCATCTGCCGAATCCGTTTGCACGTCTCGATTCCTGAAATCCCAGGCATTTCGACATCCAACAGGACGAGATCATACAGCGATGCGGCTTGTGGGGCCATCAGTAAATCGAGCGCTTCTTCCCCACTCGAGACCGATACCGTCTCATAGTCGTGCTGGTGAAGCAGTTGCTCAAGTACGAGCGTATTGACCGGTTCATCATCCACAATCAAAATCGCCATGACTATCCCTTCCTTCTCTACGTAGTAATCTATATCGTATTGTACCATATCTTTTCACTCGCACACGACATAACCGTCTATTCATTCTAGTTGAAGAACCTGTCCACTGTTTGGCATACTGAAGAGAGAAAGTGAGGGGTTCATATGGCCTGGATATTCGCCGTAAGCGGTTTAATTATTTTACTCGTCCTCATCGCATCCATCGTCGTCATCCAAAAAGGATACGCCTATAAAGACAATAAAGACGACATCGTGCTCGACTATGACGAAATCAATCGTCGCATTGAAGATGACAAGAAGAGAGAAAAGACTGACCAGACAGAAGGGCCGCTCTAATGCGCGACCCTTTTTTATTTGAATTCAAATCGAAGTGTACCTTTTTCTAAATACAATGAGGCATTGAATGTCTTGTCTCCCTTTTTGAACGTATGGACGTTCGACTGCCCGCCATTGATCATTTGCTTCAACTCATCTTTGACGAGTCCGACGCCAAGCACTTGTTTGGAGACGGTGAAGCGACATCCTTCCCGATAACCGCTGCACCCGATGAACTTTGGATGTTCGACAAGCCCTTTCCCACAATTCGGACAGACACCAAATGATGCCTTCGGTCGAGTCGTTCCTTTCTTGCCATAACGTTTCGCCTCAATCGTATAGCCCTCTGGATTAGCCGCCTCTACTCGCGATTTCGCTTCTTCGACCAAATGAACGGACATCTTCTTCGCTTGTTCAATGAATTCGGCAGCGGATGCCGATGCTTGACCGATCTCATGGAGTCGCTTCTCCCATTTCGCCGTCATGGCGGGTGATGCCAAAATACTATCTCCGAGGACATCAATCAACAGGCGACCCTTGTCTGTTGGAACAAGCTCTTTTTTCTGAAGTTGGACATAGCCTCGCTTCTTCAATCCATCGATGATGTTGGCACGTGTAGCCTCAGTCCCAAGACCCTCTACTTCTTTCATGATATGAATCAGCTCTTCGTCATCGAGTTGTTTCCCGGCGACTTTCATCGCCATAATGAGCGCGCCCTCCGTATATCGCTTCGGTGGCTCTGTCTGTTTCGACAACACTTCAACTTTCTTCTCTTTTAATTCTTCACCGACCATCATCGCAGGAAGCTCGACATCTTTTGATTTCATCTCAACGACTTGTCGATAGCCAGGACTCACAACGACGGTTCCTTTTGCTCGATACAAGTCGCTTCCATCAATCAAATCAACCGTTGTCTTCTCGAGCATCGCTGCGGGTGCAAAGGCCGCAAGGAAGCGTCGATTGATCAAATCATACAGTTTCGCATCATCCCCACCGAGTCGAGTGATGTCACCACATGCCTCCGTCGGGATGATTGCGTAGTGGTCACTGACTTTCTTGGCATTGACATAGCGTCGATTTTTCGACGGGTCCTCAGTCAAAAGGTCACGAAGTCCGGCATAGGCTTCGGACTTTAGCAGTCTTGCCTTTGTCTGTGGAAATAGCGTTGCCTCATCTGGTGTGACAAATCCCGAATCGGTCCGAGGGTAACTAATCCACCCTTTCGTATATAACTTTTGAGCGATATCAAGTGTCTTTTTCGCTCCGAATCCGAAGCGTTTCCCTGCCTCCGCTTGTAATCCGGATAGACTGAACCAAAATGGCGGTTGCTCAATTTTTTCTTCTTTGTCGATTGTCTTCACAATCGCAGTTCCAGATGCGCGTTTGACGGCCGCATCAGCTTCCTCACGCGTTTTGAGCTTTGTTGTCTTTCCAAACGTGTACTTCGCTTTGAACGTGCCTCGACCTTTTGCAAGTGTCGCCTCGACTTCGAAGTATGGTTCTGGCACGAATTGTTTGATTTCTCGTTCGCGATTGACGATTAAGGCAAGAGTCGGGGTTTGCACACGACCGAGCGAGAATACGTCTTCAATCCCAATCGTCTTCAACAACGTCGTATAGGCACGAGACGCATTCATCCCAACGAGCCAGTCCGCACAGGCGCGGCTCATCGCCTCATGGTAGTATGGAATTGTCTGTTCACCTGGCAACAGTTGCGAGAATCCACGATCGACTGCTTGCTCCGTCAAACTCGAGATCCATAGTCGAGCAAGCGGTTTTTTGTTACCTGCGAGTCGGAGGATCAGACGAACGATTGCTTCCCCTTCCCTTTCGGCATCCGATGCGATGATGACATCAGTAATCGAGCGATCATGGAGCCATTTTTTGATGGCATAGAACGGTTTCGACTTCCCTTTTGAAATACGATAATCAAATCGTTCTGGGACAATCGGAAGTGAATCGTACTTCCACGACTTCCATTCCGGTCGATAGTGCGACGGTTCTTGAAGTTCACAAAGGTGACCGACCGCCCACACAACAATCGCCCCTTCCGGGAAACGGGGACAAGGTGAGATTTCAATCTCGTCTTTTCGCTTTTTTGATGGGTAGGGAGCAGCCAACTTTTGAGCTTGTGATGGCTTTTCCGCAATGATTAGTCTCATAAGAACTCCTTACTTTGCCTCCTACATAATGGCAAGACGTACATGATTAGCTAGCTTCTACTATGTATTTTACTATATCAAGTCAAAGATGGACACATCGAGAGGGGAGCATTTGTTTGCTATTTTTGAATCGTGTCTTGCCTCGTGGCTGTTTTCCGATATTATTAACAGAGAAGTACAACTGTGAAGGAGTGTCGCCATGTCTTATCTCATCTTGTTCGCTGCTGTCTTTTTCTTATCGACGAGTGTCCTCTTCGTCAAATGGACGTCGGCACCTGCCGAGACTGCCGCATTTTACCGTATGCTGTTCACGTGTCTCATGTTGTTACCGTTTGTCGATTTCAAATCACTCATCACCACGCGCCTCATGACTCGCTACGCTCTACTTCTTAGCGGAACGTTACTGGCGTTTCACTTTTGGCTTTGGTTTTTGTCACTCGATTACACGACGGTTGCCAGCTCCACACTATTTGTCACGTCGAGTCCAATTTTTGTGTTGATCGGGAATGCACTCATCTTTAAAAAGAATCCGACTCGAAAAGGACTTGCCTTCGCGCTCGTCGCTGTCCTCGGGGGCATGCTCGTTGCTGCGGGGGACATTCAACTCGGCCGTGAAGCCCTCTTCGGAGACCTACTCGCCTTGATTGCCGCCCTATTGATTGCAGGGTATTGGCTCGTTGGACAGCATGTACGAGCTTCGATGAACACGAATACATATTCTTTTAGCGTATATCTCGTTGCGACGGTCGTGCTTTGCTTCATGTTGCTCGTTCGCGGCACGACATTCACTGCCTTTGAATCCATCAACTGGTGGTACTTCCTCGCGCTCGCTTTCTTCCCGACAATCCTCGGGCACAACCTGTTCAACTATGCGCTTGCCCGTGTCAGTGCGACCGTCGTCAGTATCACGATTCTTGGAGAGGCGTTGTGGGGAATGCTATTTGGATACGCCTTCTTCGGAGAGCGACTTGGACCGTTCCAATGGATCGGAGCCGTCGTCCTCCTCGGTGGGATATACTTGTTCCTAAAAGAAGACGCCCGCTCGACACGAGCGGACGTTTGATTATAAGTTTGTCGCTTTTGGATTTACATCATGTGCTTCTTTATCTTCTTCTGAAGGACGGAACAATAATTTACGGTCCCAGAATGCCAAAGCAACAGCCGTCAAAAATGTCATCGCATCAGCGATTGGGAATGCCAACCATACGCCGAACACTCCGAGGAACGACGGGAGAATAAAGACGAGCGGAATCGTGTAGAGCGTCTGACGTGAAAGGGACAAGAACATAGCGACGCGTGCTTTCCCGAGGGACTGATAGATTCCATTGACGAGCATCTGAACACTCGGAAGGAAGGAAACGGCGAACAAAATGTGAATCGCTGTCACACCGCCAGCAATGAGCGCCTCATCCGTCGAGAACCAGCCCATGAGTGTTTGCGGGAATAGCTGCAGAATCAACCAAATGATGACAGCAATCGCAATCCCGACCCGCATCGCCGTCCAAATGGTTTCACGCATTCGGTCGAATCGCTCTGCACCGTAGTTATATCCAACGATTGGTTGCATCCCTTGGACGATTCCCATGATTGGCATACCAACGAGCGCCATGAACTTGTTGATAATGGCGAAAATGGCCAATTCTTCGGTCCCGCCGTACGTACCGAGCATCACGTTGACACCAACAAATAAAATGGATTGGGACACCATCATGATGAACGAAGACGAACCGATTGCCATGATTTCTTTTATCTCATCGAATCGAATCCGGAACTGACGCCACTTGAAGCGCAGTTCCGTTTTTGGTTTTCGGGCGAAGAAGAAGCGCAGCATCAATACGGAACCGATGACTTGGGCGAGTGCCGTAGAAGTCGCTGCCCCGTACATGCCCCAGTCGAACGTGAAAATGAAGAGCGGGGTCGTCACGAGGTTGACGAGAACGGTCGTCAGCATGACCTTCATTTGATAAGGTGCCTGTCCTTCAGCACGAACCATCGCACTCGAAGCGAGTGTGAACATGAAGAATGGTGAACTGATCAAGACAACTGATAAGTACTGTCGGCTGAGATCCATGATTTCGGTCGTCGCACCGAACACTTTCAAAATTTCATCTAACATAAAGAAAGCAGAACTGACCGCAAGTGCCGCAAACAGACCGACGAGGACAAGTACGTTCAAGAATGTGACGGCTGCACCGGCATCGTCACCGCGTCCAAGCTTCCTCGAACTGATAGACGCCCCACCTAGACCAACGGCACTCGACACGGCCATTAAAATCATCTGAATCGGAAACGCAATCCCGATAGCAGCGACTGCCGATGCACCGATCCCTCGGGCGACAAAAATCGTATCAATGATATTGTAGAGCGCCGTCACGAGCATCCCAATCATCGCCGGAAGCGATAACTTGAAGAGGAGTCTGCCGATGGGCTCAGTCCGTAATTGCTCCGTATTTTGGTTCATTCTTCCATCCCTCCGTCTCTACTTCTTAGGGTAGCAGGATTGAACGGAACGGGCGACTATGTTGGCTCGGTGGATGTGTCAAACGAGCGAACGAGCACGCACACCTTTTCGCTTACGCATAATGTAATCGGTTGCGACCGGCCGATCCACTTTTACACGAATTGTCATCATCGCTTGGTTAGCAGACTCGAGGAGGTGACCGTCCACATCCTCCATCGTATCAATGACTTGTGAAAAACGAACAAATCCGGGTCCGAAAAATTCAACCTCTTCACCGATTGAAAAGTGATTCCGCTGTTCGAGCGTTGCCATACCCGTCACAGGGTCGTATGAGATGACACGAGCCGCAAACGCAAATTGCGGAATCGAACGAGGTTTCCCGAACAATTGCTCTTTTTCAGTCGGGATCCCGTAATAGAACCCGGTCGCTAGTTCACGTTGGGCCGCTTTCCAAATTTCTTCTTCCCATGCAGGGTCGAAGACGAAATGCTCTGGATCTTCACAGTACGCATCAATCACTTGACGATAGACGTTACACACCGTCGCGACGTAATGAATCGATTTCATTCGTCCCTCTATCTTCAAACTATCGACTCCTGCCTCCACCAAGTCAGGAATGTGGCGGACCATCGATAAATCAACTGAACTCATCGAGAACGGCTCTTCGTCACGCGCTTCCATCTCTTCTGTTAGAAGATCACCTTCTTCAAAGAAACCATATTTCCAGCGGCATGATTGGGCACATCCCCCACGGTTGGCATCTCGTAATGTCATGTGATTTGATAACGTGCATCGACCGGAATACGAGATACACATCGCCCCATGGACGAACGTCTCAATTTCGACATCGACTTCCTGTTTCATTTTAATGATTTCATCCATCGATACCTCACGAGCCAAGACGATTCGTTCGAGTCCTTCTTCCTTCCAGAAACGAAGGGTCTCGTAGTTTGTCGCCGAAGCTTGGGTCGACAAATGGACGGGCAACCCTTCTGCTTCCGTAAGACAAGTTTCAATCATCGCTGGATCCGAGACGATGACTGCATCGATTCCGATATCTCGAAGTGTTCGGAAGAAGTCACCTGCCCCCTCGATATCGCCTTCATGCGTCACCATGTTCGCAGCGACGTATACTTTCGCGCCGTACGCATGTGCGAAGGCTACCCCTTCACGCATCTCGTCATAACTGAAATTACCGGCACGTGAACGTAACCCGAACTGCTGTCCGCCGATATAGACCGCATCGGCACCATAATGGATGGCCATCTTTAATTTCTCTAAGTTTCCTGCTGGCGCTAATAATTCTGGACGTCGTTTCATCTTGATCCCTCACTTAATCTCTTCTGGTTTTCGTAACCACAGTCCCGTACCGAGACGGAACGTTTCCGGTTGAAGCTCGTGAAGACGATGTTCCATCTCTACACGATCAAATCGACCGTTCAACAAATTCGTCCGGGCATAAGTAAACAACTGAACGATTTCAACAAACTGGTCCCCGGCGTGCCATCCGTCTAGCTTCCACGTGTGAAGTCCATTTTTGACTAACGTCGGAAGCTGACCCATGAGCGTCAAATCCTCAGAGAAAATATGGGTGCCGTTCTCGTCCTCATAGATGGGATAACGACTGGTCGTATCTGCCGGTTCGCTCATATAAAATTCGCGTTGTTTTGCTTCTTCAACCGGTCTTCCGAGTTCATTAAAGTAATTCGTCACGAGTGGGCGTTTAGAGTGATGGATGCATGTCGGACCATATACTTGTACTTCAACAGGAAGTCCGATTTGCTGCTGGATCAAGACGAGTTCTTCGATTGTCACTTCGCGGGCGACGACCGCTCCAATCGCTTCGCGTTTCCCCCAAAATTGGATCTGTTTGGCGGATGTGACGAGCGTTTGGGCATCATACCAATACGGAATCTTTGCCTGTCGAATCAAGCGAATGGCGCCGGGGTCTCCAGCGGTGACATCATCGACTCCTATCGTTTTCAGCGTTTGCAAATAATCTTTTAACTCTTCAATGTGGTCATTGTGCATCAGGTTGTTGACGGCTACCGTCACATCTTTCCCATACCGATGGGCAAGTTGTGTGACTTCTCTCACAGCATCGATTGTCCAGTCACCTTTTTGTCTCAACCCAAACCTTGAATTTCCGATATATAGTCGGTCTGCGCCGGCTTTGATTAACGCTTCTGCCTGATCAACGCTTTGCGCCGTAGTGACGAGCTGAATCATCATATTTGTTCTACTCCCTACTTTGTGAGTCTAATCACATTTTCTTGCTATACTTTAGCATATGTTTCAATGTGCGAACGGAGCAGGATTTTAACAACTCGTGAAGAATTCAGTAACAATGTATGACTTTTCATCAAAGGAGTGGATCATGTTGTCAAAGACAGCTTTAATCACCGGCGCCTCGATGGGCATCGGTCTAGACTTGGCCGTACTCGCCGCTCGCGACGGCTACGACTGTATTTTAGTATCTCGGAACGAACCACGATTGCATGAACTAAAAAAAGTACTTGAGACACGTTATCGCATCAACGTACATGTCTTTGCTCTAGATTTGGCAAAACATGGCGCAGCAGTCCGATTGACGACGATGATTGCCGAAGCTGGCCTCACTGTCGACTTTTTAATTAACAATGCCGGGTTTGGCACGTCCGGCGCGTTCGCCGACCTTGATGCTGAGACGGAAGCCGACGAGGTCCGATTGAACGTCAATACGTTGACCGAACTGACGAAAGCCTATTTGCCTGGCATGCTCGAACGTGACCACGGATATGTGTTGAACGTTGCATCTGTCGCTGCCTTCCAACCTGGTCCATATATGGCCGTCTATTACGCGACGAAAGCCTATGTCCTCTCATTCACTGAAGCGATTCATGCCGAGGTGAAAGGTAGTGGCGTGCATGTGAGTGTGTTATGCCCTGGCCCGACGGATACGAACTTCTTTAATCGTGCCGGGAGTGAATTGTCATTCTCGAAAATGCCATCTCATCTCGTCGCCTTCTTCGGATACAAAGGGGTGATGAATAACAAGCGTGTGGTCATCCCTGGACTCTCTAATCAGTTATTGGTCGGGGTCGCCAAATTGATGCCACGAGCTCTCAGTCTCGAAGTATTACGTCGCGTCCAAAAACCGGCTGATGGAACACCTGCTGAATCGACTACATGAAAAAGGAGCGACCGCATCGGGTCGCTCCTTTTATGGTTCAGAGTGTAAGCGAGAGACGTTCACAAGCCGGTGTAGAAATACACCTGCCGGAATCATAGTCATCAGCGCTGTAGCGATGACGACTCCCCACGCCATGACGGCATCGAGCGTCAGGTCTCCTGACGTGAGCTGGTCCATGATGCTCAGTTGTTCCACGGAAAGCACAATCATGAGTGCTGGCCACACGCTCGCCGCAAGGATGCTGATCATGGCAAAACGGGCTCTCGTGTAACGTTTTGCCAATAGAATCAGGTTTAACAAGATAAACAATAGTCCTACGAGTAGAAACATGCCGACTTCTGTGAGATTGATATATGCACCCATCCGTCGTTCACCTCACTCAAAATGATATGACTATTGTATGTTTACCCGAGCTGACGAAGGAATATGCGCTCGAACAAGGGACGGATTAAAAAGAGGAAAACGACATTCGATAACCCATGTGCCAAGTCAAACGGGACGCTGAGTAGAAGTAGCTTCCAAAAATCAGCTCCAATCACTTCGAAGAACGCTAGATTGGTCGTCCATCCATATATAAATCCGGACAAAAAACCAAACAGAAGAAAAAGGATGTTCGACTTCATCCATAACGGTCTAAAACTGCTGACGAGCGTTACGATAAGGAGCCAGCCTAAAAATTGATAGAAGACGAACGGTCCGATCCCGAGCAACAGACCTGACAAGATGGGTACGAAGAGTGCAAGGACCGCCGCAGCATTCAATCCAATACATAGTGCCGTCAGCATCAAAATGGCTGTCGTCGGTTGTACGTTCGGAATCGTCATGAAAAGCCAGCGACCGATGACTGCGAGTGCCAAGAGCTGCACGAGCGGTTGAACCGGGAGATCGGATTTCTCAAATCGATACAGGACCAGGATGGCAATCAGAATGGCGAGGACGTATGTGACCATAGCGTACTCCGTTCTTGAAAGAGTGACCGTTCTCCTTGAAAGACCACGCGACCACTCGCAAGGTAAATCACGTCCGTCGCTTGGTCGACTAACGCCAAATCATGTGTCGCACAAAGCACACGTGCTGATTCGGACTTTTTCAAGAGCGCTTCAAGGAACGCCGTACGTTCCCCATTCGTTAAATCCACCGTCGGTTCATCGAGCAAAAGGACGCTTGCCGAGTCGTTCAGGACGGCTTGTAGTTGAGCGATCCTCCGGTTCGATTCTTGCGGAAACGGACCGTATTCCGTTTCGGCAGGAAGATAAGCAGCTCGCTCCCCCCGCTTCACCCGTCCACGAAGAGGGCGTCTGCTCCTTGCTAAAAGTTCGAGCAACGTCGATTTTCCACTTCCGTTCGTCCCAATACAGACGGTGAGGCCAGGTTCATTCATTTGGACCGTCACTTCTTCAATGGCATAAGTCGCCTGAAGCGGATGACGATAGGATACATCGGTCGCTTCAATTCTTGGTATCGTCTCCGATTGTCGGAAAGTGATTTTCATGTCTTCAGACGATTCTTGCGCCCGTTCCGTATAACCAATCCGAACACCGAGACCGGAAGTACGACGAAGTAGCATCTCTAGATGTTCTCTACGGAATTGATCGAGGTGGCGGAACGGTTCGATAAGTACAATTGCTTCGGGCTGATCTAATAGAGCATAAGCGACTTGTACAATCTGTTGCTCACCGCTTGAACAGGCGTCAAACGCTTTTGGATACAGGGCATCAATTTGTAAGAGTGAGGCGAGTTCCGCCCCCCGAAGCGAATCAACACGGGATAATAAATGACCAACTTTTCCTGAGAATGGTTGATTCATTCTGATGACTCGAGGACGATACCGCTCGATATATGCCTCGAGCGACCCGTCAACGGTAGAAAGCCATTGCATCACGAACACCTCCTTTTGTGACGTATGGATAGATGAGCCATGGGATGATGGTCCACTCGAGTGATACGTAGCCAATCAAGCCAATCATAAAGAGTTGGAGAACATCCTCAAATCGGAAGCGACGCATCGGCTCGACCGCAAATCGTGGCTCATGCCTTTGGCTATTAATGCCAATCTCGATTGCTTCTTGCCACGCTTTTTTAGGGTGACTTCTGAGCGACTGACGTACCGCTCGCTCCATCGAAGGAATAAGTGCCCACGCCCCATACAAGAGGGAAGTTGAACGGGGCCATTTATAGAGAAGTGGGAGCAAGCGTTCCAATCGAACAATCCGAGAAATCCACAGCATGCCAAGTAAGAAAGTAGCCAACTTCAATAGCTGACGCCATATGTAAGTGAGCGATAACTCCCATCCGAACAATGCAGGGAAGACCGAGACGACAGCAAACGCAATCAATACGATGAGCATCGTCCATGGAAACCGACGTTCAAGCATGAGCAAAAGGACAAGGCCGATGACAAATACTGTGACATCATGGATATACGTCAAAATGAATAGATGACTAAATAGAAAGAAAAGGAGCGTGACAGGATGTCGCCGCTCCCAATCTGCCTCATTCGAAGAAAGCAATCGCATCTTCTTCAAACCGCCACTGAATGACATCCGTCGATTCTACTTCTTTAGCACCGGCCCCTTCATCTCCGGGCGCGCCATTAAAAGCAAATACCCAGCCTGACGATTGTCCTTCTGATTTTTCTTCGATGCCTTCGATTGCCGTCACGTACGACATGTCTCCGCTTCCTGTCACTTCGAGGTCAAGCCCTGTCGCTTTCAATGCGTCGAGCACGGTCGCATCCTCTTCCAAACAGACGCTCTTCTCTTGATAGAGCGTCTCTTCCGTCGCCGCATTGTATACGGAAATGGTCGGACTTACATCGCACGCCTCTTGTTGGGCTTCTTCTCCGCCACATCCGACAAGAAGTGCGGTCGTTAATAGGGAAATACTCAAATACGGTTTGATCATTCTGTCAAATCCTCTCGTTGATGTATCGAATAATTATATAGTATCGCAAAACGTTCGCCTGAACTTCGTCCTTCCCGTGTCAGTCCGACGAGTTGGATGCTGTTTGCGAGGACTGGTTCGCGCTGGAGCCAGAACTTGACCAGTTCATTGTCCCGATTAATCATGAGCATCGATTCGTTTTCGAACGTGTACATGTCATACAGCCCATCATAGGAAAGTTGTAACACTGGGGCAGAAACGACGTCAGTATACTCATCCCATGAAGGACCTCGTAACGTCGACAGCATGTGGTCGAATTCGACAAGCTTTTCAAAAAAGGCCTGTCCAGATTCTTTACGCAGTTCATCGACTTGTTCATACGAAAGTTGTCCTGAGCCATATGTCACACGGATCTGTTGGAAGGATTCGGCTCGCTCCACCATGAGTAAATACTCAATGGATTGAACGTTCCCTTCCCGGTCGATCTGTAATTTCCCGCGATCTAATTTAATCGATTCACTATTGATTCGTTGTAACAATTTTTCGGTCATGTCATCAAACGATTCATCCGTGACCGAGACGGCACCGATTTGTTGCGACTCGGAACGAAAGCCGGACTGGTCGAACAACGGGACAAAAAGCAAGACGAGAAAAAAGAAGAACCCTAACAGTGCTCCATACCATTTATACCGGCTGTTCTGTTTCGGAAAGAACAAAAATGACAACAGAAAGCCAATCGGAATGTGAAACCCGCCGATAGGAAAAGACACGATTCCAAGTAGGGAATAAAATAAGAACTTTGGAAAGAAGTTCGCTTCCGGCTCTTTCAATTGATTTAATCGAATCCCTAATAGAACGCTAATCACTAAAAAGGCTGCCCATACATAGAGTTGAATGGTCACATCAATCCCCCACTGTATATTCTAAAAAGTCCGTCGCAACGAGACTCGATGGAAAATCCGACACGACTTCTTGAACAAATTCTTCCTCTCGCCCGACATAGCGCGCTGAGATGTGTGTCACAATCAGCTTGCCGACGGCACACGCATTCGCTAGCGCGGTCGCTTCACGTGTCGTCGAGTGACCATACTTCCGAGCGAGCGCTTGTTCCGCCTCCATAAACGTTGCCTCGTGAACGAGGAGGTCCGCTCCATCCGCCAACTTCCGCGCGTTCTCACAAGGGATTGTATCTCCTAAAATCGCTACGATTTTTCCCGGAATCGGTTCAGTGACGTATTCTTTAGAGTCATACCATTTTCCTTCAAATTCAAATCGGTCTGATTCTTTGATGGTTCGATAAATCGGTCCACTTGGAATACCGAGTTCTCTTACAAGATTGACGCGTAGCATGCCCGGTTTTTCTGGACCATCGATTCGGAAACCGAATGAAGGGAACCGATGCTCTAATTTTCGCACAGTGACGAGATGGTCGTCTTGTATGAATGTGTCCCCGTCCGAGTACTCGATCACGGTCAGCTCGTATCCTAGATGTGAGCCTGTGACACGCAAAGTAGCTTCAAGCCATTTTTTCAATCCTTTTGGCCCATAGACGGTCAAGGGGGCGGTTCCATCGAGTGCCGAACGAGTCGATAAGAATCCGGGCAATCCGAAGACATGGTCACCATGAAGATGCGTCACCCATACCGCTGTCACTTTTCTCGGTTTGATTTTCGTATAGAGCATTTGGTGTTGCGTGCCCTCGCCACAATCAATCAGCCAGGTCACGTTCGATAAATCGAGAGCTAGCCCCGATACGTTGCGCTGTTTCGAAGGCATCCCCGACCCAGTTCCTAAAAACTGTAACTTCATAAATATTTAATTCCTTTCTTCAAGCCGTTCCATGCTATACTTGACGTAATCGCTGAAAAGGATGTGATTTGTGATGACCAAGGCAGAACAACCCGAATCGATTTATGAGACGATTCGAGAACGCGCAGCTTTGATGAATCGCTTGCACCAACAGGAACAAGGCACCTCTATCCGCATTCACGACATAGCGATCGAACTTCATTGCACAGACGAGTTGATTTTAGAATCACTGGAGTTCGCAGCATAACGAGTACGAACACATACGAAGAGCCGACGAATGGTCGGCTCTTTTTTATTGCTTAGGTGATGCGACTTCTTCGACGATCGTCACGACATACTCGACGAGTTTGTATAACTCTTCAAGTGGCATGCGTTCGTTCGTCGTATGAATCTCTTCATAGCCGACCGCCAAGTTGACTGTCGGGATTCCTCCACCGGCGATGACGTTCGCATCCGAACCGCCTCCTGAGTGTAAGATTCGAGTCGGACGTCCGATTGTCTGAGCCGCACGTTTCGCCACCTCAACGACTTCGTCCCCTTCCTCAAACTTGAATCCAGGATACATGATGTCGATGTCCACTTCGGCACGACCACCGAACGACTCAGCGACCTCGATGTAGGCTTGTTTCATCGTTTCTGCCTGTTTCTCCATCTTCTCATGGATGAGCGAACGGGCCTCAGCAAGAACTTCGACATAGTCACACACGATGTTTGTCGCGCGACCCCCTTCGAAACGTCCGATGTTGGCTGTCGTCTCTTCATCGATACGACCGAGCGGCATCTTCGCGATGGCTTTCGCTGCGATTTGAATCGCCGAGATTCCTTTTTCCGGTGCGACACCAGCATGAGCCGTTTTTCCATAAATCTTCGCGTTCACTTTTGCTTGTGTCGGAGCGGCGACAATAATGTCTCCAACAGGTCCATCCGAATCAAGGGCAAAACCGAACTTCGCATCGATTTTCGATAAATCCAATACTTTCGCACCGACGAGACCTGATTCTTCCCCGACCGTGATCACGAACTGGATTTGACCGTGTGGAATTTGCTTTTCCTTCAATACTCGCACGAGTTCGATCATCGCCGTGAGGCCCGTCTTGTCGTCTGCCCCGAGAATCGTCGTACCATCCGTGACGACATATCCGTCTTTGATGCTCGTCTTGATTCCTTTACCTGGAGTGACCGTATCCATGTGAGCCGTAAAGTAAATCGGATCAACATTTTCTTTCGTTGCAGGCAACGTGATGATCAAGTTGTTACCAGAGTGTGCCGTCTTCGTTGATGCGTCGTCCTCATAGACGTCGCAGCCAAGCTCTGTGAATACAGCTTTCAAATGTTCACAGATGACCGCTTCTTCCTTCGTTTCTGAATCGATGCCGACCAATCCTAAAAATGTGTCGAGCACGCGTGTCTCGTTTACCATAAACAACATCCCTCCATCCAAACATTTCTTGACCATTATATCAAACTCCCCTGGATTGCACGAATCTTTTCCATTCTGTACAATGATGGCAAACACGTATATGGAGGCAGACCATGAAGAAAAAACAGAAAAGACGACAACGCATCATTCAAATCGGCGTCGTCGTCATCGTCTCAATCTTTTTAATCAGCACGTTTCTCTCGAGCATGACCATGTTCTTTTAAGAGCAAGATGTATCGCTCTTTCAAGATCAAGTAACTTTTTACATCAGATAAAATATTCAATAAGGATGAGCGTACCTCGAATTCCTCACGCGTCGTGGGGAGAGGTACGTTTTTTCGATAATGCTCAATCATCTCTTCAAGCTCCTGTAGAAAGACGGAGGCATCGGCCTGCTCGTTCACATGGTCCCCGACTCGACGTAAGAACGTCGCGACCGGTTTCGCTTCATTGACGACCATCGTGATTTCTCTGGCGTTATCCGCGACTCGTTTGAGAATATCATACTGCCGTTCACGCATCCGGAAGTATAGATAGTCCATGTCTTCATTCCGCTTTCCGATTGAGTTTCCCATACGGCGAAGGGCTAAATCTTTCCCCTCTTTCAGATAGTCCCGTGTCTTGATGAGCATCATCGAGTGGTTGTTATAGACGCCCGTCTCGACACATGCCGCCACGTCATAAAACAGTACTGCGAGCGAGCGGTCGATATTCTCTTTAATCCGTTCAATCTCACGGTCGAGCGTCGGCATGTACATGTTGACGACGAGCCCGACACCGACACCGATCGCAATGAGCAATAGCTCATTGATAAATAACTCCAGTGTAAACTGTGCCTCGGTGTAAAGATGGGTCAAGATGACGACACTCGTAATGAGCCCGTCTTGCAGTTTCAACTGTTGTACGAGTGGGATGAAGATGACAAAATAAAGTGTGAGTGTCACCGGTGAATAGCCGAGTAGCGTGAACATCGCCGCACCCATTCCGATGGCGAGAAGACTTGCCATGACTCGTTCATAGGAGGCGCGAATCGATTTTTTACGCGTCTCTTGAATACTTAAAATGGCGATAATGGCTGCAAATACAAAATAATCGAGATGAATTGTTTCGGAAATGAGCATCGCGATACCTGCTGCGACCGCGGTCTTTAACGTCCGCGTTCCAATTTTCATACTAATTTCCCCCTTCTCCATCAAATTGTTGACTAAATCAACTCGTTTGGCAATTCAAAAGTTTGGAAGTGATTTGATTGAAACGAAAGAAAAGACTTAAGGTTTGGCCGATGATTGCGACACTTAGTCTCGCCATCGCAGCCTTTTTATGGATTCAATCTTCCCGTGAAGACACCTATACCGTCGAAACGGTGACGAATGGCGACCGTGTCACGAGGTCGTTCGAATCTCTCGCAGAAGCAAAACGATACATGACGGCCGGTAAGAACCGGACGCTATTCTCCCCGTCTGGAGAAGTACTCGATTTTACAGGTACCGGAGTCGTCGTCACTCCGAGTGATGCTATCACAAACTTATATAAAGATGCATCATTTAAAACACGACAATCCTATGTCGCTGGCGGCACGAGACTTCAGCTACTTGAACGTGGAGAGGGTCACCTCAAAGTACGAATCTCCGGGGCAGATGTGTATGTCAAACCGGATCAAATGGCGTTATTCCCTGAAGCGGTTGTGAAGAGACGTGGATATTACGAGATTCGGGATGGTGACGTCTACCATACGGTGGAAGCGAACGCCAATCTCGCTGGTACATTCCTTGTAGGCCCGACCGAGAAACGCTCGGATGACCGTTTTTACACAGAACGTGTCCAAGACGTCTTTGATTCTCCTTATCAATTTGCATCGATTCGGACGTCGTCTCCATATTCGGCTGAAGAATTCGATCAATATTTAACGTCGATCGATTCACCGCTCGCTGGGGAAGGAAAGTCCTTTAAACGGGCAGAAGATACGTATAACATCAATGCCTTATTCCTGCTGGCGGTTGCCGGGCATGAGTCCCGATTTGGAACGTCCGATATCGCTCGAGACAAGCGGAACCTATTTGGGTTCCGCGCGACAGATGACGACCCGAGCGGGAATGCGACATCCTTTAAAACAATTGACGCCAGCGTACAAGCTGCTGCTGAATTGTTTGCGACTAAATATGTCACAGGGCCGTACGCTCGTGGCGATTATCCCGGGAACAAGCAGGAAGGCATCAATATCTTCTATGCATCCGATCCATACTGGGGCGAGAAAGTTGCTGGTACAATGTACACGATTGACCGTGAACTCGGTTTGAAGTACTTGAAAAAAATTCAATGAAAAGCAGCCCGGCTCATACGAGTCGGGCTGCTTGACGTCTGTATACGTTTCAGGACAAAGGAATGATTCAATATGAATCAACATCTTATTGAAGGATTTTCACATCACAAGACGAATAGTATAAATGAACGACCATTCATTTTTGAGGGGGAATTAAGATGAAAACGATTTGGATTACCGGGGGATCGTCCGGCATGGGGAAAGCGATGGCATTAAAATTTAAACAGGAAGGATGGAACGTCGCTATCAGCGGTCGAAACGAGGAACGACTACTAGAAGCGATGAACGATTTGAATTCAATCGATGCAGGTCAGGCGATGAGTGTGCAACATGACGTTCGTGACTATGAAGGATGCGCGAAAGCACTGGCTGACATCGTATCCGCTTATGGACCTGTTCACGCACTCGTCAACAATGCTGCCGGAAATTTTGTGTGTCCGACCCTTGATTTATCTCCTAATGGTTGGGCAAGTGTCATCGACATTGTCTTGAACGGGACATTCAACTGCACCCATGTTCTCGGGAAACATTGGGAAGCAGATGAAATCCGTGGCGGCTCCATCATCAACATGGTCGCTTCCTATGCGTGGCAGGCAGGTCCTGGTGTCGCACCGAGTGCGGCAGCGAAAGCAGGGGTCTTGAACTTGACGCGAACACTCGCGGTTGAATGGGGCTATCAATTCGGCGCACGGGTCAATGCCATCAGTCCTGGACCGATTGAACGGACAGGCGGCGCTGAAAAGCTCGTCTCCCACGTAAAAGAAGTAGAGCGTATTCGCCGTAACGTCCCACTTGGACGTTTTGGGACACCGGAAGAGATCGCGGACCTCGCTTACTGGATGGCATCAGACGACATGCGCTATTTAAACGGGGATTGCATCTCTCTTGACGGTGGTCATTGGTTGAACAAGCATCCATTCTAATCAAAAGGACGACCGAATATACTCGGTCGTCCTTTTATATGTCCACCCCATCCCATTCTTCATGAAACTGTTCTAGGAACTGCTGCATGAAAGCATGACGTGACATCGCTAGTTGTTTTGCTTTTGCGGTATGCATCATCGACGCCAGCTTCAACAGCTTGTCATGAAAATGTTGAATGGCACTCTCTTCCGACAAATCAAGCGGAGTTTTGCGAGAACCCGCGAACTGGAACGTTCGCGCAATCCCGATGGCCCCCATCGCATCAAGACGGTCGGCGTCTTGCAAGATTTCGCTTTCCCGGGTCGTTGGGGTCTTGCCTTTTGAGAAGGAGACCTCATCAATCACCGCCATCACCAAGTCCACTTGCTCTTCAGTGATGTCAATTGAGGACAGATGCTGTTTGACGAGACCGTTCGGACGACCGAGCTTATGATCTTCCACGTCGTGTAAATATGCCGAGAGGAGGAGAACCGTCCGATTGACCGGTTCATCCTCCATTAAACGTTCCACTAGTCGGACGACACGCGTAATGTGGGCGACGTCATGACCCGACGCGTCATCTGCATGAATCGTTCCGATGAACTCTCGCGTCGCTTGAATCACGTCCATGCTTAAATCTCGATCGTCGTATTCGGTTCAATCAAGAGACCTCGACGGTGCAATTGGTCACAAAACGCCTGAGCATCTTGTTTAATCGGCGGGAACGTATCAAAGTGGATTGGAACGACACGTTTCGCTTGAAGCCACTGCGCCGCATCTAAAGCGTCTGTTGGCCCCATCGTGAAGTTGTCTCCGATTGGAAGGAACGCGACATCGATTTCAAACCGTTCACCGTACATCTTCATATCGGAGAAGAGACTCGTGTCTCCAGCGTGGTAGACCGTCAGTTCGTTCGTCTCGATGATGAATCCGGCAGGCATCCCCATATAGACCGGTGTGTCTCCCATGTCAAAGCTCGAACTGTGGAACGCTTGCGTCATCGTGACGCGTCCGAACGGAAAGGCATGACCTCCCCCGATATTCATCCCATGGACGGAGAATCCTTTTTTCTCGTAATACGTCGCGAGCTCATGCGTCGCAACAATCGTCGCGCCAGATGCTTTCGCAATCAATTCGACATCCTCAATGTGATCGAAATGAGCATGTGTGAGCAACAAATAGTCTGGGCGTAGCGTGGATGGATCCACGTCTGTATGCGGGTTGCTCGTCAAAAACGGATCAATCAACACATTTACACCATCAATTTCAAACCCTACCGTCGCATGTCCGTAGTACGTGATGTTCATTTGCTTTCATCCTTCCCATGTGAAATCAGATTACAACACTTTCTCCAAGAAACGTTTCGCTCGGTCTGTTTGCGGGTTTAATAACAGGTCAGCCGGCTTACCTTCTTCCATCAGGATGCCTTCGTCGAGGAAGAGGACACGGTCTGCCACTTCACGGGCAAAGCCCATCTCGTGTGTGACGACGACCATCGTCATTCCCGTTTCGGCCAATCCTTTCATAACATCAAGTACTTCATTGACCATCTCCGGGTCAAGTGCAGATGTCGGTTCATCGAATAACATGACGTTCGGTTCCATCGCCAAGGCACGCGCGATGGCGACACGCTGTTTTTGTCCACCCGAGAGTTGGCTCGGATAGGCATCGATTTTTTCAGAAAGGCCGACACGTTCCAGTAATTTCTTCGCACGTTCCAGCGCTTCCGCCTTGCTGACTTTTAAGACGTTGATTGGTGCATACGTCAAATTGTCCAATACGCTCATATGAGGGAACAAGTTGAACTGTTGGAATACCATTCCGATGTTTTGACGCGCCTTCGCGACGTTCGCCCCTTTTTTCGTGAGCTCGAATCCGTCGACACTGACCGTACCGCTCGTTGGAATCTCAAGCATGTTTAAACAGCGTAGAAATGTCGATTTACCAGACCCGGACGGTCCGATGACAGCAACCACTTCACCACGCTCGATCGTCGTCGTGATTCCTTTTAGCACTTCTAAGTCACCAAATTGTTTGTGTAGGTCTTTTACTTCGATCATCTTCCATCACTCTTTCTTAACCGTTTTTCTAGACGTTGTCCAAGATACGTCAAGATCATCACTATCGTAAAGTATATCACACCGGCGAATAGAAGCGGTTCGAAGTAGATTGCCTTCTGCCCACCGACGATTTGCGCACGACGCATGATATCAAGCACCCCGACCGTCGAGACGAGGGCAGACTCTTTCGTTAACGTGATCATCTCGTTCACAAGAGCAGGCAAGATGTTCTTGAACGCCTGTGGCAAGATGATGGAACGTAACTGTTTGACATACGGGACGCCAAGAGCATCCGAAGCCTCCCACTGTCCTTTATCTACTGCTTGGATACCCGCTCGAATAATCTCTGAAATATACGCCCCCGAGTTGAGCGAGAAGGCGATGACCGCTGACTGGTACGGTGTCGTGATATATCCCGTCAGTTGCGGCAATCCGAAGTGGATGATGGCGAGTTGCAAAATGAGTGGCGTCCCACGGAACACCGCCGTATAAGCATGCCCGATAAAGTTAATCAGACGATTCGGGACAATTTTTAATGTAGCGACAACAATCCCAAGTGAGATTCCGATCAATGCCGAGACGATGACAACTTGGAACATGACTGGAATCCCTTCAAGTATGTACGGGATCGAATCATAAATCCGGCTAAAATCCATAGTAAGTTCCTCCTAAAAAAGGCTGACCGATTCATCTTCAGTCAGCCTCGTACGATTCATTATTCGGCTGGTGCAGCCTCTTCTTCAAACCATTTCTGTGCTAACTCTTCGATTTCTCCACTGTCGATCATCTTTTTCAACTCTTCGTTGAATTGATCGCGGAGTTCATCATCTTTACGGAAGGCAGCAGCAGAACCCGCTTCTTCTTCGTCCACGATCTCAAATGTCGTCAATTCACTGTCTTGCTCGAGGTATTTTTTCGCGACCGTATCTTCGATGACCATCGCGTCAATACGTCCTGTCTTAATTTCTTGAATGATCTCAGGAATCTTGTTCAACGAGACGATTTCAGCATCTGCGATTTGATCCTTTGCGATTCCTTCTTGAATCGAACCGAGTTGGACACCAATCTTTTTGCCTTTCAAATCTTCAAGTGATTGAAGTGAATCATCTTTTGACAAGATCAAGTTCACTGCTGTGAAATAAATATCTGAGAAATCGGCATTTTCTTTACGCTCTTCTGTCGGAGTCATCCCCGCCATGACGAAGTCGACTCGACCTGCATTGAGGGCCCCAAGTAAGCTTCCGAAATCCATATCTTCAATTTTCAATTCATATCCCATGTTCTCTGCCACTTTTTTGGCGATATCGATATCAAATCCGACAATCTCGTCGCCATTCGC
The DNA here is from genome assembly GCF_042652865.1 of Exiguobacterium profundum. Taxonomy (GTDB): domain Bacteria; phylum Bacillota; class Bacilli; order Exiguobacteriales; family Exiguobacteriaceae; genus Exiguobacterium; species Exiguobacterium profundum. The sequence goes on from NZ_JBHSHG010000001.1 coordinate 988,798, forward strand.
TGTATCGACGAACTCATATGGGAAGTAATCGGCACTCGTACCCATGACGATGACTTTGTCATCCTCACCATCGGTCGATGTCGATCCTCCTTCGTTCACGTCTGCCCCACATGCGACTGAGAACGCGGCCAGTCCTGCTAAACATAATGCTAGAAAACCTTTTTTCATCTTCATCTCCCTTTCGTAGTTGAATGATAATTATCAGAACTTTAACAAAATTATGACATATGTGTGAACGTAGCTCAACTGTTCTATGACACATCAGTTGTCCGACTTGTGTCTTCAACCACTATATACACATAATTATTACTTGTAAAGTATATTCATGCAATTCATACAAAAAAAGAAGGTCACATTCGCTCGAAAGCGAAATATGTGACCGTTCCATTGTCGCGCGACCCGTACGGTTGCACCTGTTTGACAGAAGTCATGGGGATAGCACTGTATACATGCGGGTAACGTTCTCCATCCTCATCCAGCTCATAATGTAACAGCTGTCCGAGACGATTGACGTGCAACGAAACGAGCACGACCGCTTCTCCCGGATACGATTTTTTGACGACTTTTCCAATCTGTTGCGGCGTACAACATTTAATCGTCCCTTCCGATTGAAGTGACGGTTCATTGATTTCACCGCGTGACAGGGCAATCATATATTCTGCCTCCGTCATGATTTTGATGACTGGTTCCATATACCCTGCCCCTTTTCACAAAAGCGCAAAGGCAGTGCCTTTGCGCCGATGCTTGATTATGCGAAGTAGATGTCGAACAATGTTTGCAACTGGTCAACGAGTTCTTCAGCAGTCGATGACTCGATTTCACTACGCTCTACCATCGTCACGATGTTGCCATCCTCAAGAAGCGCGATTGATGGTGAAGACGGTGCATATCCTTCAAAATACTCACGTGCACGATCTGTCGCTTCACGGTCTTGACCAGCAAACACGGTCACGAAATGATCAGGCTTCACACCTTCCATTTTGTTCACATATGCAGCAGCTGGACGCGCAATCCCGCCTGCACACCCACAAACCGAGTTGACGAGGACGAGTGTCTTCCCTTCTTTTTTCAGCGCACCGTCTACTTCTTCCGGTGTCGTGAGCTCTGTGTATCCTGCAGCACGTACTTCGTTACGCGCTTGTTCGACTACATCTTGAAAATATAATTGAAAATCCATGTTGTTTCCCCTTTCGACATTTCGTCTGTACACCCTTATTTTACGTCTTGTTCTACCTCGAGGACAAGTCTATCGCTCAATTCCCGTTCTAAGAACGGATCTGCCTGTAACATTTGTTTAAAGGCGAGGTAACGTGTCTTCGTCTCAGCAGTCGCCTGGCGGTTCGTCAAGTAGGCACGAATCATGATATTTTTCGGGGTGTGCTCGAGGTCGATGAATTCGAGCAGCTGGGCATCATACCCGACAAGACCGAGCAGTTCAGCCCGAATCGAATCGGTCGCGAGTGAGGCGAACCGTTCTTTGATCAATCCGTGCTGAAGCATCACGTCTAGATTCGGTGCTTGAATTTGACGATTCAATTCCTTTTGACAACACGGGACGCTTAAGATGACTTTCGCGCCCCAACGGACAGCACGTGCCAATGCCATATCGGTCGCCACGTCACATGCATGAAGGGTCACGACCATGTCAACAGCTGTTTCCCCTTCATATTCATTAATGTCTCCGACTAAGAATTCGAGTCGTTCATATCCAAGATCTTTCGCAATCGATGCACACTCTTCGATGACCTCTTTCTTCAAATCGAGTCCTGTGATATGCACGTCATATCCTTTCATCTCATGAAGGAAATGATAGAGCGCAAACGTCAAATACGACTTCCCTGAACCGAAATCCAAGATTCGGACGGTACGGTCTGTCGGCAAGTGTTTAAGCGAGTCCTCAATGAACTCAAGGAAGCGGTTGATTTGTTTAAACTTGTCATACTTTTGACGCTTCACTTTCCCGTCCGCTGACTGAATGCCGAGTCGAATGAGAAACGGAACTGGCTCGTCAAGCGGGAGCACATATTGTTTTTCACGATTGTGACTCAGTTGAACTTCTTTTTGAGCCGTCTGCTTTTCTTTCAATGTCACTTTGAACTTTTTCGATAATTGGAACTGGAGGTCGGAATCTTTTAACTGAAACTGTCCTTGTCGGAACGTTTCGAGAAGCTCATTCACTTCCGTGACAGCCTCATCTGGTGTCAAGTTTTTATGGTTCATCACCCGCTCATACTGATACTCGAACTGGATATGATACGCATTTCGTAACATGACCGGTTTCAATTTGACCCGTCTGAGATCGCTAGATTTTTGACGGGGTTGACTGATGGTCGCCGACACGAGATGATTTGATTGTAAGACGTCTGCGAGACGTTCTTGTAACGCTTTATATTCCAATGGATTCAATCCTTTTTTAGAAATTTTGAAACATATCGTTTCACCTATCCGTACATACTATTACACGAAGACGACGTTACGTCAAAGGAGGATACACATATGTTTAAAAAGATTTTATCATCAATCGGAATCGGTGCCGCAAAAGTCGACACACGCTTGAATGAAAGCCACTGTACACCGGGTGGAGAACTCACTGGAGTCGTCCATATCGAAGGTGGTTCGGTCGAACAATCCGTCGATAGCATCTATCTCTTCTTCAACACGTTGTATAAACATGAGGTGAACGATAAATCGACATACTCGACGTTCACGATCGAAAAAATTTTATTGAATGAAGCACCGTTTATGATTGGTCCTGGAGAAGTGAAAGAGATCCCGTTCACAGTCAACGTCCCGTTCAATACGCCACTCTCTGTGAGTCAATCGAAATCATGGATTGAGACCGGACTCGACATCGCCCAAGCCGTCGATCCGAAAGATGAGGATGCGATCACCGTACAACCGAATGCGGCTCAACAAGTCATTTTAGATGCGATGGACGAGCTCGGATTCCGTTTGAAGAAAGCCGACACGGAAATGCTTCCGGCACGCCATCGTTCTGGGCGCCTCCCGATTGCACAAGAACTCGAGTATTCAGCGAACGGTTCACGCTTCGGTCGACAATTGGACGAAGTAGAGGTCGTCATCTTACAAGAAGAGGGTTCGATTGAACTTCTCATTCAAGTCGACCGCAGTGTCCACGACCTCGGAAGCCTTTTCGCCGATTTGACGGGTTCAGACGAATCAACGCACCGTGTGCGATATGACGTCGCACGTTTATCAGTTGCCGAAGTCCGTCGCGACATCGAATCGATGATTGAACAATCGATTTGAGGAACTCACTGACACGCCATTTCTATGAATGGCGTGTTTTTCTGAGGTATTGAATTTGATAATCCATTATTTTACAATCAACATATGGAATCAACCCTTTTCTGGAGGTGACTACATCTTGTTTGCTTTAATAATGATTGGGAGTTTCGGTCTTGCAACGCTTGCCTTACCGATTCTAGAGACTAGTCTTTCTGATTCACTCGCTTTCTTCACGCTTGGTGGGCTCGAAGTGCTGATTGGTTCGATTGCCATGTGTCTCATGCGCAATCCGTCGACAAACGCCTTATCCTTCATGAAGTTCATGCCCTATCTTGTACTATTGATTCATTTCCCTGCCTCACTCCTTTTGCTTTGGATTTCTTCGGTCAGACATGATGGGGTCTCTGCATTTTCATTAAACTATGTCTTTATATACTGGATCTTCCTCCTGTTCGTCGTAGTCAGCAGATTGATGTATCTTGCCTATCAACGACGATTTCAGAAGGCGCTTGATTAGAAAGGATGATTCAACGTTGCATTTACTTCAGTTACTCCAAGACCGAGCAATCCCGCTTACACTATTCGCGACGCTCGGCCTATTCAGTCTCGTGTTTGCATTTTCACTCTATAAATCCAAACAACGACTCTCCAAAGGACTCGTCACAATAGGCATGTCCTTGTCGTTCCTTCTCCTACTGATCTCAGCCGCAAGCTTCGTCTTCACGGTATTCCTTGGCTATAACTCATGAAAAATGGAGGCGCCCCACTGGGAGCGTCTCCATTTTTTAATCAATATACGGTATATGTGTTCGGGTCGATTGACTCGAGCGATTGTTTGATTGCTTGCAAGAACTGACCTGCGACGAGACCGTCGAGGACACGGTGGTCGACCGACATACAAAGGTTGACCATATCGCGTGCCGCAAACATTCCATTCATCCATACCGGACGCTTCACGATCGACTCGACTGATAGAATTGCCGCTTGTGGGTAGTTCAAAATCGGTGCCGATTGGATCGAACCAAATGCACCTGTGTTGTTGATGGTGAACGTCCCACCACGCATCTCTTCTGCCTTCAAACGGTTCTCACGCGCTCGCGTTGCAACGTCTTGAAGGGCCACGGCGAGACCTTTGATGTTCTTCTCATCCGCTTGGCGAATGACCGGTACGTAAAGGGCGTCGTTTGCCGCGACGGCTACCGAGAGATGGATGTCTTGGTGAACTTTGATGTGATCTCCTGCCCATTCCGAGTTCATCATCGGATACTTCTTCAATGCTTCGATGGCAGCCTTCATGAAGAACGGCATGAACGTCAATTTGACGCCTTCCCGTTTCATGAACTCGTCTTTCAATTTCGCACGGGCTTCAACGAGGTTCGTCACATCCACTTCAATCATGAGCCATGCGTGTGGCGCCTCATGCTTCGAGCGGACCATATTGTTCGCAATCGCTTGACGTACCCCGGCTGTCGGAATCGATTCATAACGTCCAGATGACGTCGAGGATGATGCGACCGGTTGTGACGGTTCAACGACAGGACGTGGCGCTTCAGTCGGAACGTCCATCTTTGTTTGTACCATCGTCTCTTGGACAGGTGCTTGTGTCGCTTTCTCAGAAGTCGATGCCGGACGTCCTTCTGATAAGTAACGAAGAATATCTTTCCGCGTGATCCGACCGCCTAGACCGCTTCCGCTCAGTTCATTCAAATCGATATCATTCTCGTTGGCGAGTCGGATGACAGCAGGTGAGTATCGACCGTTTCCACTTTGTTTTTTCGGAGTAGTGGCGACCGCTTGCTTAGAGACGGGTTCTGCAGGTGTCGTTTCTGCAATCGGTTCGGTCTTCGTCTCAACTACGGCTTCCTCCGCACTTTCAACTTCCATCGTCAATACCGGTGTCCCGACGCTGACGGTCTCCCCTTCTGGAATGAGAAACTCTTTGACGACTCCCGCGCTAGTCGCCGGAATCTCGGCCGTCACTTTATCCGTCATGACTTCCGCGAGTGGTTCATACTCTTCCACACGGTCGCCCGGTTTGACGAGATAGGTCGTGATCGTGCCTTCTGTCACACTCTCCCCAAGTTGGGGCATGGTAATCGTTTGTTCCATAGAGATGCCTCCTTAAAACGCCGCGAGCTGACGCGCGCGCTCGGCAATTTTTTCTGGGGATACGATAAAGAATTTTTCCATCGGTGGTGCATACGGCATTGCCGGCACATCGGGGCCAGCCAAACGCTCAATCGGCGCATCGAGTTCGAAGAGCGCCTTCTCCGCGATAATCGCCGCCACTTCTCCGATGATGCTTCCTTCTTTGTTGTCCTCTGTCACGAGTAGCACTTTACCTGTCTTCTTGACCGATTCGATGATCGCTTCTTGGTCGAGCGGGTAGACGGTACGAAGATCGAGGATGTGCGTGCTGATCCCTTCTTCTTCGAGCGTTTTCGCAGCCTCTTGTGCCATATGCACGCAAAGACCGTACGTGATGATCGTGATATCGTCACCTTCCCGTTTAACCGCAGCCTTACCGATTTCAACCGTATATTCGTCCGTCGGCAAGTCTGCCTTCAAAAGACGATAGGCGCGCTTATGTTCAAAGAAAAGAACAGGGTCGTTCGAACGGATTGCTGCTTTCAACAACCCCTTCGCATCGACTGGGTCTGATGGAATGACGACTTTCAGACCTGGCGTCGAACTGAACATCGCCTCGACCGATTGCGAGTGATAGAGTGCCCCGTGAATGCCCCCACCGAAAGGAGCTCGGATGACCATCGGACACGTCCAATCGTTGTTTGAACGGTACCGAATTTTTGCCGCTTCTGAAACGATTTGGTTCACTGCTGGCATGATAAAGTCTGCGAATTGCATTTCTGCGATCGGTCGCATGCCGTACATGGCAGCTCCGACCCCGACTCCGGCAATCGCACTCTCAGCGAGCGGTGCGTCGATGACACGATCCTCTCCATACTTTTCAATCAATCCTTGAGTGGCTCGGAATACACCACCACGAACGCCGACGTCTTCCCCGACGACGAAGACGTTTTCGTCGCGCTCCATTTCTTCATGAATCGCTTCATTGATCGCTTCGATAAACGTTTTCATCATTTTTCCTCCTCATAGACGTAATCTAGTGCAGATTCAGGCGATGCATACGGTGCTTTGTCCGCATATGTCGTCGCTTCATTCACTTCAGCATCGATTTGTGCATCGATTTCAGCAAGTGTCTCCGCCGTTGCGATTCCGTCGTTCACAAGTCGTTGACGGAACAATTGAATACCATCCCGCTCTTTTAACCCAGCCAATTCTTCAGCTGAACGGTACGCTTTGTCATCGTCATCCGATGAGTGTGGCACGAGACGTTCAACTTCTGCTTCGATTAATGTCGGTCCTTCTCCGCGAAGTGCACGTTCACGCGCTTCCTTCACGACCGCATAGACGGCGATCGGGTCTGTCCCGTCGACTGTCACACCTGGCATGCCGTAACCTTTTGCACGGTCTGATACGCGCTCACATGCCAACTGTTTCGTAAGCGGAACCGAAATCGCATACTTGTTATTCTCACAGAACAAGATGACCGGCAACTTGTGGACACCTGCAAAGTTTGCGCCTTCATGGAAGTCTCCTTGGTTCGAAGACCCTTCTCCGAACGAAACGAACGTGACGAGTTCTTCTTTTTTCATCTTCGCCGCAAGTGCGATCCCGACTGCATGAGGGACTTGTGTCGTGACCGGAGACGAACCCGTTACGATGCGATGCTCTTTCGAACCGAAGTGACCAGGCATCTGACGACCACCTGAGTTTGGATCTTCCGCTTTCGCGAATGCCGATAACATTAAATCTCTTGATGTTTGACCGAAGTGAAGGACGACCGCCACATCACGATAGTAAGGCAAGACGTAGTCGATTCCTTTCTCGAGTGCGAACGCCGCACCGACTTGCGCCGCTTCTTGTCCTTGACATGAGACGACGAATGGGATTTTTCCGGCGCGGTTCAACTTCCACATCCGTTCATCGATTTTGCGAGCACGTACCATCGTTTCGTACATCGCCAATAAATCTTGTTTCGTTAAACCAAGCTCTTCATATGAGTTTACAGTCATCTGTTCCATCCTTGTTCCTCCTTAGGCGTGAATCGGTAATCCATCGACGGCAAGAGCCGCTTCTTGGAAGGCTTCGCTCAGTGCAGGATGCGGGTGCACAAGTTGTCCCATCTCCCAAGCCGTCGCGTTCAAGACGAGCGCGAGTCCACCTTCTGTGATGAGTTCGGTCGCTTTCGGTCCTACGATATGAACACCGAGAAGGTCGTCTGTTTCTTTGTCCGAAACGAGTTTGACGAATCCGTCGGCTTGTCCTTCAATCCGCGCTTTCCCGAGTCCGTTGAATCGATACGTCCCCGTCTTCACATGATGTCCGGCATCTTTTGCCGCTTCTTCTGTCAAGCCGACCGAAGCGACTTCAGGGACACTGTATACACAGCGTGGAATGAGCGCGTAATCAAGCGGTGTCGGCTCAAGACCAAGAATCGTCTCGACCGCTTTCACACCTTCTGCCGACGCGACGTGGGCGAGTTGTAACTTCCCGATGCAATCCCCGATTGCGAAGATATGACGTTCTTTCGTCCGATACTGACTATCGACTTGAATGATGCCGTTCTCTACGACGATAGAAGTGTTTTGAAGTCCTAAGTCTTCCGTGTTGGCAACTCGGCCAACCGAGACGAGGACACAGTCTACTTGTAACATCTCTTCCCCGACAGCAATCTCCACTGCATTTTCGTGAATCAATGTTCGTTCAGCGTCGACCGTCACGCTCTTCTTCACACGGACGCCACGCTTCTTCAATAGACGCTCCACTTCACGGGAGACTGCCTTGTCCTCGAGTGGGAGTAATCGATCTCCTACTTCGATCAACGTCACGTTCACATCTAAATCGACGAGCATGGACGCCCATTCCACTCCGATGACCCCGCCACCGACAATCGCAATCGATTCAGGAAGCGTTTCAAAATTGAGGAGGTCGTCTGAATTCAAAATCCGCTTGTGATCGAACGGCAATCCAGGAAGTTCACGAGGAATCGACCCTGTCGCGATAATCAATTGATTCGGCAAGATCAGTTCTGATTCACCGCTTTCATCTTCAACGGATACAGTCCCTGGTTGAGGTGAGAAGATGCTTGGTCCAAGGATCGAGGCTTTTCCGCGAAACACTTCGATTTTCCCTTGTTTCATCAAATGCTCGATTCCCTTTTCAAGACCAGCCACAAGATCACGTTTATACGTTTGAGCGCGTTCCATATTGAACGTCACATCTCCCGTCTCCACGCCATACGTCGCACTTTGCTTCGCCGTTTGATAGACATGTGCAGCTTTTAAAAGTGCCTTCGTCGGGATGCAACCTCTATGTAAACAGGTGCCGCCTAACTTTCTCGCCTCGACGATTGCGACAGATTTCCCTGCCTGGGCCGCCTTGATTGCAGCCACATATCCTCCTGGTCCTCCACCGATGACGACAACATCAAATTCTCGTGCCATGTGTATCCCCCTCATAAACTCGTGCGGTCTCTTCCTTCTCGATGACGCGAAGTGCACCTTCAGCCAACGCTTTAAGCTCATCTTCACCCGGATATACGTGTACCGGCGCGAGATAAGTGACACGCTCCTTGATTTTTTCAGTCAGCCACTCGGAATATGCAATCCCGCCCGTCAGTAAGATGGCATCCACACGACCGCATAATGTCGCGCCGTGTTTTGAAATCTCTTGAGCGACACGATAAGCCATCGTCTCATACAACAGTCTCGCCTCATCATCACCTGATTCCACCCGCTGCTCAATCTCAATGGCATCGAACGTACCGAGATGAGCAAATAGGCCGCCCTGACCGACAATTTTCTTTTTCATTTCCGATTCTTTATACCTGGTACTATAACATAGTTCTACTACCTGTCCAACAGGAATCGAACCTGCCCGCTCCGGCGCGAGCGGTCCATCTCCGTCGAGACCATTATTCACGTCGATGACTCGACCTGCCGCATGGGCACCGACTGTGATTCCCCCACCAAGATGCGCAACGATAAGATTCATTTCATTGTAATCGCTTCCATTTTCAGCCGCGAATCGTTTCGCGACAGCCTTTTGATTGAGGGCATGGAAAATGCTACGACGATTGATTTCTGGCATGCCGGTCTTTCGGGCCAACTCGTCCATCTCATCGACGACGACTGGATCCACTATGAAACTAGGAATCCCTTCAGCCCCACCGATTTTCGAAGCGATTAGACCACCGAGATTCGATGCATGCATCCCGAAACGTCCGCTCGTCAAATCTTCACGCATGAGATCGTTGACTGTATACGTTCCTGACGTCATCGGTGCAAGCAAGCCACCACGACCGACGATCGCGGTCAAATCATTGACCGCGATGCCCGTCTCTTCTAACAAGGCGCGTACTTCTTGCTCACGATGAGGCAACTGCTCTGGAAGTGTGAGACCCGTCACATCGATTGAATGTCGGACCGTACGTGTCATCACTTCTTCCTTCCCATCAAACAATCCAACTTTCGTCGAGGTCGACCCTGGGTTGATTGCAAGAATTAGCCGTTTTGTCATCTTAGCGTCTCCCTAGAATGCTTTTTTCAACTTTAAGGAACTGGCTGCGTGAACGCGACATCATGTGAATCCGCTCTTCCGCCATCTTATCGGCCGCTACATGCGTTGGTACACCATCACGTTCTGCGATCTCAAAGACGCGCATCATGTTGTCATAAATGAGTTCGACTTTCTTCATTGCCCGTTCACGGTTGTAGCCTTCAAGTTCGTCCGCGACGTTGATGACACCACCTGCATTGATGACGAAGTCTGGTGCATAAAGGATTCCGTTCTCATCGAGCACGTCTCCGTGACGATCTTCTGCTAATTGGTTATTGGCAGCGCCTGCGACGATTTGTGCTTTCAATTGCGGAATCGTTTTGTCGTTGATGACGGCACCGAGAGCACATGGTGCAAAAATATCACATTCGACCGCATAAATCTCATCTGGTTTGACGACCGTCGCACCAAAGTCTGCTTCGGCACGTTTGAGTGCTTCCTCATTAATGTCGGTCACAATCAAATGAGCACCCTCTTCGTGGAGGTGACGGCACAAGTTGTAGGCAACGTTTCCAACACCTTGAACAGCGACGGTTTTCCCTGCGAGCGACTCAGTCCCGAATTTCCATTTCGCAGCAGCTTTCATTCCACGATACACACCATATGCCGTGACCGGTGAAGGGTTACCACTTGAACCGAATGCAGGACTGACGCCCGTGACGTAATCCGTTTCCATGTGAATGAAGTCCATGTCGGCAACTGTTGTATTTACATCTTCAGCCGTGATATAACGACCACTAAGAGATTGAACATATCGTCCGAATGCACGGAAGAGCGCCTCTGATTTATCTGTCTTCGCATTTCCGATGATGACGGCCTTCCCGCCCCCAAGGTTGAGACCCGCTGCAGCATTTTTATATGTCATTCCTTTTGCGAGACGCAATACATCCGTGAGTGCCTCTTGTTCTGATTCATAGTTCCACATACGTAGTCCACCGAGAGCTGGCCCGAGCGTCGTGTCATGGATGGCGATGATCGCCTTTAGTCCAGACGCTTGGTCTTGGCAAAATACGATTTGCTCATAGTCCTCAGATTGTAAGACATCAAAAATACGGAAGCGTGGCTCTGTGTTTGTTTCCATCATGATTAATTCCTCCTGTTAAGTACGATTAATGTTTAGCATGTAACAAAGCGAATGCGAGCGAATATAGCTTCGCTTCGGCAGTATCGGCACGACTTGTCAATACAACAGGGGCAGATGCGCCGACGACAATCGCCGCTACGCTCGCCTCTGCGAAATACATGATTGATTTATAAAGGACGTTGCCGACCTCTATGTAAGGTACGACTAATAAATCGGCTTGACCGGCAACTTCACTGTTGATTCCTTTTTGCTTTGCTGCGACCATGTCGACAGCGTTGTCGAGCGCGAGCGGTCCATCTACGACACAGCCCTTGATTTGTCCACGTCGATTCATTTGGCTAAGTAGTGCCGCATCGAGAGTCGCATTCATTTGTGGATTGACTACCTCGACTGCTCCAATGGCTGCGACTTTCGGCGATTCGTAACCGATGTCATGCATCGCTTCTACCGCATTGTGAATAATTTCGACCTTCTCTTCGAGTGTTGGTGCGATATGAATCGCCGCATCCGTCACTCCAATCAACTTTTCACGATTCGGAATTTGGAATAGTGCGATGTGGCTGAGCGTCCGCTTCGTACGGAGTCCAGCTTCACGATTAAGGACGGCTTTCATAAATGTCGATGTCGACACCATCCCCTTCATGAGGACGTCCGCCTCTTTATTTTTCACAGCTAATGCGGCACGTCGCGCAATCTCAACGTCACCTTTCGCATGTAAAATATCGACGGCTGACTCATCGATTCCATGCTGTTCACATAACTTTCGGATCTCTCGAGCTTCACCGAACAAAATGAAGCGTGACAGTCCATGATCCGTAGCGAGTTTTACGGCCCGGATGACTTCTTCGTCCGCCGCCCCCGCAATGGACACGGTACAGCCTTCTAACTCTTTTGCGTTCGTCAGCATCCGTTCAAAATTCATCATTGTCCCCCCTTGCTCTCTACACTATATCATAAGCAAGTTTGTTTCCTAAATTGTAAGCGCTTTATAATGCGGATGACCATGCAAATTAATGCTTACCATGCAGTAATGTTCATGCAAATTATTGCGTGGTTCCGAGTTTATTGTATAATGTTCGGATCGAAATCTTTAATCGGCGGGCTGCTTCTGATTTGTTGCCGCCTGCCTCTTCAATTGCTCGTTCAATCAAATCGCGTTCATATTTTGCAACTGCCTCGTGAAACGTTCCAGATTCGACTACTTTTTGACTCGTGGAACGATTGGATAACTGCAAATGATGTGGGGCAATCCACTGTTCGGAGCTTGCCATATAAATCATCGCACGACCGATCACATTCTCCAGTTCTCTCACATTCCCTTTCCAATGCTGGCTCTTCAGTAATGTTAAGGCATCTTCGTCAACGCCACGTACACTACGACCGTATTCTTGATTCAGTTTCCGGATCATCCGTTCACATAGTGCCTCGAGTTCATTCAGTCGCTCACGTAATGGTGGGATATGGATCGGCATCCGATTGATTCGGTAATACAAATCTTCCCGGAATGTTCCGTCTGCTACTTTTTGTTCGAGATCGGCATTCGTTGCGGCAATGATTCGGACATCGATTGGGATTGCCGTCGTCCCTCCGACACGGACAATTTCATTTTCCTGAAGGACACGTAAAAGCTTCACTTGGACATCAAGGGGGAGCTCCCCGATTTCGTCTAGAAAGAGTGAACCGCCATCCGCTTCTTCGAAATATCCTGTTTTCCCACCACGTTTAGCCCCACTGAAGGCTCCATCTTCATAACCGAATAGCTCACTTTCAAGTAGCGTCGGTGAAATCGCCGCACAGTTCACGCGAATGAACTTTTTATATTTTCGAGGAGATTCTCCATGAATGGCGTGGGCGAACAGTTCCTTTCCTGTTCCCGATTCTCCGCGAATCAATACCGTCACGGGGGTCACAGCCGCAAGTTTCGCCTGTTCGATGACAAATCGCATGGCATCACTCGTCGCAATGATATCGGCAAACTGATATTTCGCTTCTAGATTCCGGATGCGTGTCTTTGCCTCCTGCAATTCATCACGCAGTGCACGAATCTGAGATACGTCACGAATGACCCCGACCGATCCTCGCAACTTCCCTTCGACGATGATCGGTTCCGCATTCACAAGAATATCTCGTCGTGTCGCCCCAATTTGCATCCGGATGTCCCGAACGCCTTGCCCGGTCGATAGTACTTTTAAATGGACGCTTTCCTGCATCCCGATATCTGCCGTCGCTGGTTTGTCGACCACATCTTCTTTTTTGAATCCGGTCAACCGTGTATAAGACGGATTGATCAAAATCGTGTTACCGTGATGATCTGCGACCGAGATGGCCTCACTCGTACATTCAATGATGGCCTCGAGCATTTGTTGATTCTGTTTCAATCGTTCGACCACAATCCGAATAAATTCCCCTGGTAAGACGACTGCATCTTTGAAATGATCCTTTAATTGTTCAAACGTTTGATGCTTCCCCGTCGTTTCGATGACAAAATCTAGAGTCGCATCCGCATACTGTTTCCAATCGTCCGCCACAGATATGCCATAACTTTTAGCAAAGGCTATTCCTTCGGCAGATGCATCAGAATCTACAACCGCGATAATGGTCGCCAATGGTGAATCCATCAACATATTTAATACCTCAGTCCCGCCTTTACCAGCTCCGACAATCATCAATCGTTTATTCATACCGATTCCCCCATCAACTCTCTTCTCTATTTCATGCTACTGAATCCTCACCTGATTCGCAAGCTGCCCAAAAATAGACCGTGTCGAACAGATCGATTTCTGTTAAAATAATGTATGGTAAAGGAGGAGATTGCATGCGTTTTATCGCGCTTCTAATCTTAATCGTCCCTGGGTTATTAGGTGTTTACGGAATCAAATTGCTACGCGATAGCTTCTTTTTGAAGACGAGCGCACCGTTTTCATGGTTCGATTCACTCGCTGCCGCCTCCATGTTGCAGGGCACCTTTGGGCTTCTGCTCGCCATGGGCGGGATCGGATTTGTAGCTGGCTATATTTTTAACCGCGACAAAAAAACAGGAAAAGTACAACGCCTCGACTCATAAGCACACAAAAAAGGTTCCCTAACTTGACTTCATTTCAAGTGCGGAACCTTTTATTCATATTGAATTGTGATCACTACGGATGATCTCCTTTCAAACTACGTTACTTACTTTGACATGAAATCCAACGTCTTCTTAATGAAGAAGTATGAAAGAACTTTAGTAACTGCCGTCTTGCGTGAACGGAATCTTACCATTCGAGTTACTAACTGATTTACTTATCGGATCATGTCGAACCATCCATCGTGAAGTCGAACGCTTGCCATAAACTGTTCAACGGTTGACAACACTCCTTTTGGTTAACTGAACGATTGTTTTTTCCTATACCAACCCCTAGCTTCGAGTTGATAATAGAATCGCCTCGCGAATGAGCGACTGTCGCGACCTCACGTCGGGACATTAACGACTTGAGGTGTCGTTCCCACCTCTGAGCTATAATCGGATAGCGAACCGAGATGATTTTGGTTTCTTCAAACGTTGCTCCGGAACAAGTTTGAAAAGCGTTCATCTGACGCTTGTCCAAGTAACTTGGTACATCTTTATTATAACAAAGGCCCATCATTTTGCAAGCGCTTTCTTTCATAAAGTAAATAAATCTGAAAGTAATTGTTTCATCAAAAAAGACTAAGTCCCATCACGACTTAGTCCTCATGAAATGATTCAATTATTCTTAAACGATACATACGTGACGAAGTACGAGATAAACTCCGAGTTTTTCGGGCTTCGCTCACGCTCCGGTCGCCCTTCGAACATCTCATGATCGCGCATGCCGTTCTCCCATGCCGTCTTGATTGCATGACGCATTGCTCGTTCTACACGAGAAGATGTCGTCTCATGCTCTTTTGCGACCATCGGATATAATTCTTTCGTGATGAGACCGAGCAAATCTTGCCGTTCTCGCACGTAAATGACAGCTTGACGGATATACTTGAACCCTTTGATTCGCGGAGAGATTCCGAGTTGCTGAAGCAGGAGTGAGATTTCAATTTCTTCTGGCGTCATTCCGTCGAATTCTCGATTTGTTCCTTCTGACAATTCACGAATTTTCGTTAATAACTGTTGAATATTGAACGGTTTGACGAGAAAATAAGAGGCCCCGAGTTGCACGGCCTGTTTCGTCACTTCATCTTTTCCAAACGCGCTCAACATGATCACTTCCGGTTTGTCATCACCTAATTCTTCATTTAGGCGTTGCAATACTCCGATTCCATCCAAATGCGGCATGATAATATCGAGTAAGAGTACATCCGGTTGGTGTGTCTTGACGACATCCAAGCATGTTTCTCCATCGTGTGCCGTACCTACGACACGAAGATCAGGCTCAGATTCTAGTTGTCGGCTCAACAAATCGACGATTTCTCGATTGTCGTCCGCAATACATAATGTAATCACTTATGACACTCCTTTGATGAACTTCTGTTTTACTTGTTGTGACATCTCAAGTAATTCTTCGACGTGTTGCTTCGTCAAGTCTGTCATTTGAGCGCCAGCAATCATGCGACCCAATTCGTCGATTCGACTTTCACGGTCGAGGGACGTCACATTTGTTTTCGTCCGTTCATTCGTTTCGGTTTTCGTAATGTAAAGATGTTGGTCTGCCATCGCAGCAACTTGTGCCAAGTGCGTGATACAGAGGACTTGAGAGCCGACAGAAAGTCGGAAGATTTTTTCACCCATCGCCTGCGCGACACGTCCAGAGACCCCTGTGTCGACCTCGTCAAAAATAATGGAGGCCACTCCGACCGTTCTTGAGAAGATTGATTTGAGTGCGAGCATGACACGGGAAAGCTCTCCTCCTGAAGCGACTTTTGCGAGTGGTTTGAACGGTTCTCCAACGTTCGTCATCATGTAAAACTCTACGTCATCTAAACCATCTTGTTTAAGCGATGTAGTTTTAAAACGGACCTCGAACGCTGTTTTTTCCATATATAGTTCTTTCAACTCTCGATGAATCGCATGCTGAAGCGACTCCGCAGCCATCTTACGCGCTGAAGACAGTCTCTTGCCAGCTTCTCTTGCAATTTGCTCTAATCGAATGAGTTCATCTGAGAGCGTTTGTAAATGCTCTTCCCGGTTCGTCATCGACTTCAATTCATCCGACACTTGTTCGCCATAGGTGATGACTTCTTCGATGGTCGTCCCATACTTTCGTTTCAATTGCTGGAAAAGAGCCAATCGTGACTCAATCTCATCCAATCGAATCGGGTCAAATTCGAGCGAATCTAACTGGTCCCGGAGTTGAAACTTTGCATCCTCCAAC
The DNA here is from genome assembly GCF_042652865.1 of Exiguobacterium profundum. GTDB lineage: Bacteria > Bacillota > Bacilli > Exiguobacteriales > Exiguobacteriaceae > Exiguobacterium > Exiguobacterium profundum. Next base: position 1,005,094 of record NZ_JBHSHG010000001.1, read on the forward strand.
AAATAATAAGCGTTAGAGATTGTCTCCGATACAGATGTCAAAGACGAAGAGAGCTGTGACGCCTCTTCCATCTCGCGCATCGCCACTCCGATTTGATCGAGTCCATTTGACTCCTCGGCAACCGCCTCATACGAGAGACGAATGTGTTGATGAATGCGTTCAAAGTTGGCCAATTCATCCCGTTCTTCTGTCAACGCCTGTTCTTCCCCAACTTTTAATTCAGCCGCTTCGATTTCTTTCGTTTGAAACGACAAAAGATCCATTCGTTGAGCAAGCTCCTGCTCACTTTGACTAAGACGCTTCAATTCATCGGCGACTTGTTTCCAGGCCGCAAATGCCGTTTGATATTCCTCGACTAACGGACTGATTTCTTTTTCGGCGAAATGGTCTAATATGCCAAGGTGAAATTCCGCATCCATTAAATGTTGATGTTCATGTTGACCGTGAATATCGACCAGGAGCCGTCCGAACTCCCGTAACGTCGAGAGCGGCATCATTTTCCCGTTCACACGGCAGACGCTCTTCCCGCTACTATGTAGGTCTCGACGTAAGATGACTGTCCCATCTTCAACATCGATGCCATATTGTTCGGCCGCTTCGATGACCGGGTGATCCGGTTCAATCATGAACAGACCTTCGATTTCAGCTTTATCTTGACCATATCGCACGAACTCACTTGAGCCACGTCCTCCAACAAGCAATCCAATCGCATCCAACAAGATCGATTTACCGGCACCTGTCTCACCTGTGAGCACAGTCATACCTCGATTAAACGGAATGTTTAATTCGTCAATAATCGCAAACTGTTTGATTGATAGTTCTGCTAACATACGTACGTTCACCTCATAACATTCCGAGTAGTCGATCGATGATTTGCTTCGCTTTCTCTTCATCACGTGCAATCATTAAAATCGTATCATCTCCACACACCGTTCCAATCAATTCATCCCAAGATAAATGATCGATCAAGACACCGATTGCATCAGCATTCCCCGGAAGCACTTTCATGACGACCAAATTTTGAGCAGAATCGACCGAGACGAAACTGTCACTAAGGATTCGCTTCATTTTACCGTATGGATTAAAACGTTGATCCGCAGGCAAGCTATATTTATACCGTCCATCGTTCAATGGGACTTTGACCAGATGTAACTCTTTAATATCCCGAGACACGGTTGCCTGTGTGACCGGATACCCCGAGCGACGTAGCTCATCCACTAACTCATCTTGCGTCTCGATTTCTCGATTCGTCACGATGTCTCGAATTTTAATCAATCGCTGTCCTTTGTTCATAAGCGCTGACACCTCATTTTTCGTTTCACATACACATTATCATTCTAAAGTATTGTCGAAAAAAGGTCTAGCATTCCAGGTGGGATTTCCACCATTCCCCATCTAGTAGACGAGTAAAGGAAAAAGCTACAGACGAAGAGGTCTGTAGCATCATTTTATCCCTTAAGTTTGGCATGGGCCGCGTTTACGACCTCTTCGACTTGTAGCGATGGCGAGACGCCACCTACTCCTGTGTACCGAGCGAAGAGAAGAAACTCGATGTTCCCATCCCCTCCAGTGATTGGAGAGTAATCCAAAGCTTCGACAAAGAAGCCTTCCGATGCGAAGTATCGGACCATATCGCTTGCGACTCGTTCATGGACGTTACGGTCCCGAACAATTCCTTTTTTCCCGACATCGGCCTTCCCTGCTTCAAATTGAGGTTTGACGAGCGCCATGACGACACCGTCTTGCTTCAAAATTTGTTTCAACGGTGGCACCATCAGACGAAGCGAGATAAAAGAGACGTCAATCGTTGCGAAATCTGGTTGAATCGGGAACTGATCGGCCGTCGCGTGGCGGAAGTTCATCCGCTCCATGACGACGACGCGATCATCGCTCCGTAGTTTCCAGGCAAGCTGATTATAGCCGACATCGACCGCGTACATTTGAGTCGCGCCGTTTTGAAGCGCACAGTCCGTGAACCCACCCGTCGATGAGCCGATGTCGATTCCGACTCGTCCAAAGACATCGAGCGGGAAGACGTGGAGCGCTTTCTCGAGCTTCAAGCCGCCACGTCCAACATAAGGAAGAACTTGACCCTTCACTTCGAGAGGGATATCATCAAACACTTTATCGCCCGCCTTGTCTAGACGTTCTGTCCCACTATAGACGAGACCGGCCATGACCGACCGTTTTGCCTTTTCCCGTGTTTCAGCAAGTCCACGTTCGACGAGCAATACATCTAATCTAGTTTTCTTTCTTTTTTCCATAATCCCTCACACATTCTGTCGATTTGTCTCCATGACGAACCGTTCAATCGATTCCGCCATTTGGGCAGGTCGCAGTCCAATCTCTTCTAGGAGCTGGTTGACACCGCCATGCTCGATATATCGATCCGGAATACCGAGACGTTGAATCCGTGGAAACGCTCCGGCTTCATTCGCGTGTTCAAGCACGCTACTTCCAAAGCCACCGGCGAGAGCAGCCTCTTCTAATGTCACGAGCGGAATCCCCTCTGCATAAAGTGAAGTCAGCATCGCATCATCGAGCGGCTTGATGCTACGACAGTTAATGACGCGCACACTGAGCTTACCTTCTAATAGTGCTCGGACTTCGAGGGCGTCTTGCACTTGGGGACCGAACGTCAAGATAGCGACATCTGTCCCTTCTGCCTCGACTTCCCAATCATCGAGTGAAATTTCTTGAAGCGTCTCACTCATCGGAACACCGATCCCTTCACCACGCGGGAAACGAATCGCAATCGGTCCACCATCGTAACGGAGTGCAGAATAGACGAGTTGTTGTAATTCTTCTTCATCTTTCGCCATCAAAATTCGAATGTTTGGCACGTGACGCATGAAGGCGATATCGAACACACCTTGGTGCGTCTCTCCATCCGCTCCGACAAGTCCAGATCGGTCAATCGTGAACACGACGTTCAAGTTTTGACGACAAATGTCATGGACTAGTTGATCATACGCGCGTTGGAAGAAGGTCGAATAAATCGAGACGACCGGTTTCAACCCTTGCGTCGCCTGTCCCCCAGCGAGGGTGACCGCATGTTGCTCGGCAATTCCGACATCAAACATACGCTCCGGGAATTTCTTCGTAAAGCAATCGAGTTTCGAACCGACACTCATCGCTGGTGTGATCAACGTCACCCGTTCGTCTGACTCCGCCACTTTCGTGATCGTCTCCGCGACGACTTTCGAATAGCTCGGTCCTTTCGGTTTGCCTTTGATGACTTCACCGGATTCAATTTTATAAGGTCCAAGACCGTGCCATGTTCCGACACCGTCCAATTCAGCCGGACGATATCCCTTCCCTTTTTTCGTAATGACGTGGACGAGAACCGGACCGTCGATTTTCTTCGCGTACTCAAGCGTTTCGAGCAAGTCTTTCAAATCATGCCCATCTGTAGGTCCAAAGTAAGTGAAGCCAAGTTCTTCAAAGAACGTTCCCGGAATGAGAGCAGATTTTAAGAGGTCCTTCACCCGTTCCCCGCTCCGTTCAAGTGAACTCCCGACGAGCGGGATGTGTTTGATGAGTGACTCCATTTCTTCTCGAGCATGCTTCAACTTGCGCGATGCCCGGATACGACCAAGCATATTATGCATCGCTCCTACGTTCGGCGCAATCGACATCTCGTTATCATTTAGAATGACAATCACGTTCTGTTTCTCGGCACCGATGTGATTGAGGGCTTCAAGTGCCATCCCCCCAGTCAAAGCACCGTCCCCGATGATGGCGATGGCACGATCGTTGGCGCGCCCTTTCAATTCATTCGCAATCGCAATCCCCATGGCTGCAGAGAGGGAAGTCGAACTGTGCCCTGTTTCCCACACATCATGCTCGCTCTCACAACGTTTCGGGAAACCACATAACCCATTGTATTGTCGGAGAGTATCAAACTGGTTCGTACGTCCTGTCAAAATTTTATGAACGTATGCTTGATGACCGACGTCCCATACGAGTTGGTCTTTCGGACTGTCAAATACACGGTGCAAGGCAAGCGTCAACTCTACAACTCCCAAGTTTGGCGCCAAATGCCCTCCCGTCACTGCCAATTTTTCAATCAAGAATCGTCTAATGTCTGAACCGAGCGATTCGAGCTCTGATACAGACATCCGTTTCAGGAACGACGGGTCTTGAATGGATGTCAAGTCCATAATGACCATCCTTTCTCCTCACATTTTACTGATTCGTACCTTACATTTTACAAGAATGTGACGGCATATGCCACACATTCCCCAAAACAAAGGTGACACGATGTGCTCATCGTGTCACCGAGGTCAATGATTTCGTTTCACTACAAATGATAGCATCTCAAGAAGCAACGGCGCTGGAACTGAAAGTGATTCAATTGCAGCGTGTGCCGCTCCCACTTCTTGCTCAAGAGCTTGCTTCGCTCCCTCTAAGCCGAGAAGCTTCGGATAAGTCGTCTTGTCATTCAATTCATCTGAGCCGACGCGTTTTCCGATTGTTTGTTCATCTCCGACGACATCGAGGATATCGTCTTGAATCTGAAAAGCGATGCCAAGATGACGTCCGAACTGTTTGAGGTGCATCCGATCTTCCACCGATGCGCCCGCCAAAATCGCACCGGCTTCAAGTGCATAGACGAGTAGCGCACCTGTCTTCCGTTCATGAATGGATTTGAGCTCTTCAAGTGTGACGTCGTTCCGCTTTTCAGCCAGCATATCATCCAACTGGCCACCGACCATACCTGAGCTACCGGCCGCCAATCCGAAAATACGAATAATCTCGACGACATCTAGCGCAGGGAGTGGCATCTGTGTGAGAATACGGAATGCGTCCGTCAATAAGGCGTCCCCAGCCAAAATAGCGGTCGCTTCATCAAACTGACGATGATTGGTCGGTCGTCCACGACGAAGATCGTCATCATCCATGGCCGGCAAATCATCATGGATGAGTGAGTATGTATGAACCATCTCTAAACTCGCCGCCACCTCTCGTCCTCGCTCGAGTGACATGCTATACGTTTCAAGGACGGCATAGACGAGAGCAGGACGAATGCGTTTCCCGCCAGCCTCTAAAGAATACGTCATTGCGTCTCGTAATCGTTTCGGCATCTCACTCGACTCAATGAGTTCCTGCATCGCCAGTTCGACGGTCCGTTTCCACTTGTTCAAGTCATCGGTACGGTTCATGCGGATCCTCCTTTTTCACGAAGCGTCCCATCAAGTTCTAAAATTTCATCCATTTTTTTCTCGGCGGCAGAGAGTTTTGTCTGGCACAATGCAGACAAGCGGACACCTTCCTCATATAGGGTCATCGCTTCCTCTAATGGGACATCACCGCTCTCGAGTTGCGCGACGATCTGTTCGAGGCGCTCGAGCGCCGCCTCAAATGTCTGTTCTTTCTTCGTCACCGACAATCCTCTCCTTCACCTCAGCGATTGCATGACCATCCCGAAAACGAATCGAGACATCACCATCGCGTAATTGTTTCACGTTCTGCACATAGATCCCATCTTGTTCGATGAACGTATATCCACGTGACAAGACGGCGAGTGGACTGACTGCATGCAATCGTCCAACCTGTTGTGCAAATTGAAGCGTTGCTTGTTCTAATGGCTTCGTTCGACGGAGTCGCTCGACCATATGATTGACTTCTTCCCCTTGCTTGGACAACGTTTTTGAAAATCGTTTTACATCTAGCTGCTGTGACAACTGACGGAGCTGATGAGTGGCTTGGGTGAGATGTCGCCTCATCCCTTGCTCGAGACGGATTTCCGACTGGGCGAATCGTTCCCGTTTCTGAGATATCGTGTACCTCGGTGATTTTAATCCATAGCTATTGATCATCCGTTCCACACGGGTTCGCGAATCATCCAATTGGTCTCTGACGGCTTTGTGCAGATGGTTATCCAAACGTTCTACATCTTTTCGCTGCGCATCAATCATCGCGGTAGCGAGTTCAGCCGCCGCTGTCGGAGTCGCAGCCCG